>NC_021294.1:0-366339 GCF_000402035.1 Caballeronia insecticola
CTACCGATTTGGGTGCGAACAGGATGTCCAAGTTGCGAACAGTCATCTCGGCTCCGGCCTGAGCGGCTGTGGAATCAGCGCTTAGGATAGGCGATTTTGTCCGGCAGGGGATGGCGGAAGGAACAGGTTGGCGGGGGCTTGAGCGCGGGCGTCTGAGGGGCAGGACTTTATGCGCATAAAGCTTGAGCTGCCCTGTGATCGACAGAATGCCGCGTTTGCGTGCCGCCGGTACGACGGCGACTTTATGCGCATAAAGTCTGCGGTGGCTGTGTGTTGACCGATTGCATTCTTGATCGCGTCTGGACGCCCTGATCACGAGTCAAACCAGCTTTATGCGCATAAACCTTGGCCAGACGGCTAACGCTATCGTTTGTCGCCGATTTTTACTGGAAAATTAACAACGGCAATGTAGAATTCAACGGACTTCAAAATCTCGAGGTAAAACGTGGCGGCGGAAATCATAGCGATCACGCAGCAGAAGGGCGGTGTCGGCAAAAGCACAATCGCGATGCACTTGGGCGCGGCCTTTCACGAAAAGAAGAAGCGCGTGCTCGTCGTCGACGCGGATGGTCAGAACACGCTGGTGCATTGGGCGAGCGCGGCATCGGATGGCGTCAGTGGAATCCCGTTTCCCGTCGTCAATCTGTCGGAAGCGGGAGGGCAGATCCACCGCGAAATCAAGAAGTTCGTCAACGACTACGACATCATCGTAGTAGATTGCCCGCCGTCCATTACCGAGAAAGTGTCCGGCGTCGTGCTGTTGGCAGCGAGTGTCGCGGTGATTCCCACTTCCTCATCGCCGGCCGATTATTGGTCGAGCGTCGGTCTCGTCAAGCTCGTTCAGCAGGCCCAAGTCATGAACGAAGACTTGCGCGCCGTCTTCCTGCTCAACAAAACGGAAGAGAAGCGCATGCTGACGCGCGAGTTGAAGGTTGCCCTCGAAGAGCTCGGTTTCCCGCTGCTCAAAACTCAGATTCCCACCCGTGAATGCTACAAGCAGGCAATGGCGCTTGGCCAAACCGTGCTGCAGATGACCGACCGCGGAGCGCGACTTGCCGCGACCGAGATCCGCGCCGTAGCCGACGAAATCCTCGGCATGCTTCCCTGACTTTATGCGCATAAAGGACCCTGAATGAAACCGTCCCAGTTTGCAAAGGGCTTCAAGGCCCGCCCCGACTCGACGAGCAGCGAGAAACGCACGGCACTCGATCGCCTGAACGCGATCGATGGGATCGTCGATATCCAGCACGCGGGGCAGGCTGCCGCCAATGGCCGCTCGAGCGCCTTTGTGGAGGACGCTGGCGATATCGCGGCCGGCCCTGAATCCGAGGAATACCGCGCCTGGCGGCGTGCGAATCGCTACACCGCAGGGCAAGTCATCGAACTGCTGTTAAAGGCGATCAAACCGAGCCCCTTCAATCCGCGTCATTTTTATCTGAAGACGTCGATCGCTGAGCTGGCCGTCAATCTCGCGAAGCAAGGACAGCAGCAGGCGATTCACGTGATCCCCGATTACGAAAACCCGGGCACTTTCTTCGTCAGCGACGGCGGACGCCGCGTGCGGGCTTTGAAAGAGGCGAATAAGGATACGGTCAAGGCGGTGGTAGTCGATTTGCCGGTCGGCATCGAGAGCTACAAACTGGGCTATGACCTGAACGTGCAGCGCGATTCCCAGACGGTGTTCGACAACGCCATCGTCTGGCGGCGTTTCCTCGACGAAAAGCATTTCCAGAGTCAGCGCGAACTAGCCGATCATCTCGGACTCGACGAATCGACGATCGCGGTGGCACTGTCGATCGCGAAGCTTCCCGAAACCGTCATGCAGGAAATGGTGGCGAGGCCCGATCGCTTCGGCTCGAACATGGCCTATCAGATCACGCGCTATCACACTGCTCGCGGCAGCGACGCCACCTTGCGGCTCATCAACAAGATCACGTCGGACGATCTGAGCACGCGCCAGGTCGCGGATATCGTCAAGGGGCGCGCCAGTGCTCAGGAAACGCCGAAGACGCCAGGCCGTCAGCGCTATGCGCAGCGACTCGATATCAAGCTGGATGGCGTCACCGTTGGCGATTTGAAATCATACGGTGAAGATCGATTAGAACTGCGTCTGCGCGGCCTGTCGCGCGAGAAGCGCGATGAACTGCTACATCAGATCGAAACGATGTTGCAATCCGGTCAGATCAACACGTAATACGCAGAGACTGGTTGGTCGCCGGCGAGTGTCCGGCGGCCTTCCAGATCGATTAGCAGTGTTTAGCCCGCGCGCGACTGACTGAGCGTGAAAGCCAGGAGATCGCCATCCGTGGGCTCACCCCACGTCTTTCGAGCAAGCCAGTCGAAGAAGGACGTCTCGGCCAGTTTTGAATCCAGACCGCGCTTGCGCCAGTCATCGCGCATATGCGTGCCGAGGCCCGGCAAAATATCTTCCTCAAACGACTGACGCGCGATCTCCCGTTCGTCCTCACCTTGCTCGTCGTAAAGCACGCGCGCTTCCTTGCGGCGATACGCCGAAAACTCGCTCAATAACCGCGCCTTCAGATCGTCGGCACCCGGGGCCGAGACACGCGCGGCGGCGCTGGTCGTCGTGGGCGGCAGCACTTCGAGCGGCGGCGCATAGCCCTTCTTGAGCGCATCCTTGAACAACGCCGCGGCGCTTCGAACCGGTGGCAGCGTCGTGCTGCGCATACGCTGCTCAGTCATCTGCAATGCCGCGCGGATGCGATTCTCTTCGCTGTCGGCGTAGAGCGTCTGAGCATCCTTGAGCGGAATGCCGATCTTCACCATCCGATCGACGAGCGTGCTGTCGAACACGTTCGGATGTTCATCGAGGGCGAGCATCGGCTGCTTTTGCTCGGTCACGCGAAACTGGATCTCCGCGACCCGTCTTCCCTCACGATGCTCCACCAGTTCGACGAAGATATTCGTCACCGCGTTGACCTCGGCGATCGCAGGCCGTAGATAGTCGCGCTTAAAGTATTTGTACTCGCGCTTGGCTTCGTCGCCGGCCTCCGTGTCCGGGGTGCCGGAAAGGATCGGCCGCCACCATTCCCACGTTTCGCGCATCGTCAGGTGGCTGGGGTTGGTCAGGTAACGCACGCAGATTTCGTACAGCGCGAGACCCGCGCTGCTGCGCAACTGACTCTGAAACTGCAGGCTCAGACGCGCATACTGCACAGGATCGAGCAGCTTCTTCTTGATCTTGGGCGCGAACGAGAACTCGACCCAGACGCGGCGCGTCGTCGGATCTTCGAGAATTTCGGCGTCGGCGATAAGCGTGGAAATGCCCCATTTGCGTCCGGGCTTCTGACTCGACGTTCCAGTGCTCCACTCCACCTGCACCGACACCATGCGGCGCAGATGCTCCTTCACGAGCGCAGTATCGTTCGAATCGAACGCCGAATTCGCGACGATGTCGGACAACAAAGCACGATAGGTATCGCCGGATTCGTCGGCTTGCTGCGCGACGGCAAGCAAAACGTTGAACAGCTTGCGAGTGAGCAGCGTGATTTTGCCACTCTTGGGCTGAATGGCGATGGCCTCGACGGCCTTGCGCAATTCGGCCGAGCTCGGGCTGACGACGTCGGTTTTCTTTGCGCGCTTGGTTGCCATGCGATGGATAGTTCGAATATTGCGTGCAAGGATACCGATAGGGGTGAACCGCGTCTATAGGTGCCGCTTCACCCTACGGGGGTGAACCCGTATCGGGCGACGCGACTCACTGCGGTGCGCTCCCGTAAACACTCACCGCTCACCTTTCGTGGTCATGCGATTCGCGTAGGATTCATGCGGGTAAACGGCTCGCGCCGTATTTTGAGGTTACGTGAAGGCTGGCAATGGCTTCCCGAAACTCCTCACCTAAAATATTTTTTCGCGCTACGCGAAGGTGGGGCAGGTGCGACAAGGCGGCGCTCCAAGTGAATTCTGCTGCCCTGGCGCCCTTGGCGGTGCGGATATCAAGGCTTTTAGCCCCACGCTTTGTCCGAGGCCAAAAAGAATGTCCCGCAAAGTCTCACCTTTAGTCCGAGCGTCAAAAAAGGGCAACGCCCCGCTCCCCTTGTCTGGTGCGTCCTCGGGCGGATCGAGCTCCCGCAAAGTCTCACCTTCGCCATTTATCCGGGCTCGACACCCCGATCAGGGCGCCCGAGCGACTCCCGAAAAGTCTCACCTCAGTGCGACCCAGCGGAGAAATATGCGTTCCTGCAGGCACTTATCTCGCTTTCTTCATGTTCGTCCACGGAATTCGAATCCCGCAAAGCCTCACCCATTCGATTGTGAGCCGTCGCTCTCGAAGCACTGAAGGGCCCCGAAAAGTCTCACCTTTGCGTTCGACCCACGATGCTTATCATCTATAAGTCTATGTTTTTACGCTTTTTTTAAGGTCTAGCTAGGCCACTCGCTAACGCGGGCTGCCAAAGCAAGCCTTCACGATCCCGTAAGTTCTCACCATTAGCACGTCAGCCACATTGACCGAAAAAGGCTGGACAGAGCACTTTTAATCTCCCGAAAATGCTCACCTGAAGCATAGAAACCAAACTTCTGGTCGCTGAGATGGCTCGAATGGCACGTTCGCACGCTCCGTTCGGCAAACCAAGCCCCGAAAAGTCTCACCTTTGGCCTTTATCGCCCACGTCTAATGCAAAAAAGGCGTCCCGGCCCCTGAAAACACTCACCTGTGATAGTCAAACGGCCCCGAAAAACCTCACCAATCGGTAATAATGACCTGTGTGGACCAGACTTTGGGCCCATTTCAGCGCTCCCGGAAGTACTCACGTTGCCGAACCATCCGCTCCGCGGCCATTCTCGATGCGACAATGGTCTGACGACAGCACGCTCCCGAAATCGCTCACCATTACTGCGCAGCGCCATCCTGAACCCGCTCACGATGCTTCCTGCTTCTCCTCACTATCGGCCCCGAAGGTCATCACCCGTGCATCCCGAAGAGTTTCACCATGTATCCTGCAAGGTCTCACCTCATCGCCGGGAAAGCCTTATGGAGTAAGGCTTTCAGCGGGCGTTAACTGTTTTAACAAGGTTCAAAGGTGTTTACTTCTAATACTCTCAAAAGAGCCGTACAGAGTTTTCGTCCTGCAATTCGAGAACACCACTCGTGAAACAGACACCGGCTTTGCATGCTCGACAGAAACATGCGTAAAATCAGATAGATATCATTGCTTCTTCAGCGTGTTTCACGGAAACCACTGAGCGCTGCAGGCTAGAGCATTCGCCGTAGCCCTTCGTTGACCCCGTCTTAGGCAAAGTATGCTAAACGCGGGAAAGGCATTACGAATTCTACGTAAAACGTTATGATCGATACATCGATCCTCTAACAGCCAACATGAATCAAGCAACTCGAGACATCCTGCGAAAAGAGATTGAAACAATGCGAGCGGCTGGCGCGCGTCGGCAGGAGCTATCCCAGCACGCCTGCAAGCGCTTATTCCTCGATCTCGGCATTCGCCCGTCGGTGACCACGGTCCGTGAACTTACGCAAACGGGCAGCGCCAGCGACATTCCAAAAGACATCGAAACGTTCTGGACTAACCTCCGTTCGACTTTGCGCGTCCGAGTCGACACCGGAGATATCCCAGAATCGCTGCGTGAGCGGGCCGGCGAGCTGCTTGCCACGCTCTACGAAGAAGCGCGGCAGCACGCGCGCACCGTCCTCGACGAGGAAAAGAAACATCTCGACGCCGCCGTTCAAGCCGCGCAAGCTCAGGTCCGCGATGCCGATATTCGTCGCGAGACGATCGAGGACGCTTATCGGCGAGCCGAAGCGCGCGTTGAAGCGGGCGCGAGCCAAATAGCCGCGCTGGAGGCTGAGCTAAAGGCGCTTCGCAGCCAGGGTTCGGACGCGCAGTCAGGCTTGCGGGAGGTGATCGCGCGTTGGGAAAAAGAGAATGAAGCGCTGACGTCGCGTCTGCAACAAGAGCAGACAGCCACATCCGGACTTCGCGATCGTGTCGACGAACTGCAGAGCGAGCTGCGCCAGAACGCCGAACACTATGCCCAGCAAATCAAGGATGCCGTCAAGGAAGCCGAGCGACGCGTGCGGCCGATGCTCGTCGAACTCGACTCCCTGCGCGGGATGGCCGCGACCTATCAGGCTGGCGTACGCGAAGCGAGTCAGAAAGAATTTGATTTCATTCAACAACTTAGCGCGGTCAGAGGGCGTGCGGACCGGCTCGAATCGCAGGTACGGGCGCAATCCGACGAGATCGATGCGCTCGTACGCGAACGCGACGCGCAACGCATCCAGTCCGGTGTCAGCGCCGAAACCGGCGCGCTGATCGCATCGCTAGTGGCCCAGGGACGCCTCACCGCCGAAGAAATCGCCGGGCTCGGCACACAAATCGATGCTCACGTCGCCTTGCCGAGCGTCTGTCCGGCATGCGAGGTCGGCGAACCCGAACTGCAGCGCCACGAGGATGAGTTCGAACTGTCCTGTCCGAATTGCGAGCGGACGTCGGAGGCTGCGTCGTCGAAGCTTGGCGCCGTCGAGGGTTTTCTTCGCCCGTCAAACGCATCCTGATTTTGCGATTGAGCGTGAACGGGCTTCAAAGGTGAGCGTTTTCGGGATCGCCGATCGGCCCATGCGGATCGGCGATCCGCGTCGAGGCTGCGCGCGCCTGAGCGATATCGCGCTCCCGTATTTGCTCACCCATCCAGTCCTGCCACGCGCGATGCAGCCGATGCACCGAGATCGTCTGCTGAAAACCGAGCCACTGTCCGACTCGTTCGGGCTCCGTGCCATCCTCGAACAATTCGGCTGCGTAGGTGTTGCGCAGCGTCTGCGGACTTGCCCGCGCAACACGCGACACCGCGATACCGGACGCCGCCACGACCGCATCGATCGCGCGCAGCATGGTCGCCTTGTGCATCGGGCGACCGGACGGCGCAGCGGGGAACAGCAAATCGCCCGCTAGCGCCGCGGTCTTGCGCTCGCCGATCCAGCTGTCGATCAAGTCAACGGCAAACGGCGCAAGCCGCGCCTGCCGAATCAGCAACGGATTCGAAGCATCAACGGTGACATAGGGCGCGCCGGCCGCGTAGCAATCGACGGTGAGTTGCGCCGCCTCGCCCGTCTTCACGCCGCCGCCCAGAAATGCGGCGACCAGCGCCCGATCGCGCCGCTCGCGCCAGCGTTGCCCGGCCGGCAACGCGCCGAGCGGCGAAAAGAGATGCGCGACCAACAGCGCGCGTTCATCGTGAGTGAGGAAGCCGGTGGGCTCGTTGTCGCGGGCCTTGCGCCACGCGGCATTGCCGTCCTGAGCGATAAAGCGCGCCGGGTTCGTCCCCGCGGATTCGATTTCCCGCACATGATCCAGCACGCGTTCGATGAGGCGCAGATACCGCATGCGCTGCGGCCGACGAATATCGAGTTGAGCAACGAATTGCTCGATGACCGGACGTTGCACCGTATGCAGCGTCGCGCGCTTCGCGTCGAGCCACTCCAGAAAATTGCCCCATTGCGCGCGATAGACATCCGCCGACGATGCTCTGAACGACTGCTGCGCGAGCCACGCGTCGAACGCGGCATGCGGATCGGCCTGCCAGTCGGCTCGCTGTTGGTCGAAGAGATCGGAAGTGTTCGGCATGGTGTCGGTGAGCGCGCTTTACGCTGTATTGCACTGCGCACAGGGTCGGGCTTCGAGCGCCTCGCGTCAAGCGCAGGCGTTCACCGAAGTGTCGATAACTGTCTTGCGATGAGTGTGGTTCGTCGTCTACTGTCGTCTACACGGCTTCCTTCGACGCACAACTAAAAGAGCACGGAGTGAACGATGGCCCAAGAGACCTGGCAGCAACGCCGCGCGAACGGGCGCGTGGCGCGCGAGCGCACGCCGCGGGGAGCCAACGAGACCATTGGCGATGTCGACCGCGATCCGGTTGAACTCCTGCGTGCGAGCAGCAAAGGCCGTGTTGATGCGTTGATTCCGCTGCGCTACGGCCGCATGCTCGTTTCGCCGTTCACCTTTTATCGCGGCAGTGCAATCATTCAGGCGCATGACCTGGCGGCCACCCCCAACAGCGGTATCTCGATTCAGATTTGCGGCGACTGTCATCTGTCCAACTTCGGCGGCTTTGCAACGCCGGAGCGCGCGCTCATCTTCGATCTCAACGATTTCGACGAAACTGCGCCCGGTCCGTGGGAGTGGGATCTGAAGCGACTCGTCGCGAGCTTCACGATCGCCGGGCGCCATCTCGGCCATGGCGACCTTACCGCCGACGAGTTCGCCTTCCTCGTCACGCGCAGCTATCAATCGCATATGCGCGAGTATGCGGAGATGAGCGTGCTCGACCTCTGGTATGAGCGCATCACGTTCGAACGCATGATGGGCGCAGTCCAGACGGACGACTCGCGGCGGCGCATCAAGCGCGGCATCGAGCGTGCGTCGCGGCGCACTCACGAAACGATGCTGCCGAAGCTGGCGGAGCAGACCGGCGACGCGTGGCGCATCCGCGATGCCCCGCCCGCCGTGTTCCATATTCGCGGCAAGAGCACGCTGATCGACAAGGACGACGCCTGGATGACGCTCGAAGGCAGCCGCGAAGAGATCATCGCGGCGCTCATGCGCGATTATGTCGCGACGCTGACGCCGGAACGCGCACGGTTGCTATCGCAATTTACGCTACAGGACGTCGCGTTCAAGGTGGTCGGCGTGGGAAGCGTCGGGACCCGCTGCCTGGTTCTGCTATTTACGGATCATCACGATAAGCCTTTGTTTTTACAGATGAAGGAGGCTTCGGCCTCGGTCGTCGCGCGATACGCGAAGCGATCCGACGATGCGAATCCGTCCGAGCACGATGGACACCGCGTAGTCCACGGCCAACGTCTGATGCAGGCGGCGACGGACCCGTTTCTCGGCTGGGCGACCGGCCCGTTCGGTCGTGCGCTGTATATCCGCCAGTTACGCGACATGAAAATATCCGCCGAACTCGAGGCTCTCGACTCGGACGCGTTTCGGGATTACGCGGCAATCTGCGGCTGGGCACTGGCTCGCGCGCATGCGAAGTCGGGCGGCTGCGCAATCGAGATCTCGGGATATCTCGGCAACAGCGAACGCATGGCCGAAGTGCTCGTCGGCTATGGGCGCGCTTATGCGGATCAGGTGGAAAAAGACTACGAGTTGTTTCGCGGCGCGTGCCGGGACGGCCGACTCAAGGCGCGCAGCGACGCTGATATCGCGGCAGACTTCGCACCTTGACGCTGTTTGATGAAGCTCGATGACGATTGAAGGAAGGTGAAACGACGCTAAGCACGCGGTTCCAGGCCGCGTGCCTAGTGTGAGGCTGTGTCAGTGCGCGGCGATGGCGAGTCGCGGCTGGCCGTGTCGTGCGGCTTGTTCGTAGGCATCCACGGCGAAGGCGAAAACGGCGGGCAAGGCGTCGGAAGATGCGATATCGACGACGTCGTCGGTTTCGGGGAAATGAAAATCATCGGGACGCGCGAACAGTTCTCGCAGCGCAGCTTCATGCCGCCCGGCAAAGCCCAGGTCTGCGACCGCCTCTGATTCGATCGCATGCAAAAGGCGCCAGGTCAGGGGCACGCCTTTGTCGATATAACGCCCCGCAATCTGGCGCGTGATGCGCTCGAGATCGCGCACCGCACGGGCAAACTGCTTCCTGCTCAGATTCTCGCCGTTCGACTCCATGATCCACCCCTTCCAACAGGTCTTATTGTACTGTACAAATATACAGTACTTGTTGCAATGAAAATAGCGTCGCGCTACTCGACCCGGGTGTATGTGCGATTCCGCCTACGTGCGTTTCAGACATTCACGGCTATGCGTGCTCGCCAACGAAGCGCATCGTGGAGTCATGCTTGGGAATGGTCCTGGGCGGAGTGCGCAGGCGCTTGAGATCGTCAGTTCAGGCGTACTGCGTGGCTAATCAAGCTGCAAAGCACGGGAGAACCGAGATGAACAAGGATCAAGTTGAAGGCGTCGGCAAGCAGGTTAAGGGCAAGATCAACGAAGGTGTCGGCAAGATGACCGGCGACAAGGTTCAGGAAGCCAAGGGCGACATGCAGCAGGCCGCAGGCAAGGTGCAGAAGGGCGTGGGTGACGCGCGCGAAGACGTGAAGGATGCGGTCAAGAAGAATCCGTAAGCAGACTTCACGCGATTTGCATTGATGCCGCTTTGAGCAGTGTCATGCAGGACGGGGCGCACTTGCCGTGCGCCCCGTTTTTGTTTGACCGCAGGCCGGAATTTATCCGACGTTTATGCGCATAAAGTCGGCCG
Organism: Caballeronia insecticola; assembly: GCF_000402035.1. GTDB lineage: Bacteria > Pseudomonadota > Gammaproteobacteria > Burkholderiales > Burkholderiaceae > Caballeronia > Caballeronia insecticola. The sequence goes on from NC_021294.1 coordinate 10,243, forward strand.
ATCCAGCGCGAGGCGCACTGCGCCATCAGCCATGAATCACGATGAGCAACGCCTTGGCCTCAGAGCGTCCGACATTGCGGATGGCGTGTGCCTCGTCCGCCGCGTAGCGGGCCGTTTCCCCGGGTTTGAGCCGACGCGTCGCGCCCGATGCATCGATCTCAATCGAGCCGTTCAGCACCGTCAGATGTTCGCGCGTTCCCGGTTCGTGAGCCTTCGATGTCAGCGATGCGCCCGACTGCAGCGTGAGTTCGTACCACTCGAATTTGCCTGCGAGTTCTATCGGCCCCCAAACGCGCAATTGATATCCGCCGTTATCGCCGGTCAAGGTGGGGATGTCATGCGGTCCGGCCACGCGGATCGCTTCGACGGGCCTTTGCTGTGCGAATAGTTGATCGAGACTGATGCCGAGCGCGTTGGTCAATCTCCAGGCGACTGCAATAGTCGGGTTCGCCTTGTCGCGTTCAATTTCCGACAACATCGATTTCGATACCCCCGCGGCGCGTGACAAATCGTCAAGCGTCAGCTTCCGTTCGTTGCGCAAGCGCTGAATGACCTCGCCGACGCGCGGCGGCGTCGCCCCGGTTCCGGCGAAGTCGCCTGTCTTTCCTTCTGAACCCACGCTTGCCATGAATCCCGCGATCCCTTAGAGTGTTCGGTATATTGGAAATCGGTTCGAAATATCGAATCTGTCCGATACGATGGATGCACTATAACAGGGCTAAGAGCCTGCGTGCGCGTGCCCGATCGAAATCGGCGTCTGCAAAAGCGGTGTCTGATTTCCGGCAGCAGCCCAAACAAAGGATTGCGATGAACGACCGATATCTCTCCCATCTGCGCTCGACACTCGACGAGATCCGCGCGGCGGGCTTCTACAAGCATGAACGTGTGATCGCCAGCCCGCAGTCGTCGGATATCCGGCTTGCGGACGGAAGCGATGTGCTGAACTTCTGCGCCAACAATTACCTCGGTCTCGCAGACGATTCCCGCCTGATCGACGCGGCGAAGGCCGGCCTCGACGCCGACGGGTTCGGCATGGCCTCGGTGCGCTTTATTTGCGGGACGCAAACCGTACACAAGGAGCTTGAGCGGGCCGTCTCGCAATTCCTCGGAACCGACGACGCCATTCTTTACTCCAGTTGCTTCGACGCGAATGGCGGTCTTTTCGAGACGTTGCTGACCGAAGAAGACGCAATCATTAGCGACGAATTGAATCACGCCAGCATCATCGACGGCGTGCGACTCTCGAAAGCCAAACGTCTTCGGTACAAGAACAACGACCTCGCCGATCTCGAAGCACGCCTGCAGGAAGCCGACGCCGCTGGCGCGCGCTTCAAGCTCATCGCAACCGATGGCGTGTTCTCGATGGACGGCATCATCGCCGATCTTGCCGGCATCTGCGATCTCGCCGACCGCTACGGCGCACTCGTGATGGTCGACGATTCGCACGCGGTAGGTTTCATCGGCGAAAACGGGCGGGGAACGCCGGAGCATTGCGGCGTGGGCGATCGTGTGGACATCATCACCGGAACGCTCGGAAAGGCGCTCGGCGGTGCATCGGGTGGCTATGTCGCGGCGCACAAGGAAATCATCGAATTATTGCGTCAGCGCAGCCGGCCGTATCTTTTTTCGAACTCGCTGGCGCCGAGCATCGCGGCCGCGTCGTTGAAAGTGCTTGAGCTGCTCGCGAGCGACGAAGGTGCCGCGCTGCGCAAGCGCGTCCGGGAAAACGGCGCACGTTTCCGTAAGGCGATGACTTCACTCGGATTCGAACTCGTTCCCGGCGAGCATCCGATCATTCCCGTGATGCTCGGCGATGCGCAACTCGCATCGAAGATGGCGGATGCGCTCCTCGGCGAAGGCGTGTACGTGATCGGCTTTTCCTTTCCCGTTGTGCCGAAGGGACGTGCCCGCATCCGCACGCAGATGAGCGCGGCGCACACGCCGGAACAGATCGATCAGGCGATCGATGCGTTCGCACGCGTCGGCCGATCCCTCGGGGTGATCCGCTGAGCGAGCCCCGCTCGGCTTTATGCGCATAAAGCCACCGCAACCCCGCGCCCACCCAACAAAGAACACCGAGATCAAACGCCAATGAAAGCCCTCGCCAAACTCGAACGCGCGCCCGGCCTCACCCTGACGCGCGTGAAGCGGCCCGAAGTCGGCCATAACGACGTGCTCATCCGCATCCGCAAGACAGCCATCTGCGGCACCGACATCCACATCTGGAAATGGGACGAATGGGCTCAAAAGACGATTCCCGTGCCGATGCATGTCGGGCACGAATACGTCGGCGAGATTGTCGAGATGGGTCAGGAAGTGCGCGGTTTCGCCATCGGTGATCGCGTGTCCGGCGAAGGTCACATCACGTGCGGCTTCTGCCGCAACTGTCGCGCCGGTCGACGTCATTTGTGCCGCAATACCGTCGGCGTTGGCGTGAATCGCGAAGGTGCGTTCGCCGAATATCTTGTGATCCCGGCCTTCAATGCGTTCAAGATTCCGCCCGATATCTCCGACGATCTCGCCGCCATCTTCGACCCTTTCGGCAACGCGACGCACACTGCCCTTTCGTTCAACCTCGTGGGCGAAGACGTGCTCATCACCGGCGCCGGGCCGATCGGTGTAATGGCCGTCGCGATCGCGCGGCATGTCGGCGCGCGCAATGTCGTCGTGACCGATGTGAACGACTATCGCCTCGAACTCGCCCGCAAGATGGGCGCGACGCGCGCGGTCAACGTGGCGAACGAAAATCTGCGCGACGTCATGAGCGAACTCGGCATGACCGAGGGTTTCGACGTCGGTCTGGAAATGTCCGGCGTGCCGAGCGCGTTCACCGCGATGCTCGAATCGATGAATCACGGCGGCAAGGTTGCGCTACTCGGCATTCCGCCCGCGCAAACTGCCATCGACTGGAATCAGGTGATTTTCAAGGGACTCGAGATCAAGGGCATCTACGGGCGCGAAATGTTCGAGACCTGGTACAAGATGGTCGCGATGCTGCAAAGCGGCCTCGATCTTTCGCCGATCCTCACGCACACCTTTCCCGTCGACGATTATCAGCGCGCCTTCGACACGATGCTCTCGGGCAACAGCGGCAAGGTCGTGCTCGATTGGACGGCGGCGTAAGCCGACAACGCATTACTGAGAAGCCGGCGCCTTCGAAAACTCGGCCTGAATCGCGACGTGAACGTCGTCGCCGACTGCGGGATACCACGTCGACAATCCGAATTGCGCGCGGCTGAAATGTCCATCGGCTGAAAAGCCCAGCGTCTCCTGCTTCGTGAGCGGGTTGATCGCATGGCCGTTGAAGGTCACGTTCAGCGTGACCGGCTTTGTCGTGCCGCGGATCGTCAGGTCGCCGGTCAATGTGCCTTTGTCGTCGCCGGTGCGCTGAAAGCCCGTGCTCGCGAAGACGATGTCCGGATAGCGCGCGACGTCGAACATGTCCGGCCCCTTCAGCATGCGATCGAGCAAGGGCACGTTGGTATTCACGCTCGCCGCGTCGATGGTGGCGCGCACCGAGCTTCCGGACATTCCGTCCGCATTCCAGTCGAGTTGCGCCGTCGTCTTGTCGAATCGGATAACGAAGCGCGAATAATGGAAATGATCGACGTCGAAGCTCACATTCCAGTGATGCGGATCGAGTTCGTAATGTCCGACCGGCACGCTCGATTCGCTCGACGAAACATGATGCGTGACCACCTGCAACGGCGTACAAGCGGTGACCGCCGCGACGAGAAGGCACGAATACAGAGGCTTGAAAATCTTCATCGCGCAATGCCTCGGATAGAAAAAACAAGAATTCGACCAGTTTCGCCGAGATCGCAAAAACGTGCGCGCGCCGTCACGTCCCTTTCGCTCATCCACACGAAAATGGCGCGATCGGTTAGAGTTCGCCTCGGCCTCCATCTCAAAAAAAGGCGCCATGGCTCCGTGCGATGGCGGAAAACCTATGCGCTCGTGGCAGTCCCGTATTCGCACCGTTCGACGTCTTCGCGTCCGCTTGTTGATGCTTGCCACAGTGGCGGTATCGATGTGGGCGCCGGCCGCGCACGCGGGCTGGTGCGACGACGGTCTCTGGGTCGATGCGATGATCGGTTCCCACCACGTCAATCCGGACAAGGAGTTCAAGCAGTTCAATCCGGGGATCGGCCTGGAATGCTGGGTCTCGCCGCAATGGGCAGTGACGGGCGGCTACTTCCGCAACTCGCTCTCGAAGCCATCGTTCTATGGCGGCGGCGTGTGGGCGCCCGAGTTTCTCCACTGGCGATTCGTCCGGCTCGCCGCGATGGCCGGCCTCATCTCCGGATACGATTACGGCAACTGGGGCCTCGGTCATAACCATACGGTCGGACCGGTGGCCGCGCCGCTCATCATGTTCGACTACAAGCGCGTCGGCGCGAACATCATCCTGATTCCGCCGATTCCTTCGGACGATCTGCCGTTCACCATCGGCTTCATGCTCAAAGTAAAGTTTTGAGTCATCCTGAATAATCTCACCTCACGCACGGCGTGAAGTCATAAGCCATCCCGAATAATCTCACCTTGCGCGACTCAACGCCTTCTCGAACTTCGGATCACCGAGATACGCGACGTTAAAACGAAACCACGGCGACACGTTGTTCGCGTGCGCGGAAAAAATCGTCCCTGGCGCGAGAATCACGTGCTTGTCCAGCATCTCTTTCGCAAAGGCAATGGAATCGTCGCGACCGGGCAGCCGCGCCCAGAGATACAGACTCTGGTCACTCACCTTGAAGATGGTCGCGTCCAGACGCAGCAATGCTTCGACGCCTGTGGCCGTCGCGCGCTTGAGCCGCTCCTGCAGACGATTCGTGTGCCGCAGAAAATGGCCATCGCTGACGATTGCGTCGAGCGTGCGCTCGCAGTATTCGCTGCTGCTGACGTGCGTCAGCATCTTCACGTCGGCGAGATCGCTGGCGAGATTGGCGTCGCAGGCGAGGAAGCCCACGCGCAGCGCCGCCGACACCGACTTCGAAAAGCTGCCGATATAAATTGTGCGTCGCAGTTGATCCAATGCGCTGATGCGCGTGGCCGAACGCGGCTTGAGATCGGCGAGCGCATCGTTTTCGACGACGATCAGATCGTGTGCCTCGGCCAACTGCAAAATGCGATGCGCCTTCGCCGCGCTGATGTCCGTCGCGGTCGGATTGTGCCCGACCGATTGCGTGAAAAAGAGCCGCGGCCGGTGCGCTTTCAACCGCTCTTCGAGCGCGGCGATATCCGGTCCATCGACACCGCGCGGCACGCCGACGATATTCGCCCCTGACAGTTTCAGCTTGCCGAACAGCGCGTAATAGCCGGGATCGTCGACGAGCACGGTATCGCCCGCGCGCACGAAGTAACGCACGACCATGTCCATCGCCTGATTGGCGCCGTGCGTCAGGACGATCTGCTGCGGCGCTGCTTCGATTTCGTACCCGGCGAGTTTCTGCTGCAGATGCTGGCGCAACGGCAGATAGCCGAAGCGGCTGCCATACCGAAACAGCGACGCGACGCCGGTTCGCACCACACGCTGATGAAAGTGATCGAGCCGCGTTTCTTCGAGCCACGCGACGGGCGGAAAGCCCTCGCCGAGATTGAGAAAGTCCGGCTTGCTCTGCAACTGTTCGCGCATGAGCCAGACGGAATCCATCGCTCGATCGAGCGTGGGCGCGTCTTCATCGTGCTGCTGCGGCTTCGCCACGCTCGCGACGTAAAAGCCCGCACCGCGCCGCGGTTCGATAAGACCGTTCGCCGTCAACATATCGAACGCGCTGATGACCGTATTTTTCGAGCAGCCGTTCGCCTCAGCGTATTCCCTGATCGATGGGAGTTTGTCGCCGGTGCGCAGCACGCCTTCCGTGATCTGTCTGGCGAGATTGTTCGCGAGTGTCGCCGACAGGCTCGGCTTCTCGTCCCGCATCGTGTCGTCCTGTTCTAAAAGTGTCGAGCCGTATTGGGTACAGTGCCCGCACTGTTTGCCGAAATTGTACCTTTCATACGGGTACAGTCCGCCTATTATTCGCCCATCCGGCGCATCGCTGCAAGCGCCGCTCGCAAACAGTCGCAAGCAATCGCTGACACTCGAAATACACGTCCAGACAGTAGAGGAAGACACATGATCGATTCGAAGTTGCCGAATTTCCGCGCGATGTCGCCTGCGCAGCGCCTGAGCCACATCGCCCAGGCCGCCGGTCTCGACGACGCCGAGCACGCGCTGCTCGCAAGACCCGGCGCGCTGCCGCTCGACACCGCCAACGGCATGATCGAGAACGTCGTCGGCACGTTCGAATTGCCGATGGCGGTCGCCGGCTACTTCCAGATCAACGGCCGCGACGTGCTGGTGCCGATGGCCGTGGAAGAGCCGTCGATCGTCGCGGCGGCGTCCTATATGGCGAAGCTCGCGCGGGAGGCGGGCGGCTTCCGCACGTCGAGCACGGGCCCGCTGATGCGCGCGCAGGTGCAGGTGGTCGGCGTGTCGGACCCGTATGGCGCGCGGCTGGCGATCCTCAAGCATCGCGACGAGCTGATCGACATGGCCAACGCGCGCGACAAGGTGCTGATCGGTCTCGGCGGCGGTTGCCGCGACATCGAGGTGCACGTGTTTCCCGACACGCCGCGCGGCGCGATGATCGTCGCGCATCTGATCGTCGACGTGCGTGACGCGATGGGCGCGAACACCGTCAACACGATGGCCGAAACGGTCGCGGGCCGCATCGAGGAGATCACGGGCGGCAAGGTGCGGCTGCGCATCCTGTCGAATCTCGCCGATCTGCGCCTCGCGCGCGCGCAAGTGCGCTACAGCGCGGCCACGCTGCAATCGAAGGAGTATTCGGGCGAGGATGTGATCGCGGGCGTCGTCGATGCGTACCTGTTCGCCGCGATCGATCCGTATCGCGCCGCGACGCACAACAAGGGCATCATGAACGGCATCGATCCGGTGATCGTCGCGACGGGCAACGACTGGCGCGCAGTCGAAGCGGGCGCGCATGCCTACGCGAGCCGCGGCGGCCGCTATACGTCGCTGACGACGTGGGAAGTGGCGAACAACGGCGACCTCGTCGGCACGATCGAAATGCCGATGCCGGTCGGGCTCGTCGGCGGCGCGACCAAGACGCATCCGCTCGCGCGCCTCGCGCTGAAGATCATGAACGTGAAGTCGGCGCAGGAACTCGGCGAGATCGCGGTTGCGGTCGGACTCGCGCAGAACATGGGCGCGTTACGCGCGCTTTCGACCGAAGGCATTCAGCGCGGCCACATGGCGCTGCATGCGCGCAACATCGCGCTGGCGGCGGGCGCGAGCGGCGCGGACATCGACTGGGTCGTGAAGAAGATGGTCGCCGCGCGCAACGTGAGCGTCGATTACGGCATGACGCTTCTGCAAGGGCCGCGCGATGAATGAGTTGCCCACGCGCGTGTGCATCGTCGAAGTCGGGCCGCGCGATGGCTTGCAGAACGAGCCGTCGCATGTGTCCGCCGACGTGAAGGCCGAACTCATCGAACGATTGATCGATGCCGGCGTGCGCTATGTGGAAGCCGCGTCGTTCGTGTCGCCGAAGTGGGTGCCGCAAATGGCCGATGGCGCGCAAGTGCTCGAACGCGTCGTGAATAAAGCGCGCGCGACGGGCACGACGCTCGCCGCGCTCGTGCCCAACATGAAGGGGCTGGAGGCGGCGCTGGCATCGCATGTCGCTGAAGTGGCGGTGTTCGCGGCGGCGTCCGAATCGTTCTCGCAGAAGAACATCAACTGCTCGATCGACGACAGCATCGCGCGCTTCGAGCCGGTGATCGACGCCGCGCGCGAAGCGAACCTGCGCGTTCGCGGCTATGTGTCGTGCGTGCTCGGCTGTCCGTTCGAAGGCGATATCGCGCCGCAAGCCGTCGCGCGGGTCGCGAAAAAACTCTTCGACATGGGCTGCTACGAGATCAGTCTCGGCGATACCATCGGCGCGGGCACGCCATCGAAAACGCAGGCGATGCTCGACGCGTGCATCGAACATGTGCCCGCTGAAGCATTGGCCGGGCACTTTCACGATACGTGGGGCATGGCCGCCGCCAACGTGCATGCGGCGCTGCAACGCGGCATCGCCGTGTTCGACAGTTCGGTATCGGGCATCGGCGGATGTCCGTATTCGCCGGGCGCGACGGGCAATGTCGCGACCGAAGACATCGTCTATCTGTGCGATGGCATGGGCATCGAAACGGGCATCGATCTGAGCAAGCTGGCAGACGCGGGCGCATTCATTTCGGCCGCATTGAAACGCGAGACGTCGTCGCGCGTGGCGCGCGCACTGAACGCTAAGCGCCGGCGACAAGAGCAGCAGTGCATCTAAAAACTCCATCAAAGGAGGAGACATGGAACAGCAAATCGCCGCGCACGAACGCGGCCGCGCGCTTGCGCACAGCGCCGAAGCAACCGACTACAAGCTCGTCGAAATCTGGGGCGATACCGTCGATACGCGGCATCTCGCGTGGTCGGTCGTGCTCGGCATCGGCATCAGTTATGGCGCGTTCGCCGTGGCCAATCGCGTGCTCGCCGCCTACGTGCCCGACGTCGCGATGGCCCGCGCCTACGCGATGCTCGTCGGCCTCGCGGGCTGTCTCATCGCGGGCGCGGTCTGCGCGAAGCTCTTCAAGCCGAAGCGCGAAGTCGTCGAGGAAGCGCATGGCGCCGTGGGTCGCGAAGAAGTGTTGAAGCAGCTCGCGAGCGAAGCGGGCGGACTCGGGCGCGTGGCGGACCTGCCGCCCGCGGTCGTCGCCGAGATGAAAGAGCTCGGGCTTTACGAGCTGTTTGCCGACTATGAAAAGCGCGAAGGAGCACGCTGATGGAACCGTTCGTCACTCAACTGCTCGTCGCGCTCGGCATGGGGCTGATCGGCGCGATCGTCTTCTCGGGCATCGGCCTCATTTCCGGCACGGATGAAACCACCACGCTCGCGCCGCTCACGCTGCTCGTCGTATTGCTCGGCGTGCCGCCTGTCGGCGTGTTTTCGTTCTTCATGGCGGGCGCGGTGTCCAAGCACATGACGCATGCCATTCCCACCGCGCTGCTCGGCATTCCCGGCGATACGCTCGCCACGCCCTTGCTGCAACAAGCGACGATGCTGCGCAATCTCGGCGTGCCGCACATCGCGTTGCGCAAGATGATCTCGGGCGCGATCGTCGCGGCGTTCGTCGCCGTGCCGCTCGCGGTGCTGTTCGCCGTGCTGCTCGCGCCGTTCGGGCCGGTCATCACGAAGGCCGCGCCGTGGGTGTTTCTCGCGGCATCGATTGCGATCGCGTTCTTCTCTTCCGGCCGCTGGGCTTCGGTGTTGCTGCTCGTGCCGTTCGTGCTGGTGATCGTCGGCTTGCAGGCGCTGACGGGCAAGTACGGCGTGAAGCTGTCCGTGAGCTACTTTCTCGGCATCGCGATCGGGCCGCTCATCGCCGATCTGTTCTCGATCCTTTCGCCCGCCGACCGCGCCCGCATGCGCCGCGAGCGCGTGCGCACGTTCTCGCTCGCGCCGGACGTGAAGGGCTGGAGCGGCTACTTTCCGAATCCGCTGAAAGTGCTCGACGGCCAGCAACGCGGCTGGGTGGCGGCGACGGCTGCCATTTCGAGCGCGACCTTCGTGTTCAGTCCGGTGGCGATGACGGTCGTGCTGGGCGAACTCGTCGGCTCGCGCGTGAAGCATGCGTATCACCGGCTGACCACCGTGATCTCCGCGCGCAACGGCGTGACGGAGGCGACGTATATCGCCGAAGCGCTGATTCCGCTGATCGCGTTCGGCCTGCCGCTGAGTCCCGTTGCAGCGGGACCGGCCGCGCCGCTCTTCAATGCGCCGCCGCGCTTCTTCGTCGACACGGCGACGGGCCACATCAACAATCTCCACACGTTGATGACCACGTGGCAGTTCCTCGGCTTCGGCTTGCTCGCGGTCGTGCTGGCTGCGCTCGTCGCGTATCCGCTGTCGATGAACTATGCGCATCGCGCGGCGTCGTTCGTCGCGAGAAAGCTGAGTCACGAAGCGATCATCGCGACGTTCGTCGGGTTGATCGTCGTGATCAGCGTGTGGGAAGGGCAGTTGCTCGGGCTTCTCGTGATCCTGAGCGTCGGCTTGCTCGGCGGCTTGTTGTCGCGCAATTTCGGCTTCAACACCGGCGTGCAGTTCATGGGCTATTACACGGCGGTGCTGAGCGTGCCCGCATTGACGAAGGCGTTCGGCGCATGATGCGACGCGGCGTCGCTCACAGCGAGCGCGCCGCGTGCTGCAGGCATTCGAGCAACAACGTGGCGGCGGGCGTGAGCGGACTATCGCGCCGCGTCACGACCCGCACCGACACCGCGGGCAACGGGTCCGCGATCGGAAAGATCGCGAGCCCGTCGCCGACCCATTGATGATCGAGCAATGAGGCGGGCATCGAAGCGAGCGCATCCGATCCGCGCAACAGACCATGCGCGATGATGAAGCTCGGACACTCGATCACGCGCTTGGGCACGATCAGCCCGCGCGCGGCATACGAATCGAGCAACGCCTGCGTCGAGCTTTCCGGCGACGGATTCAGCAGCCACTCGGCCTCCGACAATTCCGCCAGCGACGTGCAGTGCCTGAGCGGATGATCCGCGCGCCCGACAATCACCGAGCGGCTCTCGTATAACGCGATGTGATCGAACTCCGGCGCGATGTGCTCCGCCACGACCACCGCGACGACGAAATCGAGCGAGCCGTCGCGCAAGCGCGGCATCGCGACGCCCGGAAAGCCTTCGATGAATGTCACGCTCGCGTCCGGCATCTGCCGCCGGAACGCGCGATACGCCTGCGGCAAGATGGACAGCGCCGCCGTCGGCGTGATGGCCGCGCTCACGCTTCCGGCGCCCGCGCCTTTCATCTGCTCGATGTCGTCCTCCGCGCGACGCATCTCGCTCACGATCAAATGCGCCCGCACGCGTAGCTGCTGCCCGAAAGCGGTCAACTGTACGCCGCGCGCGGTGCGCAGGATGAGCGGCACGCCTAGATCCTGCTCCAGTTCCTTGATCGCCTTCGTGAGCGCGGCCTGCGACAGATGCAGACTGCGCGCGGCCGCGCGAATGCTGCCTTGTTCGGCAGTGGTCAGAAACGCGCGCAACTGGTGGTACTTCATGCTCATCAGCGACATCCTAGGGTTAGCACCGACAACCAGCGGTAATCACGAAATTAATTTACCGTCTTTTGGTTGGCGTTTCGACTTTATATCCTTGGGGCATTGAGTTTGTGTCTAAAGGAGTTGTCCCATGCTGTCCGTCGAACCCGTCATCCCCGGCATTGCCGCCATTGCGTCCGAATTCGTCGATGTGCGCCAGCGCATTCACGCGCACCCGGAACTTGCGTATGAAGAAACGCAGACGAGCGAACTCGTCGCGTCGCTGCTGGCGAAATGGGGCTACGAAGTGCATCGCGGGCTCGGCAAGACGGGCGTCGTCGGCGTGTTGACGCAGGGTACGGGCGGCAAGCGCATTGGCCTGCGTGCGGACATGGACGCGTTGCCGATCGAGGAAACGACCGGCCTGCCGTATGCCAGCAAGCACGCGCGCACGATGCACGCGTGCGGCCACGACGGCCACACCGCGATGCTTCTGTGCGCCGCGCGTTATCTCGCCGAGAGCCGTCAATTCTCGGGCACGCTGATCGTGATCTTCCAGCCCGCCGAGGAAGGTGAGGCGGGCGCCCGCGCGATGATCGAAGACGGCCTCTTCGAAAAGTTTCCGTGCGACGCCGTGTTCGGCCTGCACAACATGCCCGGCTTTCCCGCAGGCGACATGTACTTCACGCCGGGTCCGGGCATGGCGTCGTCGGACCGCGTGAACATCACTGTGCGCGGCGTCGGCGGCCATGGCGCAATGCCGCACGCGGCGCGCGATCCGATGTCCGCGGTCGCATCGATCATGCTCGGCCTCAACAGTATCGTCGCGCGTGAAGTGGATGCGCAAAAGCCCGCGGTCGTGACGGTCGGCAGCGTGCAGGCGGGCGAGGCGTGCAACGTGATCCCCGAGACCGCGCTGATGAAGCTCTCCGTGCGCGCACTCGACGCAGGCGTGCGCACGCTCCTGCAGGAACGCATCACCGCACTCGCGAACGCGCAGGCGCTCGCTTACGGCTGCACGGCGGAGATCGATTACGAACTCGGTTATCCCGTGCTTGTGAATCTCGCCGAGCCGACCGCTTTCGCCACCGATGTCGCGGTCAAGATGCTCGGCGCGCAACGCGTCGATCCGGCGGCAAGACCGCTGATGGGCAGCGAGGACTTCGCATTCATGCTCGAAGCCTGCCCCGGCACGTATGCGTGGATCGGCAACGGCGTCGGATCGAAGGGCGGCTGCATGGTGCATAACCCCGGCTACGACTTCAACGACGACATTCTCGCGATCGGTGCGAGCTACTGGGTGCGCCTGGCCGAAGCCTGGCTCGCCGACTGACCCTTCGGCCCCGCCTCGGAGCACATGATGAATACACCCACGTTCGCCACCCGCACCACGGCGGCCGCACCCGCGCAGACCAGCAGGGCCGCGCGCACGCGTCTCGTCGCGGCGGCGGCGGTCGGCAACGCGCTCGAGTTCTACGACTTCACGGTCTATGCGTTCTTCGCGCTCGTCATCGGCAAGCTGTTTTTTCCGGTGCACGATCCGGTCGGCCAGTTGCTGCTCGCCGTGGCGAGCTTCGGCGTCGGGTTCTTCACGCGGCCAGTAGGCGGTCTTCTGATCGGCATGTACGCGGACCGCGCCGGCCGCAAGAAGGCGATGCTGCTCACGCTCGGCCTGATGGCGCTCGGCACCGCGATGATCGCCGTCGCGCCGACGTTCGCGCAGGCGGGCATCGCGGCGCCCGTGATCCTCGTCATCGCGCGGCTGATTCAAGGCTTCTCGGCAGGCGGCGAAGTCGGTGCATCGACCACTTTGCTGCTCGAACAAGCGCCGTCGAACCGCCGCGGCTTCTATGCGTCGTGGCAGTTCGCGAGCCAGGGATTGTCGGCGCTCGCGGGCGCATTGACGGGCGTCGCGCTCACCGCATCGCTTACAACGGCGCAACTCGAAAGCTGGGGCTGGCGCGTGCCGTTCATCATCGGCACGGCGATCGTCCCGGTCGGCTGGTGGCTGCGCCGCACGATGGAAGAAGCGCCGCGCGAAAGCGTCGAGGCCGCACCGAAGGCGCCGAAGCTGCCGCTCGTTACCGTGTTGCGCGAACACGGCCGCGCCGTGCTCAACGGACTCGGTCTCACGATCGGCGGCACGTCGGCGCACTTCATCATCGTGTTCTATCTGTCGATCTACGGCGTGAAGACGCTCGGGCTTCCCAGCTGGACGGCGATGTTGTCGGGCTGCGTGTCCGGCGCGATTCTGTTCGTCATTGCGCCGATCGGCGGTTATCTGTCGGATCGCATCGGCCGCAACAAGCTCGCGCAGACAACGCGCATCGCGCTCATGCTCATGATCTATCCGGCCTTCGTGCTGTTGAATCAGTCGCCGACCACGACGACGCTGCTCATCGTCGTCACGGTGCTGTCGATCGTGCATTCGTTCAACGTCGGCCCGACCGGCGCGATGCTCGGCGAGCTGTTTCCGCGAGAAGTGCGCGCAACGGGCGCGGCCATCGTCTATAGCCTGGGCGTTGCGATCTTCGGCGGCTTCGCGCAGTTCTTCGTGACTTCGCTCATCGTGATTACGAAGAGCGTGATGGCGCCGGCGTGGTATGTGATCGGCTGCGGCGTGCTGAGCGTGATCGCGGTGGCGCGCATGCGTGAGCGTTCGCGGGAGACGCTCGACTGATCGTCGAAATGTGTAGGTAGAAGAGTGCCGGACAGGCGAGCGAGGTGTATAACTCGACCTATCCGGGTCATGAAAAGGCCGCCTGCGCGGCCTTTTTTTGCTGGATCCCACAATATGACGAACGCGCATTAATAAGGGGACATCCATGCGCAAGCTCCGCTCGCAAAGCTGGTTCGGCGGCTCTGACAAAGACAGCTTCATTCATCGCTCGTGGATGAAGAATCAGGGCATTCCTCACGATAACTTCGACGGCCGGCCGGTGATCGGCATCTGCAATACGTGGTCGGAACTCACGCCGTGCAATGCGCATTTTCGCGAGCTTGCCGAATATGTGAAGCGCGGCGTGCGCGAGGCGGGCGGGCTGCCGCTGGAATTTCCGGTGATGTCGCTCGGTGAATCGAATCTGCGGCCAACGGCGATGCTGTTCCGCAATCTCGCGTCGATGGATGTCGAGGAATCGATTCGCGGCAATCCGATCGACGGCGTCATTCTGCTCGTCGGCTGCGACAAGACCACGCCCGCGCTGTTGATGGGCGCGGCGTCCTGCAATCTGCCCGCGCTCGCAGTGTCCGGCGGCCCGATGCTGAACGGGCGCTTTCGCGGCCGCACGCTCGGTTCAGGCACGGGCGTGTGGCAGATGTCCGAGGAAGTGCGCGCGGGCACCATGACGCAAGGCGAATTCGTCGAAGCCGAGTCGTGCATGAACCGTTCGCGCGGCCATTGCATGACGATGGGCACCGCATCGACGATGGCCTCGATGGTCGAATCGCTCGGCATGGGCCTGCCGCACAACGCCGCGATTCCCGCGGTCGATGCGCGCCGTCAGGTGCTCGCGCATATGGCGGGGCGGCGCATCGTCGATATGGTCAAAGAAGATCTCACGATGGACAAGATCCTGACGCGCGCGGCCTTCGAGAACGCGATTCGCACGAACGCGGCGATCGGCGGATCGACCAATGCGGTCGTGCATCTGATCGCGCTGGCGAAGCGCATTGGCGTTGATCTCACGCTCGAAGACTGGGAGCTCGGCAGCGACGTGCCGTGTCTCGTCAATCTGCAGCCATCGGGCGAGTATCTGATGGAAGACTTCTATTACGCGGGCGGCTTGCCTGCCGTGTTGCGGCAACTGGGCGAACAAGGGCTTCTGCATCGCGATGCGCTCACGGTGAACGGGCGCACGCTGTGGGACAACGTAAGCGATGCGGCGAACTACGACGAAAAGGTCATCACCACGTTCGAGAAGCCGTTCAAGCCGCATGCGGGCATCGCGGTGCTGAAGGGCAATCTCGCGCCGAACGGCGCGGTGATCAAGCCATCGGCGGCGACGCAATCGCTCCTGAAGCATCGCGGCCGCGCGGTCGTGTTCGAGAACGTCGAGGAACTGCACGCGAAGGTCGACGACGATTCGCTCGATATCGACGAACACTGCATCATGGTCTTGAAGGGCGCGGGACCGAAGGGTTATCCGGGCTTTGCGGAAGTCGGCAACATGCCACTGCCGAAAAAGGTCCTGAAAAAAGGCATCACGGACATGGTGCGCATCTCCGATGGCCGCATGAGCGGCACCGCATACGGCGCGGTCGTGCTGCATGTGTCGCCGGAAGCAGCGGCGGGCGGACCACTTGCGCTCGTGCAGACGGGCGACATGATCGAACTCGATGTCGAAGCGCGGCGCCTGCATCTCGATGTATCGGACGAGGAACTGCAACGTCGCCGGGCCGCATGGCGCGCGCCCGAGTTGCCGACGCGCGGTTACTACCGCTTGTATGTGGAGCACGTATTGCAGGCGGATCAGGGCGCGGACCTCGACTTTCTTGTCGGATCGAGCGGCGCGCCCGTGCCGCGCGACTCGCATTGAACGGAGGCGAGCGATGTCCGATCAACTCACGCCGCCGTCCGGCATGTGGCCGGTTCTCTACGCGTACTTCGACGCGCTGAACCGGCTCGACAGCAACGCCACGCGCAGACAGATCGATGCGACCATCGCGGCGGGCGCGCCTGCGATCGTCACGCTTGGTCTCGCGACGGAAGTGAACCGTCTGTCCGACGATGAAAAGCGCACCATGATCGACGATTGCGCCGCGCATATCGCGGGCCGCGTGCCGCTCGCGGTCACGATCACCGGCGACAGTGTCGACGCGCAGGTCGCGCTTGCGAATCACGCGCTCGAACGCGGCGCGTCGTGGCTCATTCTTCAGCCGCCGTCGAAACGCGGTGAGCCCGAGTCGTTCTACTACGACTTCTTTGCGTCAGTGCTCGAACGGACCGGCGCGAGCGCGGGCATTCAGAATGCGCCGGAGTATCTTGGCGTCGGCTTGTCGGCGGAATCGATTGTCGCGCTTGCCGCCGAGCGTCCGAACTTTCGTTTGCTCAAAGGCGAAGGACCGGCCGTGACGATACGCGCGACCATCGAACGCCTGCATGCGCTCGAACAGACGCTCGCGGTGTTCAACGGACGCGGCGGGCAGGAACTCGTCGACAATCTGCGCGCGGGCTGCGACGGTCTGATCATCGCGCCGGATGCGTTCGATCATCAGGTCGCTATCTACGAGGCTTTTGCTGCAGGACGCGAGCATGAAGCCGAGTCGCTCTATGCGGAAGCGCTGCCGGAAATCGTCTTCGTGATGCAGTCCCTGGAAACGCTCACCTGTTACGGCAAGCGCATTGCGGCGTGGCGCATGGGATTCGATGTTGCGCACGATCGCGGCACGCGTCCGACGCCGTTCGGCATCGAATGCGCGCGACGCTTTGCGCAACGGCTCGGACCGACGTCGCGTCCTGTGCCGCGATGAATCATCGAATCGAGCGGCGCGCGAAACGCTGCTCGATTACCGTTGTGCCCCATTGCGTGCCTTCGGCTTCGTCCGTCAATGCGAAGCCGAACGACTCGTACAGATGCCGCGCCGCGTCGAGGCTCTTGAAGGTCCAGAGATAGGTCTCGTCGTAATGCGTGTCGACGAATTCCATCGCGCGCGACATCAACTGTCTTCCGGTGCCGCTGCCGCGCAATGAATCGTCGATGATGAACCAGCGCAAATGCGCGATGCGCGTATCCAGATCGCCGTCGATTGCAAGCGACCCGAGCGTACGCTCGCCCTCGACGACGAGCCACAACGCCTTGCCCGGCGCAGGCAGGCCTTCGGCGAACGCGGCAAGTTCGGTTGCAACCTTGCGCTCGAAGTACACGCCGAAGCCCGCATGATGCGCATAGAAACGCGCGTGCAGACTCGCGATATCGCCGATGCATCCCGGCCGATATCCTTCGACAATGCGCGCGCTTTCCGTATGCGCCGCGTGCGGCGTCTTGTGTTCGTGGCCGTGCGCGAGGGCGTCGGCATACAGCGCGAGCGAGCGCACGAGCGCCTGCTGATCTTCAGGCACGAGACGGCGCAGCGCGTCGGAAACCTGATCGGTTGCGAATTTGTCGATCTTTCGGCGCAACCTTTGTCCGGCAGCGGTGAGCTTGAGTTCGGATGAACGTCCGTCTTCGCTCGACGTTTTCCGCTTCACAAAGCCGGCCGCTTCGAGCCGCGCGATCTGCCGGCTCGCATTCGATTTGTCGAGCCGCAGGATCGTGGCGAGGTCGCGCGCCTGTATGCCGGGCGTCGCGCCGATCTCGATGATCGCATGCACCGCCGATGGCGCGAGTCCGCTGTCCGCAAGCGTATTGCGCATGAAGCCGAGTTCGCGCACGAGCTTGCGCGAAAACTCGCGCAATTCGAGGATGGTTTTATCGCGTGATTGAGGCGGTGTTTCGACGAAGTCCATGACATCTCCATCGGTTGCGGGGCGCAACCGGTTTCCTGTAATTTAGTTGCGGATTGCAACTTTCGCAAGAAAAATGAAGTGCATGGGTCGGCTCCCGAAAATGCTCACCTTCAGCCACGCTCGGGCGCGAAACGGAGCGCGCGCCTGGACTCGGTCACGCGCAACAGCACGAGCGCAACGGCGCCCCACAGGAGTTCGCGCGCACGCCGCAGCAACGCGAGCGAAAGCGCGGCTTCGTGATCGATGCCGAACGCCGCCGCAATCGCGACGATCGCCGCTTCCTGTACGCCGAGACCCGCAGGCGCGATGAATACCGCATTGCGCACGGCCTGCACGAGTGCTTCGATAGCGACGGCGCCCGCAATCGAAACCGGATGGCCGAGCATGGCAAGCGCAAGGTACGTTTCGGCAGCGCCGAGCACATAGCCCGAGAATTGCCACGAGAACGCGCTGGCGAGCAACGGCGTGCGCTGCAATAGCGTGCGGATGTCGTGATCGAGCCGCTTGCCGTCGAGCCGCGCGGCGAGCGTGCTTGCGGGATCGAGCCAGCGTCGCGCCATCGCTTCGAGACGATGAAACGGCTTCCCCTTATGCACGACGACGAACGCCGCGAGACCGACCGGCAGCGACACGATCAAGCCCGCGCCGATCACATCGCCGATGCGGCTGGTATCGTCGGCATGAAAGCGCAGGAGGACGAGGCCGAGTATCGCGAGCGCGTACTGCACGGCAATCGTCACCAGCAATTCGACGACCACCGATGCGCTGACGCGACTCACGTCCTGCATATAGCGCGCGGCGAGCCGGATGCCCGTAAGCTCGCCACCGATGCCGAGCACGGGCAGTAAACGCCCGACTGCTTCGCGGACGACCGCGATCCACCAGAGTGATCGAAGCGGAATGCGCTCGTCGAGCAGCCGATGCCACGCGCGCGCGTCGAAGAGCAAAGGCAGCGCGTGCAGCGGCGCGAGCCACAGCAGCATAGGCCCGGTGCGCACGATCAGCGCGTAAGCGGCGAACACGCCCTCATGCAAAGCAAGCGCGACGAGCAGCGCGATTGCCATGGGCCAGCGCAGCCATGCGACGCGCGCGAGCGCCGATTTCATGCGGCGAACTCCGGCGTAGTCGCATGATCGAAGATGTCCGCGAAGCCGCCGTGCATCGCGCCGCTCGCCTCGATGGCGCGCGCGACGCGCGGCGAGCACAGCGCCGCGAGTTCGTCGGCGTGGCGGTAAGCGTGCATCGCGGGCGTGATGGGCGCGACGCCTTCTGTCGCCGGATGGCTGTAGATTTCGAGCACGCCTTGCGGTGCGTTCGCGAGAATCGCAAGGAGCGCGGCTTCGTCCATGTTGCCCGTCGCCGAGATGCCCGCGATCCAGTCGTTATGCGCGATGCCCGCGCGATCGAGCCGCGTCTTCATCCACGCGACCCACGGCGCGAACAGCAGCGATGCGTGCATCTCGCGAGGCAGGCGCATGGCGCGCATGCCGAACTGCGGCCCGATTTCGAGAATCAGCGAAAGCACGCTGGGATGCAGATGAAAATGCTTGTGCGTGTTGACGTGATCGAGCGCAAGGCCCGTTGCGGCGAACGCCTCGAACTGCGCGCGAATCTCGATGGCAAGTTGACGGCGCACGCTTTCCTGAAAGAAGAAGCGCACGCCGTTGGCGAACATGGTGCCTTCGAAGTTACCGTGCATATCGACGAGATCGGGTATCGACCACGGCGGCAGCGACGCGATGCCGTCCGTCAGCACGAGATGCAATCCAACGCGCAAGCCCGTCAGTCGACGCGCGATCTTTACCGCATCATGAGCGGCGGGCGCGCCGATCATGAGACTCGCGCAGGTGAGCGCGCCTTCGCAGTGCGCGCGCTCGACGGCGGCGTTGACGCGTGCGTGCACGCCGAAGTCGTCGGCGGTGACGATCAGCCCGCGCATCGCGTCACGCCTCGTGTGCGTGCAGGAAGCGGAAGAACTCGACGCCTTCGCGCAGGCGCCGCTTCATCATGTCGCGGCTCGTAAGCATTTCGCGCACGATCTCCCAGATCTTCGACGGACGAAAATAGAAGCGCTTATAGAAGCGTTCGAGTTCGTGATAAATCTCCTCGCGTGACAGATGCGGATAACCGATCGCCGCCAACTGCACGCCTTCCTTGCTCACGAGATTGACGACCTGCGCGTCGAGCCAGCCGTTGTCCACCGCCTGACGATAAAGCGCCGTCCCAGGATAAGGCGCCGCGAGCGACACCTGAATCGTGTGCGGATTGATTTCCTTCGCGTACTGAATCGTTTTGTCGATGGTCTCCCGTGTCTCGCCGGGCAAGCCGAGAATGAACGTGCCATGCACCTTGATGCCGAGCTTGCGGCAATCATCGGCGAAGCGTCTCGCGATATCCGTGCGCAGACCTTTCTTGATGTTCAACAGGATCTGATCGTCGCCGGATTCATAACCCACGAGCAGCAGCCGCAGCCCGTTTTCCTTCATGATCCTGAGCGTCGAATAGGGCACGTTGGCCTTCGCGTTGCACGACCACGTCACGCCGAGTTCGCCGAGTCCGCGCGCGATTTCTTCGACGCGCGGCTTGAAGTCGGTGAAGGTGTCGTCGTCGAACATGATCTCTTTCACTTCGGGCATGTTGTCGCGAATCCACTTCACTTCGGCGAGCACGTTTTCCACCGAACGCACGCGATAACGATGCCCGCCCACCGTTTGCGGCCACAGACAGAACGTGCAGCGCGAACGGCAACCGCGTCCCGTATAAAGCGATACATACGGATAGTTCAGATAGCCGATGAAGTAATGCGCGATATTCAGATCGCGCTTGTACACGGGCGCGACGAACGGCAGCGCGTCCATGTTCTCGAGCATCGGACGCGCTTCGTTATGTTCGATCGAACCATCGGGCAGGCGATAGCTCAAGCCCTTGATTGCGGCAAGCGGCAACCCTTCGGCGATGTCCTTGCACGTGTAGTCGAATTCCTCGCGGCACACGAAGTCGATGGCCTCGCTCGCCGCCAACGAGTTGTGCGGATCCACCGCAACCTTCGCGCCGACCATGCCGACAGCGATACCCGGCGCGCGTGCCTTCAGCTTTTCGGCGAAGAGCGCGTCGGTCGGAAACGAAGGCGTGCTCGTATGGATGATGACCAGTTCGTATTGCGCGGCGATATCGAGCGTTGCATCGACGGACAGCCCGTCGGCGGGCGCGTCGAGCACGCGCGATCCCGGCACGAGCGCGGCGGGCTGCGCGAGCCATGTCGGATACCAGAACGAGCGTATTTCGCGCTTTGCCTGATAGCGCGAGCCGGCGCCGCCGTCGAAACCGTCGAACGACGGCGCCTGTAGAAAGAGAGTCTTCTTCATGGGCGAGGTCCTGTTGGATGCGTCATTGGCTGTCGGATGCGTTGGCGTCGTAGCGTTCGCGCGGATCGTCGATCGGCACGCGCACGCCGCGCCACACGACGCTCGAACCGAACGATGCCGCGAGCCATTGCAGGCACATGAGCACATCGCGCAGCGGAATGAGCGGCAGGTCGCGCCAGAACGCGCGCCGTGTACGCGC
Source organism: Caballeronia insecticola (assembly GCF_000402035.1). Lineage (GTDB taxonomy): Bacteria > Pseudomonadota > Gammaproteobacteria > Burkholderiales > Burkholderiaceae > Caballeronia > Caballeronia insecticola. The sequence continues at coordinate 31,352 of NC_021294.1, forward strand.
GCTGCGCCCGTGAAGCAGCAGCCGCGCGCTCAGGCCGAACGACGTGCTCAGATCGACGATCGTGTCCGCGACGTATTGTGCGAGGCCCGTTCCGTGCTCGAAGCCGAGACCGAGCAGCGCGCTCGTCAGCAGCCATGGCGTGGTGAACGTGAGGCAAATGCACGCGAAGCCGGGCGGATTGATCGAGCGGATCGTGCGCAGCCAGCGCGTCTCGCGGCTCCAGAGCGAGACGAGATCGCGTTCGATGACATCGGTCGCGACGACGACATCCGAAAGCGCAGTGCGCAGTCCGAGCGCGCGCACGCGTTCGGCGAGCCAGTAGTCGTCCGCGAGACAATCGCGCAGTGCTTCGAGGCCGCCGCTTTGCACGAGCGTGTCGCGTCTGAGCGCGAGCGTCGCGCCGAAGCCCAAGCGTTCGTAGCCGGCGGCGATCGCGACATGCACCGAAGGCGCGAACCATTCGTCGATGAAGAGCGCACCCACGCGCGACCAGAAGCCGCCCACGCGCCGCGCCCGATAAAGACACGTCACGACGCCGACGCTCGCATCGGCAAGCGGCGCGGTGACGCGCACGAGGTAGTCGGGCTCGACCGCGATATCGCTGTCCGCAATGACGATGACATCGTGCTTCGCGCGCGCCGCAAGATTGATGAGATTGCCGACCTTGCGATTGCTGCCGTGCGTGCTGGCATCGATCACGAGTTCGATATCGCGCTCGGGATACGCACGCACGAGCCGCGTGACGACATTGACGGCGGGATCGGACGCGCTCGCCACACCGAACAGCAACTGATACGACGGATGCGTTTGCTGGCAGAAGGTTTCGAGGTTCGCATACAAGCGCGGCTCCGCGCCGCACAGTGGCTTGAGCACGCTGACGCAAGGCGCGGGCGATTCGGACGAAGCATCGCCGCGCCGCGAAGAAGACGCGCCACGCGAGCCGGGATGCACGAGCGCCGCAATCGCGACATGACACGTCGATGCACAGCACAACGCGATGACGATCCACAGGACAAGCGGAACCGAATGCGCGATCATCACTGACGGGTTCCTCGTGGCTCGTAAGGAACCCGCAGCCTGCGGCCGGAATGCTTAAGAAACGCTTAACTTCGCAAGCGGAAACGTGGTGCGAAACGTGTGCAAAAGGCCCGTCATGAAGGCGATCGCAGACAAAAAAAACCCGGCATGCGACGCCGGGTGAAGATGGCCGGGCATGTTCCGAGATCACGCCCGACCGCGTGGCACTCTGCACGACGCCGCAGCGCGCGGACACGCGTGCGCCATGTCTTCGCGCGACACGGCATGCAACTCGACGTGAAGCTGCACGAGCCAGTCACGCGGACAAGGATTCGCAATCACGAGTTTGTCCGCGCTCCAGTCGATATGGCGCGATGCACGCGCGGCATCGAAGGCAAGCGCAGCGATGCGCCGCACGAGGAACACGACGGCCGCCGCGCTCGCAAGCGTCGCCGCGCGTATCGTCGTGCTTTGCAGCGCCTCCGCGTGTCCCGCGCAGCCGCACACGGCAAGCCACGCGGCGTCGGAAGTGGCGACGCATGCAGCGATCAACACCACGTGGGCGCGCAGGGAAACGAGGGTGGATGCTCGCATCGGCATTTCCGGGGAAGCGCGTGGCCAGGAACGGCGCGCTCGACGGTATAGTGCGAGGCCAGTCCTTATGCGATGCTTAAGCCGCGCACGCGCCGCATCGCTAAATACAGTGCTTTGTGCGGTCGCGCGCATTGGCGTTAAGTGGCGCTTAAGCATGCGCGCCGGACAATCGGCGGCAATCTTGTTGTAGCCTGGAGAATGCGCATGCGCCTGTTATTGGTGGAGGACGACGAGATGATCGGGGAGACCGTGCTCGCCGCATTACGCCGCGCCAACTATACGGTCGACTGGGCGCAGGACGGCCGCGCGGCCGAGCTCTCGCTCGCCAACGGCGTGTACGACCTCGTACTGCTCGATTTGAACCTGCCGAGACGCGACGGCCTCGAAGTGCTCGCAACGTATCGCAAGAACGGCGGCGACGCGCCCGTGATGATCATCACCGCGCGCGATGCCGTCGACGATCGCATACGCGGCCTCGATGCCGGCGCGGACGATTACCTTCTAAAGCCTTTCGATCTCGACGAACTCGCCGCCCGCGTGCGCGCGCTATTGCGGCGCCGCACGGGCCAGAAGCATCCCGTCTACACGCACGGCGAACTTTCGCTCGATCCCGCCGCGCACGAAGCCCGGAAAGCCGATGCCGTGCTCAATCTCGTGCCGCGCGAATTCGCGTTGCTGCAGGCGCTGATCGAGGAACCGGCGCGTGTGTTCCGGCGCTCCGAACTGGAAGAAAAACTGTATGGCTGGGGCGAGGAAGTGGGCAGCAATGCCATCGAAGTTCATGTGCACAGCTTGCGGCGCAAGATCGGCGCGGACGAGATCGTCACGGTGCGCGGCGTCGGCTATCGACTGAAGAGGGTCGGATGACTTCCATACGCCGATGGCTGCTCGGCTGGCTCATCTTCGGTCTCGCCATTGCGTGCCTGGTCGCGGGCTTCGGCATATTCAGCGCCGCGCGGCTGGAGGCGGGCGAACTCTTCGACTATGAATTGCGCACCGTCGCGCTTTCGCTGCCGCACAACATCGGCGCCGATGCGGTCGCGCAAGGCCGCGATCCCGAACTGCACGGCATCGCGGACGACCGGCTCGTCATCGATATCTGGGACCGCTCGGGGCGCCTCATCTATCACTCGCCGCACGAGCCCGCGCTGCCGCGCTTCGGCGAAGGCTTCAAGTCGGCGGAGCGCGAAGGCTATCGCTGGCGCGCGTTCGGCATCGCGCAGCCGGAGCGCTTCGTGCAAGTCGCGCAGCCGTACTTCATTCGCGACGATCTCGCGATCACGCTCGCATTGCGCACCATCTGGCCGCTCGCGTTGCTGATTCCGGCGATCGTCATGATCGTGTTGCTTGTCGTGGCGCGCGGGCTTTCGCCGGTGCGCTGGCTATCGCAGTCGCTTGCCGCGCGTTCGCCGGAGTCGCTCGATCCGATCACTTTTACCAAGCCGATGCCGGACGAGTTGCGTCCGCTCGTCGATGCGCTGAACGATCTGCTCATGCGTCTGAACGAGGCGTCGCAGGCGCAACGCTCGTTCGTCGCGGATGCGGCGCACGAACTGCGCACGCCGCTCGCCGCGCTCAAGCTGCAGATTCAGGGCGCGGTCAGCGAAGGCTCGCTGCAAGTGGACGGCGCGACGCTCGCGAAGATCGACGGGCGGCTGAACCGCATCATCCATCTGGCGCAGCAACTGCTGAGCATGGCGCGCGAGGATGCCGCGCGCGAAGCCGCCATCGCGCCGATGAGTCTGCGCACGCTCTGCGAACTGCGCGTGAGCGATTTCTCCTTACTTGCCGAAGCCAAGTCGATCGATCTGGGCCTCGAACTCGAAAACGCGCAAGGCGAGGCGGACGCATTCACCGTCATGGGCGACACGCACGCGCTCGCCGTGCTCGTGAACAATCTGATCGACAACGCAATTCGCCATACGCCGAAGGGCGGGCGCGTCGATGTCACGCTGCGCCGCGAAACCGCGGGCATTGCGCTGACGGTCATCGACAGCGGGCCGGGCATTGCCGAGAGCGAGATCGATCGCGTGTGCGACCGCTTCTATCGCTGCGTGGGCGCGTCGGGGCAGGGCAGCGGACTCGGTCTCGCGATTGCGCAGCGCGTCGCCCAGCGTCATCATGCGACGCTCGACGTGACGAATCGCAAGGACGCGAGCGGGTTGATCGTGGCGGTGCGAGGCCTGCGTGCAGCGGCGGCGCAAATGCGCACGAAGGATATCGTCAGCGGAATACATGCGTGATGCATGCGTGATGTTATGCGCGAATGAAAGCGCAAGAAGCGGAGCCTGCTTCCGTCAATGCGGTGCGATGCTGGTCATCCGACCTTTTCACGGATGAATCGATCATGATGAAGCTGCGTCTTCTTTTTTCATGTGCATGCCTCGCGTGGTTCGGCGCGGCGCATGCAGCGGATGCCGCCATGCCCGGTGCGGCTTCAAGCACGGCCTCCGAAGCCAAAACCCTGAAAGAGCGTCTCGGCGACAAAGCAAGCGACGAGCAACGGGTGGACAATTGCAAGGTGCCCGCGGATCGACGCGGCACGAAGGTCCGCCCCGATACGTGCGCGCACTGACACCGTGCGTTTGTGGTAACTTCGTGGGCGAACCGTTTCGTACAAATTAAAGGAGCCCGCCTTGTCTTCCACTCAAGCCGCATCCGTCCTGCGCCTCGGCATTCTCGGCGGCGCGAATATCGCCAGGCAATTCACGCGCGACGTCAGGCCGAGCCAGACCGTGCGCGTCGTCGCGGTCGCGAGCCGCAGCGACGACAACGCGAAAACCTTCGCCGAAGCCAACGGTATCGAACGATGGTTCGGCAGTTATGACGCGCTGCTCGCAAGCCCGGACATCGACGCCGTCTATATTCCGCTGCCCAACAGCCTGCACGCCGAGTGGGCGATCAAGGCCGCCGAGCACGGCAAGCACATCCTGTGCGAAAAGCCGCTCGCGCTGAATCGCGACGAAGCCCTGCGCATGTTCGACGCCGCCGACCGTCACGGCGTCATGCTGCTCGAAGCGTTTCCGTATTACTTCCAGCCGCAGACCGCCGCGATGATGACCCTGATCGGCGAAGGCGCCATCGGCAGCGTGCGCGCCATTCAGGCGAGTTTCGGCTTCACGGTGGGCAATCCCGGCGCGAACATCCGCATGAAGCCCGAACTCGGCGGCGGCGCGTTGCTCGACGCGGGCAGCTATCCGCTGAGCCTGATTCGCCTCGTGATGGGAAGCGCGCCGCAACGCGTGGACGCCGTCGCGACATGGGCCGACAGCAACGTCGACATCAGCCTCATGGCGACGCTGATTTACGCCGACGGCCGCCGCGCGCAAGTATCGTGTTCGATGGATGCGGCCAACCACCGTTTCGCGACGATCATCGGCACGCAGGGCACCATCGACACCGAATACCTCAATCACACGAGCGACCAGACTACGGGTCATCCCTACGGCTATTTGCCGAGCCAGTTGCGCGTGCGGCGCGGCATTCCGAATTCGGTGCCGTTCGAGACGATCGCATCCGAATCGGGCAGCGGCTTCTTCTTCGCGGCGGAAAGCTTCGCGCGCATGATCGCAACGCACGACAGCGCCGCGATCGAGTTCTATGCGCAAGTGAGCCTCGACAATGCCGCGACGCTCGCTGCGATCATCGAAAGCGCGCGCAGCGAGAAACCGGTCACGCTCTGAAGTCACGGCCTCCAGAATCACGAGCGAATTCGGATTGACGATCGCCGATTCTCTGACTAGAGTCAGAGATATGAACCCGTCCGATATCAGCCAGATTCGCAGCTTCAACCGTACCGTTGCGGAGGGCATCGGTGCGCTGAGCGATCGTTTTCTCGGGCGCGGCCGTCCGATGGGCGAATCGCGGCTGCTCTGGGAAATCGGCGAGAGCGGCGCCGAGCTTCGCGTGCTGCGCGAACGTCTCGGGCTCGATTCCGGCTATCTGAGCCGCACGCTCGCGTCGCTGGAGCGGCAAGGCCTCATTGCCGTCGATGCCCGCCCCGACGATCGCCGCGTGCGTCGCGCGCAACTTACCGACGCGGGCCGCACTGAACGCGAGGAACTCGAACGCCTGTCTGACGCGGTCGCCGGCGCGATGCTCGAACCGCTGAGCGAAACGCAGCGTCGCAGGCTGGTCGCGGCAATGTCCGAAGTTCAGCGCCTGCTGCAGCCATCGCTGACGCGTTTCATCGTTGAAGATCCCGCAAGCGACGACGCGCGCTGGTGCATCGGCCAGTATTTCGATGAACTGGGCGCGCGCTTCGAATCGGGCTTCGATCCGTCGATCAGCTTGTCCGCTGATACTACCGAACTGACCGCACCGAACGGCGCATTGATCGTGGCGAGGCTTCATGGCGCGGCGATCGGGTGCGTCGCGCTCAAGTATCACGGCAAGGCGCCGGCCGAGTTGAAGCGGATGTGGGTGAGCGCGGCGGCGCGCGGCATGGGCATCGGCCGGCGTCTGCTCGAAGAAGCCGAAACGCATGCGCGACAAAGCGGCGCGACGGCCATTCGCCTGGAGACGAACAAGGCGCTGAAGGAAGCAATCGAGTTGTATCGGCGTTCGGGCTATGTCGAGGTCGATCGGTTCAGCGCCGAACCCTACGCCGATCACTGGTTCGAGAAAGCACTACGCTGAGCGGCCCCGAACCTCCGTGAGCGCGATCACGAGTTCGAGAAACGCACGCGTCTTGGCCGGCGGATGATGCCGCGACGGATAAAACGCATACAGCGGAAAGCGCTCGTCGGGCCAGTCGGGAAAGAGGTCGATCAGCTTGCCGTCGGCGAGCAGTTTCTCCGAGCCGAGTTCGAGAATCTGCGCAATGCCGTATCCCGAGAGACACGCGCTCAGCATCGTGCCGACATCGTTCAACGTGAGGCGGCCGCGCGTATCGACGGTCACGCGCTTCTTCTTGCGATGAAACTCCCACACGAAGGGCCGCCCCGTCTCCGGATCGCGGAATTCGATGCACGTATGCGCGTCGTCGTTGAGAGCTTGCGGCGTCGCGGGCTTGCCGCGTCGCTTGATATACGACGGCGCGGCGACGGTCCGAACGCGCGTATCGAGCAGCTTGCGTCCGACGAGGCTCGAATTGCGCGGCTCGCCGAAGCGGATCGCGAGATCGAAGCCGTCCGCGATCATGTCGCCGAGCCGGTCGCTCGTAATCAGCTCAAGTTCCAGCTCGGCGTGCGCCTTGAGGAACGCATCGAGTTTCGGTCCGAGCACGAGCCGCGAGAAGATCGGATCGACGTTCACGCGCAGGCGGCCGCGCACGGCCGTCGCGCTGCCGGACGCGGTTGCAGCCGCTTCTTCCAGACCGACGAGATGCGGCATCACGTGTTCGAAGAAGCGCCGGCCGTCATCGGTGAGCGACACGCTGCGTGTCGTGCGGTCGAACAGACGAATCTTCAGACGCGCTTCGAGGCGCGAAACGGCGCGGCTCACGCCGGGATGCGACATGCCGAGACGATCGCCCGCGGCAGCGAACGTGCCCGCATCGACGATCGCCGCGAACACGCTGATGCCGTTCAAGATGCGTTCGTTGAAGCCGGCCATTCATGCCTCCGTGTTATGGATCAAATGGCTTTCATGTTATCGCGAAGGGGTGCGAAGGCGCGCAGAATGGTCATCGTTCAATCGGCTGATACGAAAGGAGGATGGCTATGGCGCGAGTTTTCATCACGGGATCGACGGACGGGCTCGGCGCGATGTCGGCGCGGCTCTTGATCGATGAAGGTCATCGGGTCGTGTTGCACGCGCGCAATGCGTCGCGCGCCGACGATGCTCATGCCGCCACGCCGAATGCGGAGGCTATCGTGACGGGCGACTTGTCGAACATCGCAGCGATGCGCGATGTCGCGGAGCAAGCGAACCGGCTCGGGCACTTCGACGCGATCATCCACAACGTGGGCATCGGTTATCGCGAGCCGCGCCGCATCGAAACAGCGGACGGCTTGCCGCACGTATTCGCGACCAACGTGCTCGCGCCTTACGTGCTCACCGCGTTGATCGCGAGACCGCAACGGCTCGTCTTTCTGAGTTCGGGCATGCATCACGGATCGCGCGCGAATCTCGGCGATATCGAATGGACGCAGCGCCGCTGGAACGGTGCACAGGCGTATGCGGAGAGCAAGTTCATGGACGTGCTGCTTGCGCTGGCCGTTGCGCGTCGCTGGCCGGACGTCTTATCGAATGCGCTGGAACCGGGCTGGGTGCCGACGAAGATGGGCGGACCTTCCGCGCCCGACAATCTCGATCTCGCGCATCGCACGCAGGCATGGCTCGCCGTCAGCGACGATGACGACGCACGCGTGAGCGGACGCTACTTCTTCCACATGCGCGAACGTGCCTGCGATCCTTCGGCGCGCGATGAAGCGCTGCAAGACAAGTTGATCGCGATTTGCGAGCGCCTGTCCGGCGTGAAGCTCGAACGCTGAACTCCAAAAAAAACGGGCCCCGAAGGGCCCGGCAAATCACTCCAACACGGTCGATCTCATGCGTGCGCCTTGGCGACTTTCTCCACGGCCATGGAGTCGGCGCGCAGGCGCTCGTACTCTTGCTCGCTCATCGGCACGGCGTCCTTCTTGCCCAGATCGTTCAGGCGGATGCGATACGTCTCACGCGCCGAGTAGGCCGCGATCGCCGCGATGATCGTCACGCCGAAAGCAATCGCGCCGACCGTCAGCGGGATGTTGTTCGATCCCGGGGGCGCCACTGCGGCGAACAGGGCGGGCAGGAGCGCGGTGATCGTCGTGCCGATGTTCTGCGCAATCGCCATGGCTGAAACACGCGAGCGAGTCGGGAACAGTTCCGGATAGAAGCTCGGGAAGATCGCGTTATAGCCTTGATACACGACGCCCCACATCAGCAGCGACATCAGGAACGCGAGCGGGACGCTGTGGATGCTGATCGCATAGAGATACGCGAAGGCCAGCATGCCCGAGACCAGCGAGCCGCCGATCATCATCGGGCGACGGCCGATCTTGTCCGACAGATTGCCGACGAACGGAATCACCAGCACCGCGACGATGTTGCCGACCACCGGAATCCACAAGTACACGCTCTTGTGGAAGCCGATGCCATACGAAGCCTGCACCGCATACGCCGCACCGAAGATCGTCGCGACGACGGGAATCACGTTCATCAACGCCATGCAGACAACGCGGATCATGTCGGGCGTGCTGTTGGCGAACGCTTCCTTGATCGGCGACTTGGGCAGGCTGCCGTGCGACTCTTCGGACGTGAATGCCGGCGTTTCATGCACTTCCTTCCGGATGATGTAGCCCGCGACCAGCACGAAAGCCGACAGCAGGAACGGCACACGCCAGCCCCACGAATTGAACATGTCTTCCGGCATGAACGTGGCGAGCGGCAGGAACACGGCGGCGGCGAGAATCTGGCCAGCCTGCACGCCTTGCAGCGTGAAGCTTGCGTAATAGCCGCGACGGCCGAACGGTGCGTGTTCCAGAATCATCGAGCTTGCGCCGGAGATTTCACCGGCCACCGCAAAGCCCTGAACCAGACGCAGCACCACGAGGAGCGCGGGCGCCAGCATGCCGACGCTGTGATACGTCGGCAACAGGCCGACTGCCATCGTCGAGAAGCCCATCAGGAACATGCAGATCAGCAGCACGTTCTTGCGGCCGTGCGTGTCGCCCAGATGGCCGAGTACGAATGCGCCGATCGGACGCGCGACATAGCCGACGCCGTAGGTCGCGAGCGACGCGATGATCGCCACTTTCGGATTGCCCGACGGGAAGAACAACTGCGGAAAAATTAGCGCCGCCGCCTGTGCGTAGATAAAGAAGTCGTAATACTCCAGCGCCGAGCCGATCCAGCCGCTCGCGGTCGCTTTCTTCGCCTGCCGACCGCTGCTCGCGTCTTCCTTGAGGCTAGCCATAGAGATGTCTCCGAACAATAAGTTTATAAGTCGAACCTGAAAACCTGATCGAGCGGCGGACGATTCGGATCCGGAAATACGCGTCGCTCTGGGAGTGATTGGAGAATAAGAGCGCCATCCCTTTCGATCAATGTTTCATGACAAATTTTGCGCGATAATCGCACGCACGTGTCCGATAATCGATCACTTTGGGGGTTAGCACTAGCAAATGGATACGATGAGCGGCAGAAACAGCCGTCGATCCATAACTAAACAAGCACATCAGCATGACTAAACCTGCACTCGACAAGCGCGACTGGATCGCCGGCCTGGAGAAGGGCCTGGCGATCCTCGAAGCCTTCGACGATCAGCACGCGCGCATGACCCCGACGCAGGCCGCCACGCGCACCGGCCTGACGCGCACGGCGGCGCGCCGCTATTTGCTGACGCTTGCGCACCTCGGCTATGTCCAGACCGACGGCAAGCTCTTCAACCTGACGCCGCGCGTGCTGCGCATGGGCTGGTCGTATTTCGAATCGGCGCGCATGCCGCGCATCGTGCAGCCTTACTTGCAGCAACTGAGCGCGATGATTCACGAGTCGGTGTATGTGAGCGTGCTCGATGACTGGGATCTCGTCATCATCGCGCGCAACGGCTCCACGCGCGTGATGACAACCGGCTTCGTGCTCGGCGCGCGCGTGCCGGCCGCGCTGATGTCGGGCGGGATCGCGATGCTCGCCTACAAGGACGAGACCTCGGTGCGCGAATGGCTCGATGCGACCGAGTTCAAGCCCTTCACGCCGCTCACGATCACCAACAAGGAAAAGCTCTACGAGAAGATTCGCCAGGCGCGCGTGGATGGTTACGTCGCCATCGAGCAGCAGTTGCAGATGGGCGTGCGCGGCATCGCGGTGCCGATCAAGAACCGGCATGGCGCAGTGGTGGCGGCGTTGTCGGCGAACATGCCGATCGGCAAGGAGACGGACGAGGCGGCGCTCGTCCGCGTGTTGCAGCCGTTGCAGGAAACGGCGTTGTCGATGTTGAACGTGATCTAGCTCATCGCGTCGACCAGAACGCGCGCTGCACGCGCAACACTTCGTCCTCCACTTGCGCGACGGGGCCGATCAGTTCGACCGGCTTCTGACAATGATCGAAGACATAGCGCGAGGAGACGCTCATCGTCGGATTCTCGGCGTGATTGCCGGTGGCTTCGAGCAGGCGTGCTTCGGTCAGCCCATAGACAACGCGTCCGATGTTGGCCCAGTACGCCGTGCCCGCACACATGCAGCACGGCTCGACCGACGTATAAAGCGTGCAGCCCCACAAATACTCCGGCGTGAAGTTGAGCGCCGCGACGCGCGCGAGAACCGACTCGGCATGATTCACAGTGTCGACGTTGCCTTGCTCCATCAACACGGTCTCCTGATCCGGACCGACGAGAATCGCGCCGAACGGATGATGACCGAGCAGCGTCGCTCGCTCGGCAACGGCGCTCGCGTGCCGCAGATGCCGCACGATCTGCTCTTGCGTGGGCGTGAGACCTTGCGGCGGGAGATCGTCGCGTCGGGTGCCAGGCGCTGTGATGGACATGGTTGCATCTCCTTGATGTCGGTGTCGATGTCGATATTCGAACGGGCAGGATAGCGCGGCAAAAAGCCGGGCGATTACGCGTCTGGAGATGGTGGGAATAACGCGAAGGGTGAGGGTTTTCGGGAGCGTGGTTTCGAAAGGCGCCTGGAGGCCTTGTTTTCGGGCACTTGCGAGAGGGGCGGGCAGTGCAAAGGTGAGGGTTTTCGGGAGCCGGCTCGGAGTCACGAATCGAGCCCTCACTTTCCCCTAATTTCCCGTCCCTACACTGCTCGTCAAGGTCGCAACACAACGAAGTCGAGCGGCCGCGACCGAACCATCGACAAAAGGGAAAGGGGAAACGACATGACCCAGCTCAACGAATCGAATCAAGCTCGCCCCGCACGCCGCGGCCACCTTCTTCTCAAGCTCTCCGCGCTGAGCATTGTCACGGCGCTCTCGCTCGGCGTCGGTTCCGCGCCGGTGTATGCGCAGGCAATGCCGAACGATATCGACACCGCGGTTCACGCGCAGCCGCTCAACATGCGCACGCTGCACGATCAACTGAACCTGAGCGCCGATCAGGAAGTGCAATGGCAAGCCGCGCTCGATGCGATGCGCCAGAGCCACGCATCCGAGCGCATGAACGCGGACCAGATGCAGTCGCGCATGCAGACGATGCTCAAGCAGCCGATCCTCGATCTCTCCGCGCTGCACGCGATGGACGAGAAGGCGCGGCAGCAGGACGCGCCCTTATCCGATCAGTCGGCGAAAGCGTGGCTCAAGTTCTACGGCAGCCTGAACGATCAGCAGAAGACCACGTTCAGCGATGCGATCCGTCCGGAGTTCGCGAACATCGTGCATCATCCGGCGCGGCCTTACGATCCGCGGACCGGACTGTGACGCGACGACACCACCACGCTCACGTTCCGCCCGTGAAGATCGGCCCTTGCCCGCCCGGCGCAAACGTGCGATGAACGCCATCGACGTGCGCGCCCGCCGCTTCGCGCGTGGATGCCGATGACGACGCCGACGCAGGCGCCGGATCGCGCAACGTGACCGCCGTTTCGGATGTGATCGGCACGCTCGGCTGTGCGAGCAGTTCGGTCTTGCGCATCGAACCTGCGGACGTCCCGAAGTAATAGCCGATGATGCTGATCCACGCCGTCCCGAGCGCGCCGACCACGACGTTCACCAGATCGCGATTCGCCTCGGGCAGCGCGCGCAACGCCATCAGCAGCAGAATGCCGAAGAAGCCGCCGGTCACGCACATCGCGAGCACCTTGGGCACCCAGTCGCGATTCGCGATGCCCATCGCGCGCGCATCGGCACGATCGCCCGCCGCCATACGCGCCATGTCCGCTTCGAACGACAACCGCGCCTGCGCCGCCGCCACCACGAGCTGTTGCAGTTGCAGCGAGTTCGCGCTTTCCGCCTGACTGATTTTCTCGAGCGCGGCGGGATCGTTGAGCGCGGTCTCGACGACTTCCGGATCGTTCGGCGTGCCGAGCGCATGCGAGATGATCGCGGCCGCCGCCGTCACGCCGAGCCCGACCGGCCCGCCGATGAGTCCCGCCAGAAGAGGCGCCCTCGCGCCGATGCTTGCCGCCACTTTCGACCAGTCCATCATGCCGCTCCCAGAAGAAGATTCGTCGCCATGCGTTCGGTCCAGCCTCGGCTGAACGTCGGCCATGCATGCAGGCCCTTCAGATAACGCAGCCGATACGCGGCGAAGCGCAGAACGAAGCGCATCGGATCGGCGGCTTTCACGGCATCGACGGTATCGGGGCCGAACTTGCCGTCTTCCTGCGCGCCCGCTGCCTTCTGCATCCACAACACGACGAGCCCGCCGTTGTAGTTCGCATCGAAGATCTGGAAGGCGACGCGCGGATCGAATTCATCGAGATGCAGCGGGTCCCAGTACTTCTGCTTCGCGATGCGCTTCGCGAGATCGAGCGGCAGGTCCTTCATCGCGCCCGCATAGCCATAGCCGCGTGCGACGCGTGCCGTCACGCCCCACATGGTTTCGCCGCCCGGGTCCGCCGGATGAAACGAATAGCCGCCTTCGCTGCCGATGAGCGCGTCGAAGGCGTCGTCGAAATTGTTCATGGTGTTCTCCTTGGCGCCTGCATGTGCCGCCGGAACTTCGCGATACGACGATCGCGGCGCCGGAAGAAACGGGCCGGCGCACGAGGCAGCCGGCCCGGTCGCATCGAGCCAGTGGCAGGCAGTCCCGATGCGACGGTAGGCATCTATGCAACCGCTATGCCAATGCACGTATAAAAGCGCGCGCGCGTTGTGGGACAAGGCTTGCGTGCTTCAGGAGAAGGTACGTGAAAAAGCGAACTGTCGTGCGTCATCCAACGCTTCCGATGCGCGATGTTCGCGCGATGCAAACAGTGTTGCGAGCGGCGCGCTCATTCGCGCCTCATTCAGCGTCTCTACGATGCACAGCATGCAAGGCGGCATGCGCGTCACATCCACACGCACCGCTCTGCGTTGACGATGTTTCATCGAGGAGAGAAGCCATGCGTCATTACCCATCGGACAGTCCCCGCGCGGCGGCGCGCATCGTCGTGATGTCGCTGATCGCGGACGGGCATATCGGCAGCGTCGAGATCGAGGCGCTCGAACGGCGCGGATTCTATGCGCGGCTCGGGCTGCATGCGGGCGAGTTGCACGACATCGTGCGCGAGGTGTGCGAAGACCTCACGCGCGCGTCGTATCTCACATGGGATGACGCGTGCCGGCTCGACGCTCATCTCGTGCAGCAGTTGGCGGAAGAAGTGCGCGATGTGCGCATGCGGCGCGAAGTGCTCGAACTGTGCGAAGCGGCCGTGGTCGCCGACGGTCACATCACGTGCACCGAAGCCGCCGTGCTCGACGCGGTGAAGCGCGCCTGGCGCATGCATTGAAGCGCGCGTTCAAGGAGACGACATCATGCAAAAGCACATTCTCGTCGCAGTGGGCCCGAGCGGCAGCCATGCCGCGCTCTCGCTCGGCATCGCGCGGGCCCGCGAATGCAACGCGCGCCTCACGGCGCTTCATGTGGTGGACCGCATGCCGTTCTGGGCAGTATCGTCGGTGCAGTACGACTGCGGCACGGCGCTCGCGTGCGTCGAAGAAAACGCGCGCGACATCGAGAAGCGCACATTGCAGGCGATACGCGCATCGAGCGTGAACGGCGTCTGCGTCGTGATGGACCTGCCGGACGGCATGACGGTCGCGCGTACGATCGCGCAGGCGGCGCGCGAGTTCGATGCCGATCTCGTCGTGACGGGCCGCGCGAAGGGCACGCACTGGCGCTTCTGGGAAGAGCGCGTGTCCGATGCGGTGAGCCGTCACAGCAACCGGCGCGTGCTGATTGCATCGAACCGCGAGCGCGATGAAGCGCCCGTTGAAACAAAAGCGACATCGTTACGATTTACCATCGCCGATTCGACGCAGCGCACATCTACCGCAACGTACAGTTCGAGAGGAAGCTCGCCATGCCGGATCGCATCGTCAAACCATCGCGACGTGCATTACTGAAAGGTCTCGTGTCCGGCACGGGGCTCGCGCTCACGGGCGCGGGCGCGGGCCTGGCCGATGCGCTCGCGCAAGGTGTCGCGCCCGCCATCGTCACCGCCGACAAGTTGCGTCCGCAACTACCCGGCGGCGTGATGAGCGGCGACGTCACCGCGACGAGCGGCATTGTCTGGAGCCGCACGGATCGGCCTGCGCGCATGATCGTCGAGTATTCGGCGAGCGAGAACTTCGCGACGTTTCAGCGGCGTATCGGTCCGGCGGCGCTCGACGGCAGCGGCTTCACGGCGCGCGTCGATCTCACCGGTCTGCCGCCGGGCGCCGACGTGTTCTATCGCGTGCGCTTTCAGGATCTCGTCGATGGCAAGGCATACAGCGAACCGGCGACGGGACGCTTGCGCACGGCATCGTTCGATGCGAACAAGCCGGTCTGCTTCGTGTTTTCCGGCGACGAAGCGGGGCAGGGCTGGGGCATCAATGAACGCTTCGGCGGCTATCGTATTTATGAAGCGATGCGGCGCGAGTCGCCGGACTTCTTCATTCATCAGGGCGACCAGATCTATGCGGACAGCGTGATCGAATCCGAAGTGCGCCTGCCGGACGGCACGATGTGGACGAACATCGTGACCGAAGGCAAGTCGCATGTTGCGCAGACGCTCGACGATTATCGCGCGGCCTTCGCCTACAACCAGCTCGATAAAAACAAGCGCCGCTTTGCCGCCGACGTGCCGTTCCTCGTGCAATGGGACGATCACGAAGTGCGCAACAACTGGTATCCCGGTCAGCAGATCGGCGCTGCGGAGACGCGTTATCAAACGCGCGCGATCAATCTGCTCGAAGCGCGTGCGAAGCAGGCGATGTTCGAATACAACCCGTATCGCATCAATCAGCTCGATCCGGAGCAGGTTTATCGCGGCTTTCAGTTCGGGCCGCTGCTCGATGTGTTCATGCTCGACGAGCGGTCGTATCGCGGCGCGAATTCACCGAACCGGCAGACGCGTCTCGACGCCGACTCGGCCTTTCTCGGCTCGCAGCAGACGGAGTGGCTGAAGGCGTCGCTCAAGGCTTCGCGCGCGACGTGGAAAGTGATCGCGAGCGATATGCCGATTTCGCTCGTCGTCCCCGATGCGAACCCCGACGTACCGAAGGGCACGTTTGAAGCGTGGGCCAACGCGGACAACGGCGCGCCGCTCGGCCGCGAGCTTGAGTTGAAAGAGATCCTCGGCTTCATCAAGCGCGAGGACATCAAGAACGTCGTGTGGATCACGGCCGATGTGCACTACGCGCAGGCGACGCATTACGATCCGTCGCGCGCGAAGTTCAGCGACTTCAAGCCGTTCTGGGAGTTCGTCGGCGGGCCGATCAACGCGGGCACGTTCGGCCCGAACGATCTCGATACGACCTTCGGCCCCGAACTGCGCTACGTGAGCGTGCCGAAGGACAATCCGCAGAACCGTTCGCCCGCCGCCATGCAGCAGTTCTACGGCCGCGCGAAGATCGATCCGGCGAGCCGCGCGATGACCGTCTCCCTGCACGATCTGAACGGCCGCTCGCTCTATGAAGTGAAGCTCGATATTGAAGCGTAGTCAGCCGGCAAGCTTCGTCGCCAGTTCGGCGACATGCTTGCCCTGATAGCGCGCGATATCGAGTTCGTTCTGCGAGGGCTGGCGGCTTCCATCGGGCCCGGCGAGCGTGGTTGCGCCGTAGGGCGTGCCGCCCGATATCTCGCTCATGTTCGTGAGCCCCGCGCACGCGTAGGGCACGCCGACGATCACCATGCCGTGATGCAGCAGCGTGTTATGAAACGACGTGATAGTCGTTTCCTGGCCGCCGTGTTGCGAAGCCGTCGATGAAAACACGCTGCCGACCTTGCCGACGAGCGCGCCTTTCATCCACAGTCCGCCCGTCTGGTCGAGAAAGGTGCGCATCTGCCCGGCCATGTTGCCGAAGCGCGTGGGCGTGCCGAAGATGATCGCGTCGTAGTCGGCGAGTTCGTCGACGGTTGCGACGGGCGCTTGTTGATCGAGCTTCGCGCCGATCTGCGCGGCGCGGTCGGCGGGAATCGTTTCCGGCACGCGCTTGAGCGTGACCTCGACGCCCGCGACGCCTTGCGCGCCTTCTGCAATGGCATGCGCCATTGTTTCTATGTGGCCGTACATCGAATAATAGAGAACCAGAACTTTCGCCATGATGGGTCCTTGATCGAGGGGTGCATCCGATGGAGATGCGCGGTTCCTTGCGCAGTTGTCAAAGATAGCACCGCATGCGCGGGTGCATCGGTCGCACGAACTGGCCTGCCGGCGCACGCGCGAAGCGTTCATGGGCGCGCACGTTTCGCATCGACGACAATATAAAAAATCGAAACGGAGACGCCATCGACATGAACGGCCACGCCTTTCTCAGCGCGAATCTGCTGATCGCTTACTCGGCGTATTTCGTCGGCACCGCGAGCCCCGGGCCGAGCAATCTCGCCATCATGTCGATTGCCAGCACCTCGGGCCGGCGCGCGGCGTTCGCCTTTGCGGCGGGCGTCATGTCCGGCTCGTTCTTCTGGGCGATGCTCGCCGCGCTCGGCCTTTCCGCCGCGCTCACCGCGTATTCGGGCTTTCTCGTCGGCGTGAAGATTTGCGGCGGGCTGTATCTGTTGTGGCTCGCATTCAAGTCGGGACGTTCGGCATTGAAGCCGACCGCGCGAACTTCCGCGACGCACGCGACGGGGCAGAGCGGCCGGAAACTCTATGCGCGCGGCGCGCTTTTGCATCTCACGAATCCGAAGGCCATTCTCGTGTGGATGTCGGTGGCCGCGCTCGGTTCGTCGGCGGGCGAAGGGCCGGGACATATGCTCGCGGTGGTCGCGGGCTGTCTGTGCATCGGCGTCTGCGTGTTCGGCGGCTATGCGGCGCTCTTTTCGATGGCCGCCGCGCGGCGCATCTATACGCGCATTCAGCGCGGCCTCGACGCGTGCCTCGCGCTGGTGTTCGGCGCGGCGGGCATCCGGCTCCTGACATCGCGCGTGTGACCATGAATCAGCCCGCGCGTACGCATTCGCTTTCGGCCGAGTCCGCGTTTGCGTTTCTGACGCGGCTGCCGACGCCCATTCTGATCGTCGCGGCGGTCGTGGCGGGCTATGCGGCGAATATCATCGTGATGGAACTCGTGATGCTCGTCGCGCCCGATGCGCCGCTCAACGCCCCGCATCTGACGCTGAGCGGCCCGATGTTCATCGCGACGCTGATCGCCGCTTGCGCGATCCTGCCGCTGTTCGAGACGCTCGTGTTTCAGTAGGCGATCATCGTCTTCGTGCGCCGCAAGCTGCGCTGGCGCGCGGTCTGGGCCGTGGCGCTGTCGGCGGCGGCGTTCGGGCTCGCGCATTCCTACAGCGCGCAGTACATGCTGCGCGCGGCGGCGGGCGGCCTTGTGCTGGGCACCGTGTTCGTCGTCGAGCAGGAGAAACGCGGCTCGCCGTTCTGGGTCGTGACGTCGGTGCATGCGTTCTACAACCTGATCGCCATGTTTCTGCTTGCGCAAGCCGTGTAGCGGATTTGCCGCGCCGTGTGCGGTTCGGCTTTGCTTCCGGACGATCGGGGTCTAGTCTCAAGCCTGGACACTGAACGATTTCCGGACCGATGCCGACCGACGATTCTCCCCGCCGCGCTCCTCCGCTCAAGCCGCCGCTCACCGCGATCATCGGCGAACATGCGCGCATCGTGCTCGATGCCTTCGCCGCGCTCGGACGCGAACTCGTCGCGATCGTGCCGACGCAGGCGCGCGCGCTCTTTGCGACGCAGGCGATGCTGTCGGTCGGGCTCGCCGTCGCGCTCGCCTATGCGTTTCACCTGTCCAACATCTGGTGGGCGGCGATCAGCGGCTTCGCGGTGATGCAGTCGAAATTCTCGGCGTGCGCGCAACGCGGTGTGCAGCGCGTCGTCGGCACGGTGGCGGGCGCGCTGATCGGCGCGGTCGCGGGACCGACTATCGGCGACTTGCCGTGGCTGTTCGTGCCGCTGCTCGGGGTGATCGCGGGCGTGTCGGTGTATCGCGCGCTCGTGTCCGATGCGGGCTACGCGTGGGTGCTCGGCGCGGTGACTTCGCTGATGGTGACGTTCGAGGCGCACCGGCTCGCGTCCGCCGCGGCGACAGCGTCGTTCGCGCTCTTGCGCGTGGGCGAAGTGGCCGTCGGGACGATTGCGTGCGTGGGTGTATCGGCGCTGTTTCACGCGGGATTGCAGCACTATCGGAAAAAGCGCGGCGCCGCGCCGTTGCCGCGCGCGCAGGCGGCGTCGACGGTCGATCGCGTCGATGGCGTCAATGCGCAGACCATCACCATCATGCCGTCCGATGCGGCGCAGGCGGTGCAGGCGGTCGAGGCATCGCACGTCGCGCGCGCCGCACAGATTGCGCTCGCGATGCGCGGGCGTCTCGCATGGCAGAGCGCGTGGTCGGTGATGATTCTGGCGTCGCTCGCGTATGCGTGGAATCTGCCGGGCTTCGCGCAGGCGATGGTCACCGCGATCGCCGTGCTGATCCTGCCTGCATCGGCGCTCGGCAAGCCGACCAGCAAGCCGATTGCGGAGCGCATGATTCAGCGCTTCGTCGGCTGTCTGCTCGCGGGCGGCGTGAGTCTCGCGCTGTTGCCTTTAGTGGGCGACAACGCGCTCGTCTGCATGATCGCGCTGTGCGCGGGCGTGTGGATCGGCTGTCATGTGCAGACCGGCACGCAAGGCGCGAGCTACGTGGGGCGGCAGTTCAGCATCGCGTTCATCATGGTGTTCGTGCAGGATCACCATTGGTCGTCCGATCCGATGCCCGCGCTCACGCGGCTCGCGGGCATTCTGTGCGGGATCGTGGTGTTGTCCGGCGTGATGGCGGCCGGGACCGCGTGGACGCAAAGAAAAGCCCCGCGAACCGCGATGCGGTGACGTAACCGCATCGCGCTTCCCAAGCTCGAAAACTCAAGCCTCTTCCGCCCAAGCCTGATTTTCCCTCGCCATCAACGCGCTGGATGCCGCGGGGCCGAAGGTTCCGGCGGTATAACCGCGCGGCCGGTCGCCCAGTTCCTTCCATCCGTTGAGAATCGGCTCGACCCACGCCCATGCCGCTTCCAGTTCGTCGCGCCGCATGAAATGCGTGAGGCGTCCGCGAATGACGTCGATCAGCAGGCGCTCGTACGCTTCCGCGCGCCGCTGCTTCATGGCCTGCTGGAAATCGAGATTAAGTGTGACCGGCTGCATGTGCATGCCGCTGCCGGGTTCCTTCGCCATCATCTGAAGCTGGATGGACTCTTCCGGCTGCAGCGTGATGGTGAGCCGGTTGCCGTAGTGGCGCGGACCGTCGGGGATGATCGAGAACGGCAGATCGGCGAAATCGATGACGATCTCCGAGCGCCGATTCTGCATGCGCTTGCCCGTGCGCAGGAAGAACGGCACGTTGGCCCAGCGCCAGTTGTTGATGTGCGCGCGCAACGCGACGAAGGTTTCCGCGCGGCTGTCGGGCGGCACGTTCGCCTCTTCGAGATAACCCTTCACCGCCTCGCCGCCGACCGCGCCCGCCGTGTACTGGCCGCGCACGGTATCGCGCGCGATATCGGCGACCGACATCGGCCGAAGCGACTTCAGCACCTTCAGCTTTTCGTCGCGGACGGCGTCCGGATCGAGCGACACCGGCGGCTCCATCGCGACGATGCACAGCAGCTGCATCAGGTGGTTCTGCACCATGTCGCGCAGCGCGCCGGTGTGATCGTAGAAGCCCGCGCGGCTGCCGACGCCCACAGTCTCCGACACCGTAATCTGCACGCTCTTGATATACGGCGCCTGCCA
Organism: Caballeronia insecticola; assembly: GCF_000402035.1. Taxonomy (GTDB): domain Bacteria; phylum Pseudomonadota; class Gammaproteobacteria; order Burkholderiales; family Burkholderiaceae; genus Caballeronia; species Caballeronia insecticola. Next base: position 51,749 of record NC_021294.1, read on the forward strand.
CAGCGGCCCGAAGATCGCATTGCCGAAGCGCAGCACCATCAGGTTCTGCACCGTTTCCTTGCCGAGATAATGGTCGATGCGATAAATCTGCTCTTCCTTGAAGTGCTTGCCGACCGCGTCGTTGATCGCGCGCGCCGAGGCCAGATCGTGGCCGAGCGGCTTTTCCAGCACGACGCGCGAGGTCGCGTCGAGAATGCCGGCGGCGTCGAGGTTTTCGCAGATCGTCACGAACAGTTCCGGCGATGTCGACAGATACAACACGCGTTGCGAGTTCGGACGCACGGCCTGCGCGAGCCGCTGAAAATCGCCAGGATTTTCGATATCGACGCGCACGTAATCGAAGAGCGCGAGAAATTTGTCCCACGACTGGGCATCGAAGGCCTTCGCGTCGATGAACGAACGCGACTGCTCTTCCATGAAGTTCTTCAGGTAATCCTCACGCGTCCAGTCCCTGCGGCCGATCGCGAGAATGCGCGTGTCGGCGGGAAGGTTGCAGTGCGTGTGCGCCATGTAGAGCGCCGGCAGCAGCTTGCGCGCCGCCAGGTCTCCGCCGCCGCCGAAGATGATCATGTCCAGCGGGCGTTCGTTCGAAGCAGAGGTTGAATTCGTCATGGTGCGTGAGCCGTCAAGGGTTCAGAAAGCCGAAAGCGCGGCGACCGGTCGCGGTCGTTCGAGACAGCTATGTTGCATGTTTTGCCGGCTTTTTGCACGGTGGCCGCGCTAACGGACGTTCGATTCGAGCGGCCGAATACGAAATATTTGCGGCGTCAGGCGTGTTTAGTCCGACCAGCTCAACGAAGGATCGGCGCGCAGCGTCGCGACGGCGAGATCGAGAAACGCGCGCACCTTTTGCGTGACGTGACGTCCCTCGCGATGCACGAGCTGGATCGGAACAGGCGGCGCCTCGAATTCGGGCAACACGATGACGAGACTGCCGTCGCTTACGTATTGCGCAACCTGATACGAGAGCAGCCGGGCGATGCCGAAATCCGCGAGTGCGGCGCCGATGGCGGAATCGTTGGTCGTGGTCGTCAGACGTGGATGCGCGCGCACGAGGATCTGTCGCTCGCCGTCGTGCAGACGCCATTCGGCGGGCGTCGACGAACCGGTGGAGGCGATCACCACATGCTCCGCGAGATCGTCCGGATGCCGCGGCGTGCCGTGCTTGGCAAGATATGCGGGCGATGCGCACAACACGCGCCGCACGCGGCCGACGCTGATTGCCTGCAACGACGAGTCCGGCAATTGCGCGATGCGCACGGCCACGTCGATCCCTTCGTCGACGAGATTCACGACGCGGTCGACGAACCAGCAGTTCGCATCGGCTTCGGGATAGCGGCGCAGATAGTCGAGCACGACCGGCGTGACATGCAGCCGGCCGAACATGACCGGCGCGGTGATCGAGAGCACGCCGCGCGGCGACGAGTGCGTGCCCGTCGCGGAAAGCTCGGCGATGTCGATTTCGCCGAGAATGCGGCGGCAGTCCTCGAAGTAGCCGGTGCCGGCGTCGGTGAGACGCACGACGCGCGTCGTGCGCGTGAGCAGACGCACGCCGAGATGCTCTTCGAGTTCGGTCACGACGCGGCTCACGACCGACGGCGAGATATCGAGCTTGCGCGCCGCCGATGCGAAGCCGCCGGTCTCGACCACCGTGACGAAGGTCGCCATTGCCTGGAAACGGTCCATGAGAATGCGCGGGGCCTGCGGGCTTGAGGGATGCCGTGCATTCTCGGGGATATGGGCGCGGGGGGCAATGCACCGTCGCCGCGATTCGCGTTACAAGTCGAGTTCGAGCCCACCCCCTTCATCCCCCGCCGGCACCGCGCAGCAGATCAGCGCTTCGTCATCGCCGACATGAAACGCCGGCTCGCTCTCATACGACACCGCGCCTTTCACGATGCGCGTCCGGCACGTCCCGCACGTGCCGCCGCGGCAGTTGAATTCCGGCGCAAGGCCGCTCGCTTCCGCGAGTTCCAGCAACGTGCCGCTGTCCGGCTTCCACTGCGCATCGGTGCCCGACTTCACGAAGCTCACCTTCACCGGCTCGGCGGCGGCGGGACGCATCGGCTTCACGTCCGCGCCGCGATCCGCCGTGCGCTTCAGCGACGACGGACCGAACGCCTCCGCATGAATGCGCGTGTCCGACACGTTGAGCTTGCGCAAGCCGTCGTAGATCGACTGCATGAACGCGCCCGGCCCGCACAGATAAAAATCGTAGTCGTTGAACGGTAGCCGGCTCGTCAGCAGATCGAGGTCGATGCGCCCCGACATGTCGTAGTCGCGCGCAAGCTCCGCGCCCTGCGTGTCGCTCAGCACGCGGATCACATGCACCGCGCCGCCCGCGGCCTGCGCGAGATCGTCGATTTCGCGGGCGAACGCGCGGCTCGCAAGCGCATGCGCCGACACGATCATCCACACCGGACGTACGCGCCGCTTGCGCAGCCCTTCATAAACGACGTGCCGCAGCATCGCGAGCATCGGCGTGATGCCGACGCCCGCCGCCATCAACACGGCGGGACGCGGTTCCAGCGCATCGATCGTGAAATCGCCCGCGGGTGCGCGTGCTTCGAGCGTGCCGCCGGTCTTCAGCGTGTCGTGCAGATACGCCGACACACGTCCGTCGCGCTTCACGCTGATGCGATACACGCCATCGGACGGCGCCACCGACAGCGTGTACGTGCGGATCTGCGGCCTCGCTTCGCCCGGCAGCGTGACGCGAATCGGCAAGTGCTGTCCGGCCTTGTGCGGTATGAGCCCGGCATCGTCCGCCGGGATCAGATGAAACGAGCGGATCGAGTCGCTCTCATCGACGATCTTGCTCACGCGGAACGTGCGCCACGCATTGGCAAGCGTCGTCGCCCTGATGCGCTCGGCCACTTGCCGCCAGTCGCCGGTCATCAGCGAATTCGGCGATGCGCCGTCGCGACGCGCTGCCCAGCGCAGCGGCAGCGCCTGCTCGCGATACACGATGCGGCGCGGCGTAAAGCGCCACAGCCGTTCGGCGCCCTGAAACGCGGCGATTTCCGGCGAATCGAGCAACACTTCGGCGTTGCCGGACATCTGCAGCAGCGTGCCCGTTTCGAAGTCGGCGAACACGAGTCCCGCGCGGCCGTTCTCCAGAATATTGCCGAGCGTGTTGAAGAACAGATTGCCCGCGAAATCCGGAATCGTGAGCACGCCGTCGTCCGACAGACGCACGAAACCCGGCTTGCCGCCGCGATGCGACACATCCACTTGCCGATGCCCGTCCTCGCGATCGAAATACGACGCGACGAACAGCGTATCCGCACCCGTAATCATCTCGCGCGCGCGCGGCGTGAGCGCGTCGAGCAGGACCGGCTGCACCGGCGACGGCACCGCCGGATCGCGCACGAATTCGAAATCGCGCAACTGGATGTACTGCGGGCAATTGCCGAAGCTCTGCTCGACGGCCATGTCGAACCGGGCGTTCGCGCCGTCGCGATGAATCACGCCGTTCACGCGGTTACGGCGGCGCGTGTGCAATTCGATGCCGAGCAGGCCGATGGACGCGCCATCGTTCATGCCGGCGTCGGCGGGATCGAGCGGATCGCGCGCGCGGTCGATGGCGAGCGTCGTCGTGTTCGTCGTCTGCATGAAGCCCGGATGCCCGGCGAGGAGCGTCGCCCACGGATCGCCGCGCTCATCCACGGCGCCAGCGACGATGAACGGCAGTTGCGCGAAGAACTGGCGATGCTGCTCGGGCATGTAATTGCGCACGACGCGGCGGCCTGCGCTATCCATGCGCTCGTAGGCGCCGGCGGCTTTCTGCAGCTTGATTTCGCCGCGATGCCACGGCGAGGGCGTCGCGACGGGCGCGACAGGGGGAACCGCGAGAGTGGACATGATCGTATGCCTCCACACGCCGGGCGTGACGGCCGCGCGAGTGCGCCGCCGCCGCCGCGTCACTTTACGCCGCGAGACCCACGGCTGTCTTCTGGAACGGCACGAAGCCGGGGAGCGACTCGACGCGACGCAGCCATGCGTTCACGTTCGCGTACACGGACACATCGACGTTGCCTTCCGGCGCGCTGGAGATGTAGCTGTAGAGCGCGATATCGGCGATGGTCGGATGCGCGCTGTCGATGTCCGCGATCCAGTCGCGTGCCGCCAGTTGCGCGTCGATCAACGCGAGAATCGTGTGCGCGCGGGCGATGACTTCCGCTGCATCGAATCTGGCGCCGAACACGGTGATGAGACGCGCGGCTGCCGGGCCGAATGCGATCTGTCCCGCCGCCACCGACAGCCAGCGCTGTACCGCCGCGGCGTCTGCGGGCGTGTTGGGCAGCCATTTCGTATCGCCGGATTTGGCGGCGAGATAAACGAGGATCGCGTTCGAATCGGAGATGATGTGCTCGCCATCGACCAGGACGGGAACCTGCCCGAATGCGTTCAGCTTCAGATAATCGGGCGACTTGTGCTCGGCTTTGGCGAGATCGACGACAACTTCCTCGTGATCGATGCCAAGCAGGTTCAGGAAAAGACGCGCGCGGTGTGAATGCCCGGACAGCGGATATTGATAGAGCTTCATTTGCCAGAACCCTCGGTTTGATTGATGGCCGGGAGCCGCCCCTGCCTGTGAATCAAGTATCGGTTCTTGCAAAATGAAGCGGAATACCAGAGAAAATCAAATCACTGTTCGCGAAACGAGAATGATGAGCGCGGTCCGGCTGCGTGTTACTTCGTCCGGTGGTCCGCGCGCTCAGTTCGGCGTAGGCACGTTCGCCTTGTTGCCCGCGAGCGGCGAGCCGTAGCCGCCGCTGTTCGCGTTGTTCGGCAGGCCGTTGACGAGCTGAGCACGCGGATCGCTCGGATTGAGATTCAACTCGCCGGCCTGTGCGTTGCCGTGCGTCGGGTACTGACTGCCGAGCGGCGCGTTCGGCATGAGGCGCGTGTCGTTTTGCGGCGCGTACATATCGGTTTCGACGCTCGGATGCAGTTGCGCAAACGCGGACGTCGCGACGCAAGCCGCGGCCAGGACGAGTACGGTGCGGATCACTTTCATGTCTGACTCCTCGATGAGCCGGTCGCGCCTTATTGGAAGATTCGCGAAGCTTCGGAAAGATTCGCAGACGTGGCCGCAAGCGCCCAGTCTATTCCGCACGCCCCGCGCAAGCGTCGATCACCCTACCGTCGACCAGTCCAGCGTTTGTTCCCGGCTCGCCTACTTCTTGTGTTTCTTGAGCTTGGCTTTGCGCTTCGGTATTTCATCGATGATCCGCGCGCGATGCTTGTCCTTCATCTTCTTCCACTGCTTGCATTCGTCCTTCGTGCGCAGGCAGCCGATGCACAGGCCGGTCTTCTCGTCGAACTTGCAGATGCTGATGCAGGGTGAATCGACTCCCATGATGTCTTCCGTGATGGCGTGCATGGCACGCATGAGGCGGGACGGTCAATGTCGCATGCGCTATGCCCGCACATCCAACTGATTGTTCCGATCACGGCGATAGACGGGCGTTCGCGCGCCGCGCCGCTCCCGTATTGGCTCACCATTGAAGCGGTTGCAGCGAAATTCGGCTCCCGAATAAACTCACCTCAAAGTGCGCCCCGGAACACGCGACGGCACACGCCTTGCTTACAGTCGCGTGAGCCTGCACAAAAGCTGGCCGCGCCGCAGCATGTCAAGCGCCGCGCGCCTTTGATTCCGCGCCTCTCACTCTCAAAGCGAGCCGTCTCCATGCCGCAAGCACCCGGGCCGCGCCGGCCACCCGCGAAGATTTTGCCGCCCGAGGCGCCCGGTGTGCGAGCGCTGGCCTCGCTGGTGACGGGCGTCATCATCATTTGCGCGCTGTATTTCGGGCGCGCGGTGATGATTCCGATCATCCTCGCGATTCTGCTGAGTTTTCTGCTCGCGCCGTTCGTCGAGTTTTTGCGGCGGCTGCGTTTCGGTCAGGTGCCGTCGGTGATCGTCGCGGTGGTGATCGCGCTGTCGGTGTTGACTGCCGTCGGTGCGCTGATCGGCGCGCAGGTCGCGCAACTCGCGGGCGATCTGCCGAAGTATCAGGTCGCCGTCGAGCGCAAGATCGATTCGGTGCAGCGTCTGACGGTCGGCCGCGCCGACGAGTTTCTCGGCCGCGCGTCGCGCGCACTGAAACGGATTTCGCCCGCGCGCGAGCAGGAGCCGAAGAACGAGGACAACCCGGCCGCGTCGCCGATCGATCAGCCGATGCCCGTCGAAGTGCACGAACCGTCGCCGTCGCCGTTGGAGCTGGCGCAGCGTTTTCTATCGCCCGTCATCAGTCCGCTGGAAACCACCGGCATCGTGCTCGTGGTCGCGGTGTTCATCCTGCTGCAGCGCGAAGACTTGCGCGACCGGCTGATACGTCTGTTCGGCTCGCGCGACCTGCATCGCGCCACCACCGCGATGGACGAAGCCGCGCGGCGCCTGTCGCGCTATTTCCTGGCGCAGCTCGGCATCAACATGGGCGTGGGCATCGTGATCTCCGTCGGGCTTGCGATCATCGGCGTGCCGGGCGCGCTGCTGTTCGGCGTGATGACCGCGCTGCTGCGCTTCGTGCCGTACGTCGGGACGTGGATTGCCGCGATCATCGCGGTGGTTTTCGCGGCGGCAGTCGGACCCGGCTGGTCGATGCTTGTGTGGACCCTCGTCCTTTTCGGCGTGACGGACGTGCTCGTCGGGCAAGTCATCGAACCGCTGCTTTATGGGCACAGCACCGGTCTCTCGCCTTTCGCGGTGATCGTCGCGGCGATTTTCTGGAGCTGGATCTGGGGGCCGGTCGGCCTCGTGCTTTCGACGCCGCTCACGCTGTGCCTCGTGATTCTCGGCCGTCACGTCGACCGCCTCGAATTTCTCGACGTGCTGTTCGGCGACCGGCCGGCGCTCACGCCCGCCGAAAACTTCTATCAGCGCCTGCTCGCGAACGATCCCGACGAAGCGCTCGTGCAAGCCGAGACGCTGCTCAAGGAACGCGCGCTGATCGCTTACTACGACGAAGTTGCGCTCGAAGGACTGCGCTTCGCCCACAACGACGTGCTGCGCGGCGTGGTGACGGCGAATCAGTTGCGGCGCATCAACGAGTCGGCGCTCGACATTATCGAAGGGCTGGAGGAGACGGCGGACACGATCGTCGACGTCAAGGACCGGGAAGAGTTGCCCGCCAGTTTCGATTCGCCCGATGACTTTCCGGTGCCGTCAGAAACGCCGCCGTCGCGCTTCGATGCGTCGCAGGAAGGGCACACGGCGTCGGTGCTGTGCATTGCGGGGCGCGGCGAACTCGACGATCTCGCGGCGACCATCGCCGTGCAGTTGTTCCGCAAGCACGGTCTGCACGCCGATCTCGCGGGCTACGACCGCTTTTCGCGCGGACGCTTCGGCGAGGTCGATTTGTCGGGCGTGTCGATCATTTGCGTCGTGTCGTTCGATGCGGCCGAATCGCCGCCGTATCTGCGCAATCTGCTGCGACGGCTGCATCAGCGGGCGCCGTCGGCGGAACTGATTGTGGGGCTGGTGGTTCCCGAGAGCGCGCTGCAAGGCGAAACGCTCGTGCGCACGAGTTCGGCGGCGGTGTCGTTCCGGGAACTGGTGGAAGCGTGCGTGGCCGCCGCGCGCCGTCAATCGACGGACGGCGTGCCGTGGGCCGGCCTGCATGAATTCGAAGGCGAAGCGGCGCTGAACGGCCCGCCCGGCGAGACGCGCGAAGGCGTGCCGGAACTGCGCAACGCCTGACGCGAGTGCTTCGCAGGCCTAGCGGTTGCCGTCGAACAGATCGTTGAGCATGGTGTCGAAGGCGGCTTGCGCGTCTTCGAGTTCCTGGAGCGCGGCATCGAAAGTCTGTAGCGCCATCTGCGACGGGCGGCCGTCGCCTTCCGGCGGAAAATGCGTCTGCAACGCGAGAAAGGCGGCTTGAACCTGCCGCGTCGCGTTGACGATACGTTCCATGGCTCGCGCTTCTTCTGCGCGATTGTTCTCAGCGGTCATCGGAGACACTCCTCGTTGGCAATGCTCCGATAGTACCAAGCGATGCGCCGTTCGCGGCGGCTCAGGCCTTTTCGACGGTGAACAGTCGCACGGCTTCGTCGAGCACCACGGCGCGCTCGGCGAGACGCTTGGCGGTGGCCGCCGCCTGCTCGACCAGCGCGGCGTTTTGCTGGGTCGAATCGTCGAGATGGGCGACCGCCTGATTCACCTGCGCGATGCCGTCGGCCTGTTCGCCGCTCGCTTTCGCGACTTCCATGATGATCGTCGATACGCGGTTGACCGCTTCGTCGATCGCGCGCATCTGGCTCGTCGTGCGCGTGACGAGGCTCGTGCCTTCCGCGATCTGCGCGACGCTCGTCGCCACCACGCCCTCGATTTCCTTCGCCGACGCCGCGCAGCGCTGCGCCAGATTGCGCACTTCGGTCGCGACCACCGCGAACGAGCGGCCCGCCTCGCCCGCGCGCGCCGCTTCGACGGCCGCGTTCAACGCGAGGATGTTGGTCTGGAACGCGATGCCGTCGATCACGTCGGTGATGTCCGCGATGCGCCGCGACGCCGCCGTGATGCCCGCCATCGTCTGCTCGACCTGACTCGCGATGCGCCCGCCGTCGTCGGCCGCGGCCTGCGCTTCCTTCACGAGTTCGAGCGCGCGCACGGTGGCGTCGGCGTTGCCTTGTACGGTCGTGGTGAGCTGATCCATGGTCGCGGCGGTCTGTTCGAGCGACGCCGCCTGCAACTCGGTACGGCGCGACAGGTCCGTGTTGCCGCTCGAAATCTCGTTCGCGGCGTCGAGCATGCCGCCGATCTGGCCGCGCACGTCGAACACGATCGCCGCGAGATTCGCCTTCAACTGGCCGAGCGCGCGTTGCACGTCGCCGAGATCGTCGTGGCGGGCGTCGGGCATGTCGACGGTCAGATCGCCCGCGGCCATGCGCGCGGCAAAACCCGACATCGTGCGCACCGGCGTTTCCACCTGATGCGACAGCGCGAACCATCCCGCCGCGCTCGCCGCCGCGCCCGCGCCGAGCGCGAGCCAGAACGGCAGCGGCGGCGCGCCGTGCCAGCCGATCAGCGCGGCGATCGCCGTGACGACAGGCGCCGCAGTGAACGCGACGCCGAGACGCGCGCTCACCGGCATGTGCGCGAGCGCCGCAAGCTTGCCCGCGAGACCGTGCCGGACGAGCGCGCCGCGCACGAGTTTGTGCGACGCGTTGCCCGTCTTCATCTGCGCGTAAAGCGCGGTGGCTTCGCGCACTTCGTCGCGGGTCGGCTTCACGCGCACGGAGAGATAGCCGACCGCACGGCCATGCTGCATCACCGGCGTGACGTTCGCGCGCACCCAGTAGTGATCGCCATTTTTGCGGCGGTTCTTGACGAGCGCGGTCCATGAACGGCCGGCGCGGATCGTCGACCAGAGATCGGCGAACGCTTCGCGCGGCATGTCGGGATGGCGGATCAGGTTGTGCGGCTGACCGATCAGTTCCTCGCGCGCGAAGCCGGAAACCGACACGAACGCGGGATTGCAGTACTGGATGTTGCCGGAGAGATCGGTCGCGGAGACGAGCATCTCCGAGGCGGGGTAATCGAATTCTTGCTGTGTGACGGGCTGGTTGTTGCGCATGATGTCCTTGCTTCTCTCGGTTCACGCGCCGCCCGCGGAACGGGCGGCGCGCGCTGAATTACAAGGACATAACGGTCATTATCCCCACAATCTTTAGGGGAATCCGAGCAAAACGCTCAAGTGTGCGGGCCGGTTGCCGATAGGCGCGCGCTTGATCGACCCGCACTGCGTCTTACTGCGCGCTCCAGCCACCGTCGATCTGCAAAGCCGAGCCGCGCATTTCGCTGGCGGCGTCGGAGCAGAGGAACACGGCCATCTCGCCGATCTGCTGCGCCGTCACGAATTGCGCGGACGGCTGCTTGTCGCCGAGCAGCTTGGCGCGCGCCGCGTCGGGCGTGAGCGACTCGCGCGCGGCGAGATCGTCGATCTGCTTCTGCACGAGCGGCGTCAGCACGAAGCCCGGGCAGATCGCGTTGACCGTCACGCCGGTACGCGCATTCTCGAGCGCCGCGACCTTCGTCAGACCGAGAATGCCGTGCTTGGCGGCCACATACGCCGACTTGCCCGCCGAGCCGACCAGCCCATGCACCGACGCGATATTGATCACGCGGCCCCAGTTGCGCGCGCGCATCTGCGGCAACGCGACGCGCATCGTATGGAACGCCGAACTCAGGTTGATGGCGATGATCGCGTCCCAGCGATCGACCGGAAATTCGTCGATGGTCGCGACATGCTGAATGCCCGCGTTGTTCACGAGAATATCGACTGCGCCGAACTGTTCGTGCGCGAAGCCGATCATCGCTTCGATTTCGGCGGGCTTGGTCATGTCGGCGGGGTGATGCACGGCTTTGACGCCGGTCGCCTCGATCTGCTTCAGTGCGCCTTCAACGTCGCCGAAGCCGTTGAGCACGAGATTCGCGCCCGACTGCGCGAGCGCCGTGGCGATGCCTAAGCCGATGCCGCTCGTCGAGCCGGTGACGAGCGCGGTCTTGCCGGCGAGCGATCGGTTCGATGCGGATGAGTTCGATGCGGTTTGAGTCATACGCGGTTCTTTTCCTTCGGATTGGGTGGGCGTCCTGCGGGAGTGTGGAGCGTCACGCGCGCGGCGTGAATTGGGGTTGCCGTGGGTTTCGCCCCGCGGCAACCCCCGGCATCAGACGATGCCCGTCAGGTAATAGACCGTGATGACGAAGAACACCGCCAGCGTCTTGATGATCGTGACCGCGAAAATGTCCTTGTACGACTCGCGGTGCGTAAGCCCCGTCACCGCGAGCAGCGTGATGACGGCGCCGTTGTGCGGCAGCGTGTCCATGCCGCCCGACGCCATCGCCACAACCCGGTGCAGCACTTCGAGCGGAATGTGCGCGGCCTGCGCGCCGGCGATGAACGTATCGGACATTGCGGCGAGCGCGATGCTCATGCCGCCCGACGCCGAACCCGTGATGCCCGCGAGCGCGCTCACCGAAATCGCCGCGTTGACGAGCGGATTCGGAATGCTCTTCAGCGCATCCGACACGACGATGAACCCCGGCAACGCCGCGATCACGCCGCCGAAACCGTACTCGGAGGCGGTGTTCATTGCGGCGAGCAACGCGCCCGCAACGGCGGCGCGCGTGCCGCCCGCGAAACGCTCCTTCACGCGCGGGAACGCGGTCAGCAGCACGAGCACGATGCCGAGCAAGAGCGCGCCTTCCACGGCCCAGATCGCGACGACCGTCTTGACCGCCGTCGTGACCGGCGCGTGGACGCCGGGCAGCACTTCGGGCGCGACCGTGTAGCTCGCGCCGTACCACGTCGGAATCCACTTGGTCAGCGCGAAATTGGCGACGCCCACGAGCACCAGCGGCGCAATCGCGAGCACCGGATTCGGCAGCGAAGTCGATTCGACGCGCTCCGGCTCGTTCACGAGCGACGTGCCGTAGCCTTCGCCCTTGGCCATCGCCGAGCGGCGGCGCCATTCGAGGAAGCTCAGCCCGACCACGATGATGAACAGCGAGCCGATCACGCCGAGCCACGGTGCGGCCCAGCCCGTCGTCTTGAAGAACGTGGTCGGGATGATGTTCTGGATCTGCGGCGTGCCGGGCAGCGAATCCATCGTGAACGAGAACGCGCCCAGCGCGATGGCGCCCGGCATCAGACGCTTCGGGATATTGCTCTGGCGATACATTTCCGCCGCGAACGGATACACCGCGAACACGACGACGAACAGCGACACGCCGCCGTAGGTGAGCAGCGCGCACACCGCGACGATCACCGCATTGACGCGCGACTTGCCGATGTATCGAATGGCCGCGGCGACGATCGACTCGGAGAAGCCCGACAGCTCGATGACCTTGCCGAACACCGCGCCGAGCAGGAACACAGGGAAATAGAGCTTCACGAAGCCGACCATCTTCTCCATGAAGATGCCGGAAAACACCGGCGCGACGGCGGCGGGATCGGTGAGAAGGACGGCCGCGAGCGCGGCGATCGGCGCGAAAAGAATGACGCTGTAGCCGCGATAAGCGGCGAGCATCAGGAACGCCAGGGCGGCGAGCACGATGAGGAACGACATTGAGTCTCCATGAGTGGTTATTCTTTGAAACGTCGTCCGCGCGCTTCTCCTGGAAGCCGCGGAAGTTCTTCAACGCGATGGTGACGCGCCGCGCGGGCGAATGCAGCTTTCGTGCCAGCGTGCCGGGCTCAAGCCCGGCGGGCGGGAGCGGGTGCCGGTCGAGCATGACATCGCGAGATTTCAGCCGCGTGTCTCAAAATCGAGACGTCCGGCGTGTTCACCGAAGCCGATTTTGCCGCAAAAGATCAGTGTAGATGCGGATTGTGCACTCGTCTCAAAATTGAGATATTGCGTCTCCAAAGAGAGATGAGGAGACTTCTGCGGCATGCGCAACGACTGGATCAACGTTCCGGCGGACTATAGCGACGTCATGCGTCGCGCGATGGAGTCGCTTTTCAAGACCTTCGAGAATCTGAGCGAAGGCACTTTCATCGTCGATGCGGATGCGCGCGTCGTGTGGATCAACAAACGCTATGCAGCGCGCTTCGGCTTTTCCGATCCCGTCGACGCGATCGGCCTCGATTGCGAAAGCGTGATTCCGAACAGCCTGATGCGCGAAGTCGTCGCGACCGGCAAGCCGATCCTGCTCGACGTGCTGGAAACGGACCGCGAGCCGCTCGTCGTCACGCGTCTGCCGCTGAAGGACGAAGCGGGCGTGACGATCGGCGGAATCGGCTTTGCGCTGTTCGACGAGATGAAGGCGCTCACGCCGCTCTTCGCGCATTACTCGCGCGTGCAGCAGGAATTGATCGCGACGCGCCAGTCGCTCGCTCAGGCGCGGCGCGCGAAATATACGTTTTCGAGCTTCGTCGGCACGAGTCCGGCCAGTCTCGAAGTGAAGCGTCAGGCGCGGCGCGCGGCGCTCGTCGATTCGCCCGTGCTGTTGCTCGGCGAAACCGGCACCGGCAAGGAACTGCTTGCGCACTCGATCCACGGCGCATCGACGCGCGCGGGCAAGCCGCTCGTGACCGTGAACGTCGCGGCGATCCCGGACACGCTGCTCGAAGTCGAATTCTTCGGCGCGGCGGCGGGCGCGTACACGGGCGCCGAGCGCAAGGGCCGGGTCGGCAAATTCGAACTGGCCGACGGCGGCACGCTCTTTCTCGATGAAATCGGCGACATGCCGCTGCCGCTTCAGGGCAAGCTCTTGCGCGTGCTGCAGGACAAGGAGTTCGAGCCGCTCGGTTCGAATCGCATCGTGCGCGCGGACGTTCGGATCATTGCGGCGACGTCGGCCGATCTGCCGGCGCTCGTCGCGGCGGGGCGTTTTCGTGCGGATCTGTTTTATCGCCTGAACGTGCTGACGATTCACGCGCCGCCGTTGCGCGAGCGGCTCGGCGACATCGAGGCGCTGGCTTACGCGATTCTCGAAGACCTTTCGGGCGATACGCGGCCGGGGCATGTCGGCCATTTCGTGTTGCATCAGGATGCGCTGCGGCTACTGGAAGCGTATTCGTGGCCGGGCAACGTGCGCGAACTGCGCAACACGCTCGAACGCGCGCTGATGTTGTCGGAGTCCGAACATATCGACGCGCGCATGCTGAGCGCGTTTATCGATGCGGGGCGCGTGGTGCTTGCGGCGCAGGCCGAGCCGCCCGTGCCGGAAGGCGCCGATGCGCCCGTCGTGTCCTACGCGGACGCATTGGCCGATTTCGAGCGGCACTTTCTGTCGGATGCGCTGCGCGCGAGCGGCGGCCGAGTGGCGGATGCGGCGGAGAAAATCGGCATCGGACGGGCGACGCTGTATAAAAAGATCGCGGCGCTCGGCATCGCCGTGTGATCATTTTTTGCATTTCGACGCGTGTTCGTGCGCGCGCGAAATCGGCCCGACAGGTTCGCGTGGCATACTCCCGAAATCTAAAATAACGACCAAGAATCAAAGGTGTATCGATGAAAAGCGGTGTGAAATTCGGGATGAAACCAGGCCGTGGATTCCGTCTTGCCGTCCTGGTTGCGGGCAGCGTCTGGGCGCTTGCCGGATGCAGCAGCGCGCCGCCGCTTTTTTCCGCCGACGGCCGCCCGACGCAGCAGGTCCAATGCCCCGCGTACGGCGGATGGCGCAACTGCACGGACAACGCGAAAGTGTTGTGTCCGAGCGGCTACGACGTGCTCGATCAGTCGACCGAGAACAACCAGAATTCGCTGCTCGTCGCGTGCAAGGGCGCGAGCCAGTAACGCGGCGGGCGTTTTATCCGTGCTGCGTTTCGCGCAGCATCGTGACGTCGTAGCCTAGCGCGCGCGTGCGCTCGATCAGCGAACGGCGCAGTTCCGCCGATGGCTTCGCGTCGCGCGTCAGAATCCATAGATATCGCCCGCTCGGCTCGCCGACGATCGACCACGAATAATCGTCGGCGTGATCGAGAATCCAGTAGTCGCCGACATAGAACGGACCGAAGAACGATACCTTCAGCTTCGCACCGTTCGATCCCGGAACGATCTTCGCGCGGCCTTCCGCCGAGCGATACCGTCCGGTAATTCCGCCTTGACGACATCCGTTGATGACTGAAACGAGGCCGTCTTCACGGCGCGCGTAGTTGGCGGTGACGGCTTCGCAGTTGCGTTCGAAGCGATTCTCGTAGCGCGCGAACTCGTGCCAGTGGCCAAGATAGCGGTCGAGATCGACAGCCTTCGACGGTTCCGGAACGTGCTCGTTGCCCGCCTTGCGAGCGCCATTCGATGCGCACGCTACGAGCGTGCCGAGTCCGCCGATCACGATCAGCGCCGCGGCGCCCCAAGCCAAGGATCTTTTGATTTTCATGTCGCGCGTGCGAAAGAGTGTGCGAAGGCTGTCTGTGCAGCAAGCTTCGTTCCGTCCATCTCCGGCAGCGTTGGGCTCCCGAATATTCTCACCCTTGAGCTGGTCTACCGCGCGGCGCATGCTGGCGTCCGACGCGGCCGCAGCGTGCAAGTGCTTGCCTGCAATCAGTTTTGCGCTTACGGCAAGCGAGGGCAAAAGGCAAAACGCATGCCGCCCGACTGACTCCCGTATTCGCTCACCTCACGCCGGGCAAGCGCAGCGCAATTTCCCCGGTTCATAAGAAAGTCGTAGGATAAAACCGATTCATCAGACATAAGGTTTTTGCATTCGACCAAAGCGAATGTCATTAGGAACAACGACTTGCATCAATCACTTAAACACGGAGCTGAGATGACTAAAATAATTCGGTATCCATATAGACGATGAAGAGTGAGCCGCCCGCGCTACAAGGCACTCACCGTCGAGCGGCTCCCGAATCGCCTCACCTTTTTGACCCGGAGTATCCTCTCGCACTCTTTCTCTCGTTCGCCGTTCGCCTTGTCATCCGCACTCACCTCGCTGCCTGCTCTGCTCAGTCCGCTCTTCACGATCATCCTTCCGGTGTTCGGTCTCATCTTTGCGGGCTATGGCTGCCGCAAGCTGAACAAGCTCGGACCCGCCGCCGCATCGGAACTGAATCGCTTCGTCGTGTATCTCGCGTTGCCCGCGCTGCTCTTCGACATCATGGCGAAGACGCCCTGGAGCATGCTCGATCAGCCCGCGTTCATCGCGGCGTTCGGCATCGGCTCGGCGGTGATTTTTGTGCTGACGCTCGTCGTGCGATTGATGCAGTCGCGGCATCTCTCCGACGCGAGCATCGACGGATTGAACGCCGCCTATCCAAACACCGGCTTCGTCGGCTTGCCGCTTTGTCTGCTCGCGTTCGGCAAGGAGAGTCTCGCGCCCGCCGTGATCGCGACGATCATGACCGTCTGCGTGTTGTTCGCCGTGGCGATCGTGCTGATCGAGCTTGGATTGCAAACCGAGAAACACATCGGCGCGACGCTTACGCGCGTGGCGAAATCGCTCGCGAAGAATCCGCTGCTGATCGCGCCGCTCGCGGGCGCGTTGCTGAGCGGCTCCGGCGCGCGCGTGCCGGAAGGCGCCGAGGCTTTGCTCAAGCTGCTCGGCGGCGCGGCGAGTCCGTGCGCGCTTGTCGCGTTGGGACTGTTTCTCGGCGCGAAGGGCGAAGCGCGCGATACCAAAACGACCAGCGCGCTCGTCGCGCTCAAGCTCATCGCTCAGCCGCTGCTGACGTGGTGGCTCGCGTTTCATCTGTTCGGACTGCCGCCGTTGTGGGCCAAGACCGCCGTGATCCTGAGCGCGCTGCCCACCGGCACCGGCCCGTTCATGCTCGCCGAGTTTTATCGACGGGAAGGCGGCGTGACATCGAGCACGATTCTCTTTTCGACCGTGCTTTCACTCGTCACGGTCACCGTGTGCCTCACGGCGATGCTCTGAACGCCGCGAACATCGCGCACGCAAAAAAAAGCCCGGCGCCGAGGGCGTCGGGCTAAAACCACCTTCTTTTCGACGGTGGAGGAGGGATGGCTCAGATGGCTTCCTCTGAATCTTGCAAGGCTGTCACTCAGCGCGTGGCGCCGCCGTCGCGCAGATCGCCGCGCAGTTGCGCATGGCGTTCCTGATACGGACGCAATTGCGGATAACTCAGCGCATTGACGGCGTCCAGATCGCCCGCCCGACGGGCGCTCGCCAGTTCCGCCTTGACTTCGGCGCGAGTCTTGCCGCCATACGACGTTTGCGCGAATGCGGGCGCGGTAGCGAGAAGGGCCGAAATAAGCAGACCGCCGATGAGCGTGTTCTTCATGCGTGACAACCTCCTGGATGCGTTTTGCGTCGTGGGTGACGCTTGAGAGGAAGTCTAGAAGCAATGCTATTGGACAAAAATACCGATTGAGCCAATACATTGTTGTCGGCAATGGTTCAATGCTGGCCCGCGATTCGCAAGCTGCGTCTATCTGTTACCTGCTTTGAGGCAGCGATTGTTGCCGATTTTGCAAGGACGATTACCGTCTCCCGCCATTTTTACGCAAACGCTTCATAGTTAAAGTCGACTTATCGATCAAGATTTGTTGATCGAATAAATTGATTTGGGGATGTCACGTTCGCATCGCTTGCCTTGCCCGCCGCAGCCGGAGCGGCTCACGCCGCTGAGTCGCAATCCCCGGCTTGCCAAGGTTCGGCGTCGCAGTGCAATGTTTCTTCGGCCATTAATGCACGCGTGCTTTCGGTCGAAATCGGTGCGCAAAACGTCTTATTTGGGCGCCTTGTTCCGTTTACGAATCAAAAACTAAACACGAAGGCGCTTAACCTCAACTTATCCACAGAAACTGTGGATAAGCATGGGGATAGTCGTCCAGGAACCCCGCCACGACGCGGTTCGAACTAGATTGCTCGATTCTTCGCAAAAATAGGTCATCTCGCGTGCGCTATCGAAACACGCTGACCGCTTGAACCGCCTATCATGTGCACGCGCGCCCTCGGTGGCGCGACCGATCCACGTTTCATCCTTTGACGGGGAGATGCCATGGCATTGAAGATCGCGGTGGTCGTCGGAAGCCTGCGACGCGAATCGTTCAACAAGCAGCTTGCGCACGCGCTGGTCTCGCTCGCGCCGAGCGATTTCTCGTTCGAGTTTCTCGATATCGGCGGCCTGCCGCTCTACAGCCAGGACTACGACAGCGACTTTCCCGAGTCCGCGCGCGTGCTGAAGCAGAAGATCGCGGACGCCGACGGTCTGCTGATCGTCACGCCTGAATACAATCGTTCGATACCCGGCGTGCTCAAAAACGCGCTCGACTGGGGCTCGCGGCCGTGGGGGCAGAGCGCGTGGGGCGGCAAGCCGGGCGCGATTATCGGCACGTCGGTGGGGGCGATCGGGACGGCGATCGCGCAATCGCATTTGCGTGGCGTGTGCGCGTATCTCGATATCGTGCTGATGAATCAGCCGGAGATGTACATCAAGCACGACGATAAGCGCATCGATGCGAGCGGCAAGATCATCGCCGAAGACACGCGCAAATACTTGCAGACCTTCATGGACAAATACGTCGCGTGGGTGCGGGACCGCGCTGCTTAAGCGTCTAGGCATTCATCCGGCGCGAAGGCGAAAACGAAACGGCCCGCGCGAGCGGGCCGTTTGTCTAAGGCCAGGCAACTAAGCGGCGATCAAACGTGATGATGTCCCGTCACGCGATCCCAGCCGTGCCGCACGGCGGCCTTGAAGCGTTCCCACGTATCGCCTTCCGGATGCCGCGATTCCCAGTCGCGCTGCATCTCATATTCCATCTGATCGTCCCACGCGCGGCTGCGGAAGCGGTCGTCGTTGCCGAGCATCGCGCCGTAGCGATACGCGCCCTGATAGTCCTCGTAAGGCTCGCCCGTCGCCGAATACTTCGAGTCGTAGTCAGCGCGGAAGTCTTCCTCGTACTCCATGTACTCGTTCGGCACGGTTTGCGGACCCACGCCGACAGCCGGTCCCGGACCCACGGGTCCAGCGGCCTGCGTTCCGGCGGACGCGATCACCGGATCCGGCGACGCTCCCATTCCCCGCGCGGCCGGTTCATCGAGCGGACTGAGCGGCTCGACCGCTCGCCAGTCGGATGCCGTGTCGGTGCGCACGCCCGGCAGCGGTTCGCGTTGATGCTGCATCGGCGGGACGGCGCCCGTCGTGCGCAGCGGATCGTGGCCCGACAGCGCGTCGCGTTCGGAGAGCGAATCGGCCGATAACGGATCGATGCCCGTCGTCGCGAGCGGGTCGCGGCCCGTCAGCGGATCGCGTCCGGCGAGCGGATCGCGCGCGGCGCGTTCGGTTTCGCTGCGCATCGATTGCGACTCCAGCGACTGTGATTGCATCGACTGAGACTGCGTTTGCGATTGCATACTGCGCCCGAGCAACGGATCGTCGGCGGGATCGCTGATGTAATCGCGCGGCTGGAGCGCTTCGGCGTCGCGTCGCGTGAGCGGGTCGCCCAGCGGATCGGCGAGCGGATCGAGCAGCGGTTCCGCGGCCGGGTCGCCGAGATCGGCGCGGGGATAAGCCCGTGCGCGCGGCGCTGTGACATTCGGATCGTTCACCGGATCGCGGCCCGGAACGGCGCTGCCGCGTCCGAGGCCGAGTTCGTCGAGCACGGAATGATCGCGCTCGTCGACGGCCGAAGCGGACATCGCCGCGGAACCGTGTTCGAGCGTGGACCAGCTTGCCGCGCGCTCGTCGATGTCGATCGCGCCTTGATCCGACAACGTCGCGCGGGCGATGTCCGCCTGCTCGACGCTCGGCGTATCCACCGCGACGAGGATCGCGCCGCGCCGCACGGCTTCCGAGTAGTGCGCGACTTCGGGCGGCTGATCGCGCCCACCGAACAACATGCTGAAGAAGCGCTCGATGCTGGCGAGCATGCCTGGCTCCTGATGCGTTACGGCATCGGGCATGTCCGAGGGGGCGGCGGCGTCGTCGCGCTTGGGATTGGCCTGGAGTTCGATATCGGCGCGTGGAAAGCCCGCGGTGATGAGCGCCGAGCGAGCGTCCTCGGCCTGCGAGTAGGTGTCGAATACTCCGATGACGGTGTGTCGCATTTGCGCCTCCTGCGGATGGGCGTCATATCAAATCGGCAACAGGGCGTCGCCGCACATGATTGCGTGTACGCAACCTGCGTGCCGGATATGCGCGATGCGCCGGAATGACACCGTGCAAGCGAAATGGCGCGGCGCTTTTACAAACGTGCGTGCAAAAGTCGACAAGGAGCCGGCAGGACGGCGCTATCTGTCGATGGAGCGCGCGGCGCGTTCGCCGGACGTGGCGGCGTCGGCGCCCTGCATGCGTTCGCGGATGCCGCGCAGCAGCGAATCGAGCAGCGCGATGTCGAACGGTTTCGACAGCACGCGCGCGCCGACCTGCCGCGCACGGTCGAGCTCTTCCGCGTAGCCGGTGACGAGAATCACCGGGATGCGCGGTTCGAAGCGCTGCAACATCTCGGCGAGATCGATGCCGTTCATCTTCCCCGGCATGTGGATGTCGGAGAGCACGACATCGAACGGAAAAGCGGACCGCGCATCGGCGCGCGCGGCTTCGAGCACGGTGACGGCGGTGTCGGCGTTGAAGACGTAAGTGACTTGATGGCCCATCATCGAGAGCAGCGCCTCGGTGCCCGCGGCGACTTCCTCGTTGTCTTCCACGAGCAGCACGCGCAGGCCTTCGGCTTCCGGCGTCGCCGCGGGTTCCGCGCCGCGCGACGTGCCGCTCGTGCCCGTCGCTGCCGCGCGCGGCAAGTAGAGCCGTACGGCGGTGCCCGCGCCGGTTGCGCTGTCGATCGTCGCGAGCCCGCCCGCGCGCTCGCAGAACGCGAACACTTGCGGCAGGCCGAGCCCCGTGCCCATGCCCTTCGGCTTGGTCGTGAAGAGCGGCTCGAACGCGCGGCCGAGCACCTCCGCACTCATGCCGAAGCCCGTGTCTTCCAGCGAAATCTGCACGAAATCGCCCGTGATCGGAAAGCCGTCTTCGTGACGGAAGCGCACGTTGTCGGCGCGCACGGTGAAGGTGCCGCCGTTCGGCATCGCGTCGCGCGCGTTGACGGCCACGTTGATGAGCGCGAGTTCCAGCTCGGCCGGATCGACGCGGATCGCCCCCACGTCCTCCGCCACTTCGACGTTCAGCGCCACCTTCGCTCCGAGCGACGCGCGCAGCAATTCACGCTCTGCCGACACCCATTTGCCGATGCCGATCGTCTCGCTGCGCAACGGCTGCTTGCGCGCGACGCCGAGCAACTGGCGCGTGAGCGACTGGCCGCTCTTGAGGGCGCGCTCCATCGCCGTGAGTTCGCGGTCGAGTCCGGGCGCGCCGCGCCGCCGCGCGATCTGCACGTTCGTCGAGACGATCATCAGCAGATTGTTGAAGTCGTGCGCGACGCTGCCGACGAGATTGCCGAGCGCCTCCATCTTGCGCGCCTGCCGATACGCGGATTCGATGGAACGGCGCATCGACGCTTCCGCCTGCCAGCGCTCCCACGCGTCTTCCTCGGTCGCGAGACGCCGCAACGACTGTCCGATCACAGCCCACAGCACGATGCACGGCGCGAAGATCGACAGCGCCAGCACGCTCAGGTGCCGGTACCACGCGGACCAGATCGTCGCGATCGGATAGCCGCTCGATACGTAGATCGGATACGTGCCGACGCGCCGGAACGCGACGATTTTCAGCTGATCGTCGAGCCCGGAGACCATCTTCACGACGCCGCTCCTGCGCCCCGCGCGATACGCATCGCGCAGCGGCGAACTGGCCGCGAGCGACATGCGCTCGGGCGGCCGCGGCGGATACCACGCGAGCACTTCGCCGTCCGAACGCGAGAGGCCGAGCGAGACGCTCGGGTTGTCGCCGATCAGTTCGCGATAAAAGTCGGCGAAATACGACGGACGCAGCGCAATCGACACCATGCCGTCGAACTTGCCCGTGCTTGTGCGCCGCGCGACCGCCGTGTTGAAGACCTGCTCGCCCGCGAGGCGCCCGACCATCACGCGCGAAATCTGCTCGATCTGCTGGCCGGCGCGCATGCCGCCGAAGTCGTCGCGGGCGGCGACGGAAACATCGGGCGTGGGATAGGTGCGGCTCGTGGCGAGCAACTGGCCGTCGGGGCCGAACACCGAGGCCGCCGCGACCTGCGGATAAGCGCCGCTGATCGCCTTCAGGCGTTGGTGGATCGTGGCGCCGTCGCGGCGGATGGCGGCGGCGTCGAGATCGTCGAGAAGATCGATGATGCGTTCGTTGAGCGTCACGTTCAGATCGAAGACCTTGAGCGCATGCTCTTCCGCGACGCGCGCATTGCGGGCGACCAGTTCCGAGGCATCGGCCACGCGCGTGTGATAGTCGGTCCACGCGGTCACGGCGACATAGACGCACGGCAGGACAACCGCCGCGACCAGCAGCGCGTAAAGCGTCATGCGCTGCGCGGCGAAATTGCGCTCCGGAACCGCCGGGAAAGCCGGCTCCTCCCGCCGTGATTCCGCGGCGGGTTCGGCGTCGGACTCCTTACTGTGCAGCGTCATTTTTGGCAGCGAATTGGAAACTTTTACTCGGGTGCTTCGAACAAAACGGCGGCCGCGGCCCGGCGGCACGGACAACAGCGCCGCCGCTTATGGGTTCTCGGCGGTGCAACCGCAACTAGGATGCACGAAATATGCCGATGCAACCGGCGCGCTGCACACGGTTTTGGAGGAAAACCTCGGTCGCGCCGGATAGTTAGCGAGATTATCGGCAGCGCAAACGTACACAAAAGCAGTAAGTCAGATCATTAAAACAAATACTGAGTAAAAATATCTCAAACTGGCTGTGATTCAATCATATTGATTCGCGCTGGGCGTTCTGGCGAGTTGCTTTGACATTCTGTTAGTCAGACAATGCACTCCTCTGACGGATGCGCCGTGCGCGCGTGCGTCGAAGATAAAAGCAAGACAAAAGCAGCTTCGCGGCGCGCACCGGGGAAATTCAGGCTCGCACGGCATACGCCGGAGAGCGCGCGACCGACGAGGAGAAAAAAGGCCAAGTCCGCGAACGCTGCGGATGATGCACGGGGCAGTCAACATGACGCCGTTCGAAATTCATTCCGCAGGGCGCGCGGCGCACACGGGGCGCATGCCCATTGCGCCGCGCACGCCCGCCGCATGGCGCGCCTACGCTCATATGCGCCGCGCCTGGCTGATCGCCGATGAATTCGCGGGCCGACAGCGTCCGCACATGCGCCGCGCGCGACAGCAATCGACGGTTCATTCGTAAAAGTCGCCATAAAGATCGCCGCCGCGCTGCCGTAATCCCATACGAGTGCACGCCGTGCGTTCCGACAGGACTGTTTCTGCCCGAAAACCGCTTACCGATTCCGCCGACCATGCCGTTGCCCATTGTCATTGCCGATGATTCCCTGCTCGCGCGCAAGGTGATGACGCGCGCGCTGCCCGAGGACTGGGACGTCGAGATTTCCTACGCGACCAATGGGCGGGAGGCGCTCGAGCACTATCGGGCGGGCCGCGCATCGGTGATGTTCCTCGACCTGACGATGCCCGACATGACCGGCTATCAGGTGCTCGACGCCTTGCAGCACGAGGACCTGAACACGTTCGTGATCGTCGTGTCGGCGGATGTGCAGCCGATGGCACAGGAGCGCGTGCGTGCGCTCGGCGCGATCGCGTTTCTGCCGAAGCCGGTGACGCCCGAAGCGCTGCGTCCCGTTTTGAAGGAGTACGGTCTCCATGGCTGAAACCGCCCTGAACGAAGATCAGCGCGACGCGCTGCAGGAAGTCGCCAACATGGCGATGGGACAGGCCGCCACGCGCTTGTCGAAGCTGCTCGGCACGTTCATCGAACTGTCGGTGCCGCGCGTGCGCGTGGTGAGTGTCGCCGACGCCTCCGAAGCGCTGCGCGAAATGACCGGCATCACCGATACCGTCACGGCCGTGCGCCAGGGCTTTCGCTCCGACATCAAGGGCGAGGCGATCGTGCTCTGCAAGAGCGGCAGCGTCGATCAACTGTGCGCGCTCGTCGACGATCCGTACACCAAGTCCACCTACGAGGCAACGACGCGCACCGAACTCGTCTTCGATGTCGCCACCGTGCTGATGGGCGCGTGCGTGTCGTGCATTCTGGACCGCCTCGGCCGCTCGCCGATCTTTTCGCCGCCGGGCATGCTCGGCTCGGACATCGGTCTCGACGAAGTCTTCCAGCCCGCGATGCTCGCGTGGAAGACCGCGCTCCTGCTCGAAGTGAACTTCGCGCTGGAAGACCACAGCTTCCGCGCGCATCTCGTGATGCTGATGGCCGAAGACGCCATCGCCCATATGAACGAGGCGCTCGACGCGCTTCTTTCGAGTCTCTGAGCGGAAACGTGAGCATGGACGAACTGAGGCACGTGCTGAGCGAACTCGTGATCGAGCGCGTGGGTTTCGGCATCTTCGTGCTCGACCGCGACTTGAACGTGCTGATGTGGAACCGGTTCATGGCGGACCACAGCGGCAAGTCGGCGGAGCAGGTGACCGGCAAGTCGATCTTCGCGAGTTTTCCCGAGCTGCCCCGCGTGTGGTTCACGCGCAAGGTGGAAAGCGTGTTCCAGCTCGGCAGCTTCACGTTCAGCTCGTGGGAACAGCGCCCGTATCTCTTCAAATTCGACCACGACCGGCCGATTACCGGCGGCGTCGACTTCATGCAGCAGGACTGCACCTTCATGCCGCTCACGCACGAACGCGAAGTGCGCGCGGTCTGCGTGACGATTTCCGATGCGACTCACGCGAGCATGATGCAGCGCGCCCGCGACGAAGCCGTGGCGAAACTGCAGGAATTCGCCGACCGCGACGGCCTGACGGGCATCGCGAACCGGCGCTATTTCGAGCTGCGTCTGCGCGACGAATTTTCGCGCTGGCAGCGTTACGGCGGCGAGTTGTCGATGCTGCTGTTCGATCTCGACCACTTCAAGCGCATCAATGACGACCTGGGCCACCTCGTCGGCGATACGGTGCTGCGCGTGATGGCCGAGCGCGTCGCGAAAAGCGTGCGCGTGCAGGACGTGTTCGGGCGCTTCGGCGGCGAGGAATTCGCGCTGCTGCTGCCGTGCACGAATTTCGAAGACGCCATGATCGTCGCGGAGAAGGTGCGGCGGGCGGTCGGCGAAACGCCCATCGACGTGCAGGGCGCGCGCGTGCCGGTCACGACGAGCGTCGGGGCGGCGCGCGCCCGGACCGGCGTCACGTCGTCTTACGAGGCGCTCATCAACGAGGCCGATGCGGCCCTCTACACGGCCAAGCGCGAAGGGCGCAATCGAGCGGTGGGGTTTGCCTGAGCATTCGTGATCGCCGCTGCGCCTTGTACGGCGCGGCCCCGGCGCAATCGGGCAAAGTATTGATATACTCTTTGCCGCTTTCCGGCGCAGTCTTGGCCGGCTTGCGCCGGCTTCCTTCCTCGATCACCCTGCCAAGCGCCAGGTCGTTCCGCGCGCATCGGCTCATGTCGAAACCGGCGCCTGTTTCCTAAATTGCCCGTGGGGGCGCCACAGCGGAGTCCGTCTTGGCCGTTTCCAACATCATCGCTGACGATCCCGCACCCGACGCCGCGCAGGCGTCGTCGGGCAGCTCGTTCTATCTCGCGATGCGCATCCTTCCCGCCGCGCAGCGGGACGCGATGTATCAGATCTACGCGTTCTGCCGCGCAGTGGACGATATCGCCGACGAAGGCGCCCTGCCGCGCCGCGAACGCGCCGTCGCGCTCGACCGCTGGCGCGAGGACATCGACGCGTGCTATGCCGGCACGCCGAAGAAATCGCTCGAAGCCCTCACGCATCACATTCAGGCGTTCCAGCTTTCCCGCGACGACTTCCACGCCGTGATCGACGGCATGGCAATGGACGCCGCCGGCGACATCGTCGCGCCCGACGAAGCCACGCTCGACCTCTATTGCGATCGCGTGGCGAGCGCCGTCGGCCGTCTGTCGGTGAGGATATTCGGGATGCACGAGGACGCCGGGCGGCGTCTCGCGCACCACCTCGGCCGCGCGCTGCAACTGACCAACATCCTGCGCGACATCGACGAAGACGCCGCCATCGGCCGGGTGTATCTGCCGCGCGAACTGCTCGCGCGCGAAGGCATTTCGACCGCCGACGCGGCGAGCATCGTCGGCGATGCGCGGCTGCCGCGCGTGTGCGCCGTGCTCGCGGAGCGCGCCAAGGGTCATTACGCCCAGTCCGACGCGATCATGGCCGCCTCGCCGCGCGCTCAGGTGCGGGCGCCGCGCATCATGTCGGCGGCATATCGCGCCGTGCTCGACGCCAATCTGAAACGCGGCTTCGACCTGCCGCGCACGCGCGTGCGCACGCCGCGTGCGCGCCTGCTGTGGATCGTGGCGCGCAACCTGATCTGATGTCCGGGCGGGTGTTCGTCGTCGGCGCGGGCATTTCGGGCCTCGCCGCCGCGGTCCAGGCGCAACGGCGCGGCGCGCGCGTCGTGCTGCACGAAGCGGCGCCGCATGCGGGCGGCCGCTGCCGCTCCTACTTCGACTCGAAGCTCGGCGTCACCGTCGATAACGGCAACCATCTGCTGTTGTCCGGCAATGAATCTGCGATGGCATATCTGCGCGCAATCGGCGCAGCGGATACGCTGACCGGGCCGGCGCAGGCCGACTATCCGTTTTTCGATGTCGCGAGCGGCGACGCATGGACCGTCCGCATGTCGCCGGGACGCCTGCCGCGCTGGATTTTCGACGCCGACGCACGCGTGCCCGGCACGCAGCCCGCCGATTATCTGTCGTTCCTGCCGCTTTTCTGGGCGAAGCCGGGGCGTACGGTGGAGGAAGCGGCGCGCGGCAAGGACCGCGTCTGGAGTCTGCTCGTGCGTCCGCTGCTGCGCACGATGCTCAACGCCGACCCGTCCGAGGCGAGCGCCGCGCTGGCCGCGAGCCTGCTGCGCGAGACGGTCGCGGCGGGCGGTCAGGCGTGCCGTCCGCTCGTCGCGAAGAGCGGCTTGTCGCATTCGTTCGTCGAGCCTGCGCTGCGTCTGCTGCAATACGGCGGCGCGGAAATCCGGCTCGGCTCGCGCGTCGCGGGCATCGGGGTATCGGGCACGGATTCGAAGGAGCGTGTAAGCTCGCTGGCTTTCGAAGGCGGCGCCGAGCCGATCGCGCTTGCGCCGGGCGACGGCGTCGTGCTCGCGGTGCCGCCCGACGCCGCGCGCCGGCTTGTGCCGGACCTGAGCGCGCCCGACGAAACGCGGGCGATCGTCACGTTGCATTTCGCCGTGGACGTGCCGCGCGGTACGGCCGCAGCCCCGCCGATGACGTGTCTGGTCAACGGCATGGCGGACTGGATCTTCGTGGCCGACGGACGGCTCTCGGTCACGCTCGCGGATGCCGGACGCCGGCTCGCGACGCCGCACGAAGAACTCGCGCGGGCGGTGTGGCGCGAAACCGCGCAGGCGCTGCGTCTGCCCGCCGGGCCGACGCCGCCGTGGCAGGTCGTGGCGGAGGAACACGCGACGTTCGCCGCGGTGCCCGCGCAGGAAGGCTTGCGGGCCGCGACGCGCACGCGGTGGCCCAATCTCACGCTCGCGGGCGACTGGACGGCGACCGGCCTGCCCGCGACGATCGAAGGCGCGATCCGCTCCGGCCACAAGGCCGCGGACACGCTGTTGAACCCATCGATGGAACGCTGATGAACGATTTATCCTTGTCGGCCGTGGGCGCGCGGGTATCCGCCGCCGGGCTCGAAACCGCAGTCAACAAGGCCACCGATGCGCTGCTCGCGGCGCAACATCCGGACGGCTACTGGCTCTACGAACTCGAAGCGGACGCAACCATCCCCGCTGAATATGTGCTGCTCGTCCATTATCTCGGCGAGACGGCCGACGAAAAGCTGGAAGCGAAGATCGGCCGCTATCTGCGTCGCATCCAGCGCGAGGACGGCGGCTGGCCGCTTTTCACCGACGGCGCGATGGACGTCTCCGCGACGGTGAAGGCGTATTTCGCGCTGAAGATGATCGGCGATTCCCCCGACGCCGAGCACATGCAGCGCGCGCGCGGTGCGATTCTCGCTGCGGGCGGCGCGGAAAAGGTGAACGTGTTCACGCGCATCCTGCTCGCGCTGTTCGGCGTGGTGTCGTGGCGCGCGGTACCGATGATGCCCGTCGAGATCATGCGTCTGCCGATGTGGTTTCCGTTTCATCTGTCGAAGGTGTCGTACTGGGCGCGCACGGTGATCGTGCCGCTGCTCGTGCTCAACGCGAAGCGCCCGCGGGCGCGCAATCCGCGCGGCGTCCGCATCGACGAAGTGTTCACGAATCCGCCCGTCAACGCCGGCATGCCGGCCCGCTCCGGGCATCAGAAGCGCGGCTGGTTCGCGCTGTTCCGCGTGGTGGATGCCGTGCTGCGCGCAGCCGATCCGCTGTTCCCGAAGGCCGGCCGCGAGCGCGCGATCAATGAAGCCGTGCGTTTCGTCGACGAGCGCCTGAACGGCGAGGACGGCCTCGGCGCGATTTTCCCGGCGATGGCCAACTCCGTCATGATGTACGACGTGCTCGGCTACCCGCCCGAGCATCCGAACCGCGCGATCGCGCGCAAATCGCTCGACAAACTGCTGATCGTCGATGAAGCCGACGACGGCGAAGCGTATTGCCAGCCGTGCCTCTCGCCGGTGTGGGACACGTCGCTCGCGGCGCATGCGCTGCTCGAAACCGGCATGCCGAAGGCGCGCGCGGCGGTATCGCGCGGCCTCGAATGGCTGCTGCCGCTGCAGATTCTCGACGTGCGCGGCGACTGGGTCTCGCGCCGTCCGAACGTGCGTCCCGGCGGCTGGGCATTCCAGTTCGCGAACCCGCATTACCCGGACGTCGACGATACGGCCGTCGTCGCCATGGCGATGGAACGCGCCGATCGCGAGAACGGCACCGCGATGTACGGCGAATCGATCGCGCGGGCGCGCGAATGGGTCGTCGGCATGCAGAGCAGCGACGGCGGCTGGGGCGCGTTCGAGCCGGAGAACACGCAGTTCTACCTGAACAACATCCCGTTTTCGGATCACGGCGCGCTGCTCGACCCGCCGACCGTCGATGTCTCCGCGCGCTGCCTTTCGATGCTCGCGCAGCTCGGCGAAACGTCGGCGAACAGCGAACCGGCGCGGCGCGCGTACGACTACATCGTGAAGGATCAGGAGCGCGACGGCAGCTGGTACGGACGCTGGGGCATGAATTACATCTACGGCACCTGGTCGGCGATGTGCGCGCTCAACGCGGCAGGCGTCGCGCCGACGGATTCGCGCATGAAGCGCGCCGCCGACTGGCTGATCGGCATCCAGAACGCCGACGGCGGCTGGGGCGAGGACGGCGACAGCTATAAGCTCGACTATCGCGGCTACGAGCAGGCGCCGAGCACGGCGTCGCAGACGGCGTGGGCGCTGCTCGGGCTGATGGCGGCGGGGCTCGTCGAGCATCCGGCGGTGGCGCGCGGCGTCGGCTATCTGACGCGCACGCAGCAGGATCACGGTCTCTGGGACGAAACGCGCTTCACCGCGACGGGCTTCCCGCGCGTGTTTTATCTGCGCTATCACGGCTATCGCAAATTCTTCCCGCTGTGGGCGCTTGCGCGCTATCGCAATCTCACGCGCGAAGGCATCACCCGCGTCTCGGCGGCGATGTGAACGCGCCCGACGCCCGTTCCGCCCGCGCATTCCGTCACGCGGCGCCGGGCTTGCCCGTCGTGGCCGTCACCGGCATGGCGTTCGAGGCGAAGATCGTGCGCGGGCGCGGTGTCGATGTCGTGTTCGCGGCGCGCGCCGACTGGCTCGAACGCGCGCTCTCCGATGCAATCGCGCGCGGCTGCTCGGGCATCATCAGCTTCGGCACGGCGGGCGGGCTCGCGCCGGAACTCACGCCGGGCGCGCTGATCGTCGCAGACAGCGTGTGCGGGCCGTTCGGCGAGCTTCGGACCGATGCGGCGTGGTCGGCACGTATCTTCGATGCATTCGCGGGCACGCCCGTCGCGCGCGTCACGCAGCGCGGCGTGATCGCCGGCGTCACCGCGCCGGTGAAGAGCGAGACCGAAAAGCGCTCGCTGCATTCGTCGACGGGGGCGCTCGCCGTCGACATGGAATCGCACATTGCCGGGGCCATTGCCACCGCGCGCGGCCTGCCGTTTGCCGTATGCCGCGCGGTCGTCGATCCGGCGTGGCGCACGCTGCCGCCCGCCGCCACGGCCGGTCTGCGCGACGACGGCACGACCGCCATCCTCCCGATTCTCCGCGAACTGCTGCATGAGCCTTCGCAGCTTGGCGCGCTGCTGAGCCTCGCTTCGGACGCCCGCCACGCCCGCGCAACGCTGGTTCAGGCGCGCCATGCGCTCGAAACCGCGCGGGCGCTTGCATTCGACTGATTTGCTGCCCTCCGTCTTGCTTTCTGCGGGTTAACCCTCAATTCCGTATAATAAGGGAAAACCCTAATCATCCGCGCGCGGTTTCCTGTTTGTTCGGAGCTGCGTCGCAGCAGGAAAGAGAGGCAAGCAAATGAATTTTCATACTCGCAAATGGGTCAAGCCGGAAGACCTGAATCCGAACGGCACGTTATTCGGCGGCAGCCTGCTGCGCTGGATCGATGAAGAAGCCGCCATCTATGCCATTTCGCAGCTGGGCAATCAGCGCGTCGTGACCAAGTTCATGTCGGAGATCAATTTCGCCAGTTCGGCGCGGCAGGGCGACATCATCGAACTCGGTATAACGGCGACGCATTTCGGCCGCACTTCGATCACGCTGCGCGCGGAAGTGCGCAACAAGATCACGCGCAAGAGCATTCTGACCGTCGAGAAGATGGTGTTCGTGAACCTGGACGAGCAGGGCGAGCCCGCGCCGCATGGCCGCACGGCCATTCGTTATGCCGATGAACTGTTCGAAGCGTATCGCCGCGATCAGCGCACGGTGGAAGCGCCCAAAGCATCAGGCGACGATTTCGTCGAACGGGAAGCCGAAGAAGCGGCTCACTGAACGCAGAAACGGGCGCCTCGGCGCCCGTTTCGTTTTGTATCGCTTCGTTCGACTCGACGGCTTATTTGACGGCTGGTTGCGCTTCAGGATCCTGATACTGCGGCACGTCTTGCTCCTTGCCCGAACTCGGCGCGCTTTCCTGCGGCGCGGGCGATTTCCCGCCGACACCACCCGCCGGCGACGCCGCCGCGCCCGGATCGACGTAACTCGGCAAGCCCTGCTTCTCGCTGTTGCCGCCGCTTTCGCCGGGTGCGCCGCTGCCTTCCGGTGCGCTGGCGCCATCGGGAGCGGAAACGCCTTCATCGCCGTAATCCGGCAGCGTCGCCGCGCCGCCGCCCGTCAGCAGATACTGGCGGCGCTGCATGTAGGCATCGCGCACGAAGGCGTATTTATCCAGCGCGGCCGCCGAAAGCAGGTCGGTCGCGCCGATCAAGTCCGCACGCGCGCTCACGAAATTCACGCCGAACAGCGGCCAGCGGATTTCCGCCTCGGAATAGCTCAGCGGATTCACGCGCCAGTCGACCGCCCAGGTGGTGGCGTCGCGGAACGAACTCGGTCCGAGCAGCGGCAGCACGAGATACGGCCCCGAGGCGATGCCGTAGTGCCCGAGCGTCAGGCCGAAATCCTGATGATGCTTCGGCAGACCCGCCGGCGACGCGATATCGATCAAACCGCCGATGCCGAATACCGAGTTCATCGCGATACGCATCAGATCCTGCGTTGCGTCGGTGATCTTCAGCTGCAGCAGGTTGTTCGCGAAGTTGGAGAAATCGCCGAGATTCGAGAAGAAATTGCTGACGGCAGTGCGGAACGGGCTCGGCGTGTAATCGACGTAGAACTGCGCGACGGGCTTCGCGACGTAGGTGTCGAGCGTGTCGTTGAACGTGAAGATCTTGCGGTTCATCGGCTCGAGCGGATCTTTCGGATTGCGGTCCGGGCCGGTCGCGCAGCCGGCGGTCGCCAGCGCGCCCGCAATCATCAGGCTCATTCCCAACTTACGCACTGCAGGAGCGGTCAACGCCGTCGATCCCGACTTCATTCTTCAATTCCTCTTAGGTTGTCATGTCGTTGCGCCGCGCGCAGTTTCGCACGGTCGGCCGCGCGCACGCGGCGCGGCTTGCCCATCAGGACCGGCTGGAACACCACGGCGCCGACCAGCGTGCAGAAGAGCGACAGCGCCAGAAGCCGGCCCATGCTGGATGTGCCGGGATGATGCGAAAACCACAGGCTGCCGAACGCCGTGGCGGTCGTGGCGGCGCTGAACATCACGGCATGGGTCAGGCTCGATTGCAGCAGCCGCGTCTGGCCGGAGCGCCACGCCATCACGAAATAGATCTTGAACGCCACGCCCACGCCCAGCATGAGCGGCAACGCGATGATGTTGGCGAAATTGAGCGGCATCCTGAAGACGACGCACAACTCCAGCGTGACGATCGCGGAGACGAGCAACGGTACCAAAGTTCTTAAAACATCGCCGAAACGGCGCAGCGCGATCCACAACAGCACCGCGATTGCAATGAGCGAATACGCCGCCGCCTGCTCGAACGCCTTGATGATGGTCTCGGCCGAATGGCGCACGGAGATCGGGCCGCCGATCGCTTCGGGCTCGGCCTTCTGCACGGCATCGGCGAAGTGGGCGAGCAGCGTGTCGTCGTTGGGATCGACGCCGGGCGGGATCTTCGGCGAGACGCTGACGAGCGCCTGGCCCTGCGGCGTCACCCAGCTCTCGACCATCTGCGGCGGCAGCGTTGCGCGAGTGATTTCGGTCGGCGTCAGCAGCGCGCGCAGTTGCGCGAGCGCGAGGCGCAGCGGCTCGGCCATCGCGTGCTCGGCGCGGTCGCGCGCGGCGGCGTCGGCCTGGGCCAGCTTCGCGAGCGTCTCGGACAGATGCTTCGCTTCCTTGTCGCCCGGGCCGGGATGTTCGTCGGCGGCGAGCGAAAGCTGGTTCGACACGCGCTTCAACGCAGCGACGCGCACTTCGTCCGACACCGGCGACGCCGTCTGCTGATCGAGCGCCGGCAGCAGTTGATCCGCGGCGGCCTTGATGAGTTCGAGCTTCTTCGGCTGATCGGACGGAATCAGCGACGACAGCGTCGTCGCGCGCTCCACTTCCGGCAGCTTTTGCAGCTTCGCGGCGATGCGGTCCGCGTCCGCGAGCGAGGCGCCGAGCACGGCGACGTCGTTGACCGCGCCTTCGGGCGAATCCTTGAGCGAGGTGAGCGTCGCCATCGATTCGGTGTGCGGATCCTTCAGATGCAGCGGATTGAAGTCGAAACGCAACTGGAACAGCAGCGGCAGCGCGCCGATCACGACCACGAGCGTGCCGATCAGCACCGGCTTGCGATGCTTGTCGAGGAATTCGTCGACGGGTGCGAGCACCGGAAAGCCCGGCGAGTGCGCTTCGCCCGGCGGCGCGAACACCTTGATGAGCGCGGGCAGCAGCGTCATGTTGGTCACGTACGCGACGAACATGCCGACGCCCGCGATCAGCCCGAGTTCCGACACGCCGCGATACGCGGTCGGCAAAAACGAGAAGAAGCTCGCGGCGGTCGCGGTGGCGGCGAGCGTGAGCGGCACAGCGACATGGCGCGCGGTTTCCGCGAGCGAGACATCGAGGCGCTTGTGCTTGAAGCGCTCCTCGCGATATTTCACGCCGAACTGAATGCCGAAGTCGACGCCCAGCCCGACGAACAGCACCATGAACGCCACCGAGATCATGTTGAGCGCGTGGACCATCATGAGGCCGAGCGCGGCGGTGATCGCGAGGCCTACGAACAGCGTGATGAACACCGCGAGAATCATGCGCTTGGAACGCAGCGCGACCCACAGGATCATCAGCACGACGAGGAACGTGAGCACGCCGTTGAGCGCGGCGCCGTCCTGCACGGACGCGAATTCCTCGTCGGCAAGCGGCTGCGCGCCGGTCAGATGAAGCGTCGCACCATACTTTTTGTCGATGCCGAGTTCCGCCGCCTTCGCGCGAATTTCCTCGGAAGTGCCCGCCGCCGCCTTCAGCGCGTTGAAGTTCAGCTCCGGAAGCACGGTGACGAACGCGCGCCCGGGCGCATCGCTCTTCGACGAATCCGCCAGCGCGCGCCACGAGAACGCTGCGGGCTGATTGGAGAGCACGCGGTCGAGCACGGTCGCGCTTCTGCCGAGCAGACCGGCCATCTGGCCGAGATTGACCTGACCCGTCAGCAACGGCAGATTCAGGGTGGTGTAAAGCGTCTGCGCGAGACCGGTGAGCGTCGGGTCGTGCGCGAGCGTGTTGATGAGCGGCCGCGCCGAGGCGAGTTGCTTCGTGACCTGCTCGACCTTATCGACGGGCAGATAAAGCAAGCCGTTGTGTTCGAAGAACGCGCCGCCTTCCGGTTGCGACACCGACTTGAACCGGTCCGGCTCTTTGGCGAGCGCGGCGGCGAGTTCGTTTGCGGCGGCATCGGCGAATTCCTGCGCGGGCGCTTCGACCACGATCAGCAGGGTCGCGCCGCGCTGCGGAAAGGCGTCGTCGATGGCTTTACTGCGTGCCGCCCATTCGGGTTCCGTCTCGATCAGCTGACTGACGTCGGTGCTGATCTTGAAGTGATGGAAGACATAAGTTGAGCTCAACACGCCGAGCAGCAGCGAAACGGCGATAATCCACGCCGGGCGGCGGATGGCAAGTGTGACGAAGCGAGTAATGTTGGACGTCAGCATGAAGACGCTACCTGGTGTGTCCTGTTATTTTTGCGCGTGCGAAGCGCCATTGCATGATGACGACCGCCTGAAGTACAGATCATGTCCGCGATACGATGCGGCTGCCGCGCAAGTATAGCGGGCGCGTCGGAACAGTCCGTGCTTGAACTGTTGCGCCGCTGCGGTGTCGGTATACTGACCTCGCCGCCATTCTGCCGCTGCCGCAAGGCTTCAGGCCGCTGAGCCCGCGCCACCAAAAACCTGATTAGAGAACGGGTGCCATGAAACGCTATCTGTCTGTTTGCTTCGCTTTCCTCCTTGCCTCCGCATTCTTTGCGAACGGAGCGCTCGCACAATCCGCACAATCGAGTCCCGATGCCGTCGTGAAGGGCGCCGTCGAGGGCACCGTCGACGCGATGAAGGCGGACCCGCAGGCGCGCGGCGGCGACATGGCGAAGATCACGCAGCTTGTCGAGACGCGCTTTTTGCCCGCCACCGACTTCCAGCGCACGACGCGCATCGCGGTCGGCAAGGCGTGGGCGAGCGCCACGCCCGAGCAGCAGAAGCAGCTTTACGACCAGTTCCAGACGCTGCTGGTTCACACCTACGCCGCGTCGCTGTCGCAACTGCGCGATCAGGACGTGAAGTTCAAGTTCGACGCGCCCAACGTCGACGCCAACACCCGAGACACGGTCGTCGAGTCGCACGTCATTTCCACCGGCGGCGACAATCCGGTGCGCTATCGCCTGCAAAAGACGCCGCAGGGCTGGAAAATCTACGACATCGACATGATGGGCGCTTGGCTCATTCAGGTCTATCAGCAACAATTCGCGGGTCAGTTGCAAAAGGGCGGCGTCGACGCCCTGATCAAGTTCCTCTCCGAGCACAACGCCCGTTCCGCGGGCTAAAAAACGCGCCTTCGACGCGTCTCTTTCCGGCCGGGCCGGGCGTCATGTGCGGCGATGTTCCACCGCGAATTTGATCAGCTCGGCCTGCCCGTCGATATCCAGTTTGCGCTTCAAATTCAGCCGGTGCGTTTCCACCGTACGCACCGACAGTCCGTGCTGCTGCGCGATTTGCTTGCTGGACAAGCCTTCCGCCAATGCGTCGAGAATTTCCAGTTCGCGCGGCGTCAGGCGTTCGAGCGGCGTCTGCATCGAACGTGCCTGGATCATCCGAGCGGCAATGCCCGCGCTGAAGAAGGTCTTGCCGGCGAGCACGGCGTCGATCGCCTGAATGATTTCCGTCGACGGCGAATCCTTCAGCACATAGCCGCTCGCGCCCGCGCGCACCGCCTGCGTCACGTATTCGATGTTGTCGTGCATCGACAACATCAGCACGCGAATGCCCGGAAAGCGCTCGTGAAAACGCGCCGCCAGTTGAATGCCGCTCATGCCGGCCATGCCCACGTCCATGAGTACGAGATCGGGCGGATTCGCTTCGTCGGCGGCGAGCGCGAGCGCTTCGGCGGCGTTGCCCGCCTCGCCGGTCACGCGCAGATGCGGCACGGAATCGAGCCGCGCGCGCAGGCCGTCGCGTACGAGCGGGTGATCGTCCACGAGGATGATGCGGGCGGGTTCAGCGCTCATCGGTGCGTTCCTGGGTGGGTTCCTTTAGATTCGGCGCGGCGAGCGGCAGCGGCACCGTCGCGGCGATGACCGTGCGGCCGAGTTGCGAACTGATCGCCAGTGTGCCGCCGAGCGTGTCGAGCCGCTCGCGCATGTTGCGCAAGCCGACGCCGCTCGCCGGGTCGGAAAGCGCGCTTTGCGCGTCGAAGCCGCGGCCGTTGTCGGTGATGTCGAGTGTGACGGCGTGCGTCGCGATATCGAGCGTCAGCGCCGCGCGCGTGGCGTGCGCGTGGCGCGCGATGTTGGTCAGCGCTTCCTGCGCGATGCGAAAGAGCACCGTGTTGACGGGGTCGGGAAGCGTCGTGGTTTGCGCCGCACAAGGCGCGCCGTTCGCCATCCATGCGAAATGCGCCTCGATGCCGTCCTGCCCGTCGAATTCGCGCGCGAGTTGTTCGAGCGCGGCGGCGAGGCCGAGATCGTCGAGCATCGCGGGACGCAGCGCGTGCGAGATGCGGCGCACTTCGCGCAGCGTGCCGGAGAGCCGTCCGAGGCTCGTGGCGAGCGCGGCTTCGGCGGTCGGTTCGCGCGCCGCGCTGCGTTCGAAGCGCGCGAGCGCCGATTCGAGCAGCAGTTTCACCGAGACGAGCATCTGGCTGATGCCGTCGTGCAGTTCGCGCGACAGCCGCGCGCGTTCCTGTTCCTGCGATTCGACCACCTGCCGCGCGAGGCGCTTCAGCTTGGCGTCGGCGCTGCGATGCTCGCTGATGTTGAGCACCGCCCCGCACAGCGCGATGACCGCGAGCGCCGCGAGCGCGATTGCGCCGATCCACATCAACGTCCGCGCGATATTCGCGGCCGCCTGCGCATCGATGCGCGTGAGCGTCGTTTCGACATCCTCCAGATAAATGCCCGTGCCGATCATCCAGCCCCAGCGTTCGAGCGGCACGACGTAGCCGAGCTTGGGCGCAAGCTTGCCGGTGGACGGACGCCGCCACACGTAGCGCACATAGCCGCCGCCGCGCGACGCCTGCGTGATGAGCTCTTGGATGGTCAGCGCGCCGTTCGGATCGCGCATGAGCCACAGATCGCGGCCGACGAGATCGGGCTGGCGCGGATGCATCAGCGACGTGCCGCGCATCGTGTAGACGAAAAAGTAGCCGTCCTGGCCGAAGTCGAGCCGTTGCAGCGCGTCGAGCGCGAGGCGGCGGCGCTCGTCGTCGCTGCGCGGATCGCCGGCGGGCGCGTCGTAATACGGCGCGATCGTGCTCCTGGCGATCTCGACGTAATGCTGCAACTCGTTCTCCTTGCTCGACATATATGCGGCCTGCATCGTCTCGTGCTGCGCCTGCGCGAGCGATTCCGCCTGCTGCCGCACGCCGTACGTGATGCCGCCGATCGCCAGTGCGAACGGCACGATCGCCAGCAGGAAGATTTTTGCCTTGAGATTCATCGGCTCGAATGCGTTTCTCGCTACGTGATTCTACGTAGCGCGGGTACGTAGTTGTGCGCTTGTGGCGGTCTGGGGGAAGGCGAATACTACCGCCCAATGCGCTGCTATGGCGCATGGACCGCCACCGAGGGCTTACCCCGAGGGCCAACAATACTCAAGGAGACACCATGAATCGGGCTTCCGGATTCCTGGTCTGGATCGCGCTCGCGCTGCTGGGCGCGTTCGCATTCGGCACCATCGCGCTCGCGCACGGCGAGCGTATCAGCGCACTGTGGATCGTCATCGCGGCGGTCTGCGTGTATCTCATCGCTTACCGCTTCTATTCGCGCTTCATCGCGGCGAAGGTGCTGCAACTCGACGGCCTGCGCATGACGCCGGCCGTGCGTCACAACGACGGCCTCGACTACGTACCGACCAACAAGTACGTGCTGTTCGGCCATCACTTCGCGGCGATCGCGGGCGCGGGTCCGCTGGTCGGCCCGGTGCTCGCCGCGCAGATGGGCTACACGCCCGGCATGCTGTGGATTCTCGGCGGCGTGGTGTTCGCGGGCGCGGTGCAGGATTTCGTCATACTGTTCATCTCGACGCGCCGCGACGGCCGTTCGCTCGGCGATCTCATCAAGATGGAACTCGGCACCGTGCCGGGCGTGATCGCGCTGTTCGGTGCGTTCCTCATCATGGTGATCATTCTTGCGGTGCTGGCGCTGATCGTCGTGAAGGCGCTGACGAATTCGCCGTGGGGCACGTTCACCGTGGCCGCGACCATTCCGATCGCGCTCTTCATGGGCATCTATACGCGGTACATCCGGCCGGGGCGGATCGGCGAGGTGTCGATCATCGGCTTTATCGGCCTGATGCTCGCGATCACGTATGGCGGACAAGTCGCCGAATCGGCCACGCTCGCGCCGTACTTCACATTCACCGGCACGCAGCTCGTGTGGATTCTGATCGGCTACGGCTTCGTCGCGTCGGTGCTGCCGGTGTGGCTGCTGCTCGCGCCGCGTGACTATCTCTCGACCTTTCTCAAGATCGGCACGATTCTCGGCCTCGCGATCGGCATTCTGATCGTCGCGCCTGAACTGAAGATGCCGGCGTTCACGAAATTCGTCGATGGCTCGGGTCCGGTCTGGTCGGGCAACCTGTTCCCGTTCCTCTTTATCACCATTGCGTGTGGCGCGGTGTCGGGCTTCCACGCGCTGATCGCGTCGGGCACGACGCCCAAGATGATCGACAACGAAGTGAACATGCGCTTCATCGGCTACGGCGCGATGCTGATGGAATCGTTCGTCGCGATCATGGCGCTGGTCGCTGCGTGCGTGATCGAGCCGGGCGTCTATTTCGCGATGAACAGCCCCGCCGCGATGCTCGGCACCACGCCGGAAGCCGTCGCGCAGACCGTGACGGGCTGGGGCTTCATGCTGACGCCGGACATGCTGACATCGACGGCGAAGGCGGTCGGCGAGACGACCATCGTCGCGCGCGCGGGCGGCGCTCCGACGCTCGCGGTCGGCATGGCGCAGATTCTTCATCAGGTGATCGGTGGCCCTACGATGATGGCCTTCTGGTACCACTTCGCGATTCTGTTCGAGGCGCTGTTCATCCTGACCGCCGTCGATGCAGGCACGCGCGCCGGCCGTTTCATGCTGCAGGATCTGCTCGGCACGTTCCATCCGGCGCTGCGTCGGACGGAATCGCTGCCGGCGAATCTGGTCGCGACGGGCCTGTGCGTGGCCGCGTGGGGCTACTTCCTGTATCAGGGCGTGGTCGATCCGTTCGGCGGCATCAACACGCTGTGGCCGCTGTTCGGCATCTCGAACCAGATGCTGGCGGGTATCGCGCTGATGCTCGGCACCGTCGTGCTGTTCAAGATGAAGCGCGAACGCTACGCCTGGGTCACGCTCCTGCCGACGGTATGGCTGCTCCTGTGCACGTTGACGGCCGGCTGGCAAAAAATCTTCGACGCGAATCCGAAGGTCGGCTTCCTCGCCCACGCGGGCAAGCTGCGCGACGCTTACGATGCGGGCAAGGTGATGGC
Organism: Caballeronia insecticola; assembly: GCF_000402035.1. Taxonomy (GTDB): domain Bacteria; phylum Pseudomonadota; class Gammaproteobacteria; order Burkholderiales; family Burkholderiaceae; genus Caballeronia; species Caballeronia insecticola. The sequence goes on from NC_021294.1 coordinate 90,855, forward strand.
GCCGGCGAAGTCGCTGGCGGAAATGCAGCGCATCATCTTCAATGATTATGTGGATGCGGCGCTCGCGGGCCTCTTCATCTTCGTGGTGTTGAGCATTGCGGTGTATGGCGTGTTGTCGGTGCTGCGAGCGCGCCGCGAAGCGAAGCCGACGGTGCGCGAGACGCCGTTCGAGGCGATGCCGGCGGGCGCGGGCGCGGCGGTGCGCTCGGGACATTGAGTGCCATTGAGTGCATTGAGTGCCATTCAGTGCTTTAGGAGTTTGAAATGTTCAGCGATCTTCGACAAGCCGGCCGCTATCTCGGCCAGACGATGCGCCTGATGGTCGGCATGCCCGACTACGACGCCTACGTCACGCACATGCAGACGACGCACCCCGACAAACCGATGATGAGCTACGCGGAGTTTTTCCGCGAGCGGCAGGAAGCGAGGTATGGATCGGGGGCGGGGAAGTGCTGTTGATGTGATGCGGTTTTGCAGGTGATGGATGAGAACGCGACGGTGGGAGCCGTCGCGTTTTTCTTATGGTGCGTGCGTGGAAATGTCCGTTTTGCCTAACCCATTCGGACGAGGGTAAAATGACCACTTTAAAATGACTATAGGCGCTATCATGACTGTCAAGCGAGTGTCGAAATCGGAGTTCAAGGCCAAAGCGCTTGAATACTTTCGTCACGTGGAATCGACAGGAGAACGAATGATTGTGACAGACCATGGAAAGCCGGTGCTCGAAGTCCGGCGCTACGAGAATTCATCGCTCACGCCGCTGGAGGAATTGCGTGGCAGCGTGTTGTTTTACAACGATCCTGAGGAACCGGTGGGACTGGAGGACTGGGAGCTGCTTCCATGATCGTATTGGATACGCATGCGCTTCTATGGTGGGTTGAGGGTGCAGGGTTGAGCAAGCGGGCCAGCGCCGCGATCGACCGGGAAATCGAAGACGAGGGCGAAATTGTCGTCTCAACCATGACCGCGTGGGAAGTCATGCTTCTGGTCAAGAAGGGGCGACTGGGCCTTGCCATGGATGTTGGCGGTTGGTTCGACAAGGTCAGCAGAATCAACGGTGTACGTTTCGCACCTGTGGATCGGAACATTGCGCTCGCATCGGCTGATCTGCCGGGCAACTTTCATCAAGATCCCGCGGATCGAATGATCGTTGCGACCGCTCGCACGCTGTCCGCTCCGTTGGTGACGAAAGACAGGCAGATTCGAAGCTACGAGCACGTCAAGACCATCTGGTGACGCAAAACCAGCGACTGGACGTTTTGTGGCTTTTTTGACAAATTAGATGAATCTGATTCAACTCTATTTATTTAGAATGACTAAATATTTATTTGATGGATAAGTGTTTCGCTTCAGAAGATCAACGATGGCAACTTCATCATAGGTTTTCAGACGCAGCCTGGGGGCGGTGCTGGTGTGCGCTGGCAGATCGGCTGACACGAGCGGGGCCTAACACCGTTCCAGCCCAAAACAAAAAGGGCGGATGACCCCAGTCACCCGCCCTTCGCATCCCACAAGCTCGACGCAGAACTCAGTTCACCGCAGCCGCCGTCTTCGACCCCTTGTTCTTCTGCATCCGACCGATCTCTTCCAGCTTGATCTCGACGTGCTTCGAGAACACATACTCCGCCGGGCGCTGCTTGTCGATCGGCAGATCCTTCGCAAAGGCGCCCGTTGTGCGCGGGCCCGAAAGCGCGATCTTCGCGGCCTTCAGCGGATGCGCCACCGTATCCATCACGGCAGTCGCCTCGAAGCCGCAGTGGACCATGCAGTCCGCGCACTTTTCATACTTGCCTGTGCCGTACTTGTCCCAGTCGGTGGTTTCCATCAGTTCCTTGAAGGTCTTCACATAACCTTCGCCGACCAGATAGCACGGCTTTTGCCAGCCGAACACCGTACGCGCCGGGTTGCCCCACGGCGTGCACTGATACGTCTGGTTGCCGGCCAGGAAATCGAGGAACAGCGTCGACTGGCTGAACGACCAGTTCTTGCCGTTGTTGCCGCGCTTGAAGATCTCGCGGAACAGGTTCTTCGTCTTGTCGCGGTTCAGGAAGTGTTGCTGATCCGGCGCGCGCTCGTACGCGTAGCCCGGCGAAACCGTGATGCCGTCCACGCCGATCGGGCCGAGCGTGTCGAAGAACTTCGCCACACGTTCGGGTTCCGCGTCGTTGAACAGCGTGCAGTTGATGTTCACGCGGAAGCCGCGGCGCTTCGCTTCCTTGATGGCCGCGACGGCCTTGTCGTAGGTGCCCGGCTGCGACACCGAGTGATCGTGCGCTTCACGGTCGCCGTCGAGGTGAACGGACCAGACGAAGTACGGGCTCGGCTCGTAATCGTCCATCTTCTTTTCCATCAGCAGCGCGTTCGTGCAGAGATAGACGAACTTCTTGCGCGCCATGATGCCCTTCACGATCTGCGGCATTTCCTTGTGCAGGAGCGGCTCGCCGCCCGCGATCGACACGACCGGCGCGCCGCATTCATCGACGGCGCCGAGACACTCTTCGAGCGACAGGCGCTGATTCAGGATGGGATCCGGATAGTCGATCTTGCCGCAACCGTTACACGCGAGGTTGCAGCGGAACAGCGGTTCCAGCATCAGCGCGAGCGGGTAGCGCTTGTTGCGCGAAAAGTGCTGGCGAAAGATATAGGCGCCAACGCGGACTTTCTGGAGCATCGGGATAGACAATTGTCTGATCTCCTTATTCTTCGCGAATCGCCGTGGCCGCGACGGCGGCAAGCGGCTGCATGAGTTTCGCGGGGAGTTTGAATTCGACCTTTTCCTCGCGGCCGTCCATCGTCGAGACTTCGACGTGGCCGAACGCGCGCAGGGCATCGATCACATGTTTGACCATTTCCTCGGGCGCCGAAGCGCCCGCCGTGATACCGACCGTCTGCACATTGGCAAACCACTCCGGCCTGATCTCCGAACCGTCCGCGACGAGGTAGCTCGGCACGCCGCTCTCGGCGCCGATTTCCCGCAGACGATTCGAATTGGAACTGTTGGTAGCGCCGACCACGAGCAGCACGTCCACCTGGCTCGACAACTCGCGCACGGCGGCCTGGCGATTTTGCGTTGCATAGCAGATGTCGCGCGTGTCCGGCCCGACGATATCCGTGAAGCGCCGCTGCAAGGCATCGATGATGCCACGCGTGTCGTCCACGGACAGCGTGGTCTGCGTGACGTACGCCACGGGCGCATCGGTTTCGAGCGTCAGTTTCGCGACCTCGGCTTCGCTCTGCACGAGCACCACCTTGCCCGGAATCTGGCCGATCGTGCCTTCCACCTCGGGATGCCCCGCGTGACCGATCAGAATGAGCGTGCGCCCCTGCGATACATACTGGCGGCCCTGCACATGAACCTTCGTGACGAGCGGGCAGGTCGCGTCGAGCACGTCGAGGCCGCGCGTCTCCGCGTCTTTCTCGACACTCCGCGCCACGCCGTGCGCGCTGAAAATGGCGACTGCGCCGTGCGGCACTTCATCGAGTTCTTCGACGAAGCGAGCGCCCTTGCCGCGCAGATTATCGACGACATGACGGTTATGAACGATCTCGTGACGCACATAAACCGGTGCGCCATGTCGTTCGAGGGCCCGATCGACGATTTCGATCGCACGGACCACGCCCGCACAAAAGCCGCGGGGTTGAGCAAGGATGATACGCATATTCGAACGAACTCCGACTGACGCGGGTTTCGGGTTAGCGGCGCGAAGCTCGCACTTTCCCGTGAATCGGGCCAAAAAGGCCGGGAAAGCAGACCGGAAAAAAAGACACAGTGGTATCGGTCTGCGCGCCTAAGATGACCGCGTATTCTATCGCGTTCCCTTTTTGGGTGCTCAATGCCTGCGCCGCTATGCGTCGCGCCGCGCATCACGCAAATACGGCGATTTTCAGAACCCAGTAAACTGTCGATCGCTTCGGGCCGCGCGCCCGTGAGGCTCGCGCAACGCTGCCGCGTATAACGGCGTGCGGGCCTGCTCCATCGCGCTGTCCCCGTTTTGTATTTTTGGCGCAACGCATAGCCGCTGCGCATCGCCGGAATGGCCGGGCCGTTCCCATCGTAACGCCCGGATTTGGCGGGGCCGGATCGCACCGTGGTCGCGGCAGCCGGTCGCGCGTTTTCCAAAAAGCTTTTTACTTATCTCATGCTATTAATCGCCTGGTTGTCTTTTCTGATCTGGATCGTGCTGCTTTTCGCGCGCGGCGGTTTCTGGCGTGCCGAGCCCGCGGCGGCGCTGTCCGAGACGACGATCCACGCTGTCGGCAATGCCGAGATCGCGCGCCGCGGCGCGTGGCCGGCGCTCGTCGCTGTCGTGCCTGCGCGTAACGAAGCCGATGTCATCGGGCGCGCGGTCGGCTCGTTGCTCAAGCAGGACTATGCGGGCGCGTTCCACGTGATCGTCGTCGATGACCATAGTACTGACGGCACCGCCAGCGTCGCACTCGCCGCCGCGCGCGACCTCGGTCTCGAAGACCGGCTGACGGTGCTGACCGCGCAGCCGCTGCCGCCGGGCTGGTCGGGCAAGGTGTGGGCGCAGTCGCAGGGCATCGGCGCGATCGATTCGCTCGGGTTGCCCGCCGAATACCTCATGCTCACCGACGCCGACATCTACCATCCGGCCGATGCCGCGACGCAACTCGTCGCGCGTACGATTCTCGAAGACCGCGACCTCGTTTCGCTGATGGTGCGTCTGCGTGCCGATTCGCTCTGGGAAAAGGCGCTGATCCCGGCGTTCGTGTTCTTCTTCGCCAAGCTTTATCCGTTCGCGTGGGTCAACGACGTGAAGAAACCGACGGCGGGCGCAGCCGGCGGCTGCATGCTGGTGCGCCGCTCGGCGCTGGTGGAGGCGGGCGGCATCGAATCGATCCGTCAGGAACTGATCGACGACTGCAGCCTCGCTGCGCGCATCAAGCATCGTACGGGCCGCAGCGCCGCGCGGCCGATTCGCCTCGATCTCGCCGAGGGCAGCGAATCGCTGCGTCCGTACGACAGCTGGCGCGATGTCTGGAACATGATCGCGCGCACGGCGTTCACGCAACTGCGTTATTCGCCGCTGCTGCTGGTCGGCACGGTGATCGGCATGGCGATCATCTATCTCGCGCCGCCGGTGCTCGCCCTGACGATGGGCGCACGCGCCTGGCCCGCGTGCGCCGCGTGGGCGTTCATGTGCATCGCTTACGGGCCGATGCTGCGCTACTACCGGAGATCGCTGCTGTGGGCGCCGCTGTTGCCGCTCGTCGCGTTGTTCTACGTGAGCGCGACGATCGGCTCGGCCGTGCGTTACTGGAGCGGGAAGGGCGGACAGTGGAAGGCGCGCGTACAGGCGCCGACGCAGGAAGGTTCCTGACGCAAAGGGGTCTTACTTCTGCGTCAACAGGGCGTATAGCTCAATAACCATGCTCGGCGAAAACGTGAACGGCACCCAGCCGTGTCCGTTGTGACGCATCAGCAGAAGCCGGTCGCCATTGGCGGACTTCTGCGCTGCCATGAGCGGATTCTTGGTCGCCGCGAAGCGCCAGCCCGGCGCGATGCCGGCCGGCTGCTCGACGGACATCGACGCCCGCACATTCGACAATTCCTCGATCAGCTCCGACACGCCTTCCGGGCTCAGCTTCACCGATTTTCCCGCGATGGTCATTTCGATGGCGTTTTGCTCCGGACGCGACACCACGAGCGTGGGCGGCTCGTTCAGCGCGGGCGGTTCAGCGGGCGCAGGTACGTTGTCGGGCGGGGCCGTCCGGCCCAGTGCGGGCGGCTCGGCGGGTGCGGTTTCATCGGCATGCGCTGGCGCGGCGGCTGCCGATTGCGTCGATGTAGCGAACGGCTGAGCCGGGGCGGGCGATGCGGTGGCGATCTGAAGGAGCGCGTCGAGGCTCGACTCCAGCGTGCCGAGCTGGTCATGTAGATTCATGCGAGTGTGTCTGTTGTCTTGCGAGCGTGCGGCGAGGCACCGATTCTACCTGCTCACATTTGGCGAAGCCGGCACAGGTTGTAACCAATTGCACCGAACGTGCGGATTCCACGACAGTTTTTCTGCGTGAGACAGGCGTGCCCGGCATTCATGTGCCCAGAAACAAAACCGGCATCTCCGTGGAGATGCCGGTTCGTCGAGGCGCATCCGGCTTCGATGCGCCCGTGCGTGCTTACTTCGCGCGCGCCTCTGCATCGGCCAGCGCGGCGTTGAGCGTCTTGCTCGGACGCATCACGGCTTCGAGCTTCTTCTCGTCCGGCTTGTAGTAGCCGCCGATGTCCGCTTCCTGACCTTGCACGGCCGCGAGTTCGTCGACGATCTTCTGCTCGTTCTCAGTCAGCGTCTTCGCGAGCGGCGCGAACAGTTCGGCGAGTTCGCGGTCTTCCGTCTGCTGCGCGAGTTCCTGCGCCCAGTAGGTAGCGAGATAGAACTGGCTGCCGCGATTGTCCAACTGGCCGGTCTTCGGCGACGGGCTCTTGTTGTTGTCGAGCAGCTTGCCGGTGGCGGCGTCGAGCGCCTTCGCAACGAGCTTCGCACGCGCGTTGTTATGCTTGATGCCGAGTTCTTCCAGCGACACCGCCAGCGCGAGGAATTCGCCGAGCGAGTCCCAGCGCAGGTGGTTTTCCTGCACGAGTTGCTGCACGTGCTTCGGTGCCGAGCCGCCCGCGCCGGTCTCGTACAAGCCGCCGCCTGCCATCAGCGGAACGATCGACAGCATCTTCGCGCTGGTGCCGAGTTCCATGATCGGGAACAGGTCCGTCAGATAGTCGCGCAGGATGTTACCGGTAGCCGAGATCGTGTCCATGCCGCGGATCACGCGTTCGAGCGTGTAACGCATTGCGCGCACTTGCGACATGATGTGGATTTCGAGGCCGGTGAGGTCGTAGTCCTTCAGGTACGTTTCGACCTTCTTGATCAGTTCGTTTTCGTGCGGACGATACGGGTCGAGCCAGAACACCGCGGGCATGCCCGAATTCTTCACGCGCGTCACGGCGAGCTTGACCCAGTCGCGGATCGGCGCGTCCTTGACGAGGCACATGCGCCAGATGTCGCCCTTCTCGACTTGCTGCGTCAGCGCCTCGATGACTTCGCCCGACGCGTTGTCGACGATGCGCGCCGTGCCGTCTTCCGGAATCTCGAAGGTCTTGTCGTGCGAGCCGTACTCTTCGGCCTTCTGCGCCATCAGACCGACGTTCGGGACCGTGCCCATGGTCTTCGGGTCGAACGCGCCGTTGGTCTTGCAGAAGTTGATGATTTCCTGATAGATGCGCGCAAACGTGCTTTCCGGGATCAGGCACTTGGTGTCCTGCGGACGGCCGTCGGCGCCCCACATCTTGCCGCCGGCGCGGATCATCGCGGGCATGGAGGCATCGACGATCACGTCGTTCGGTGCGTGCAGGTTCGAGATGCCCTTGGCCGAATCGACCATTGCGAGCATCGGGCGATGCTCGTGGCACGCGTGCATGTCGCGGATGACTTCATCGCGCTGCGATTCCGGCAGCGCCTCGATTTTCGAGTACAGATCGACGAGACCGTTGTTCACGTTGACGCCGAGTTCCTCGAACAGCTTCGCGTGCTTGGCGAACGCGTCCTTGTAGAACACCTTCACGGCGTGGCCGAAAACGATCGGGTGCGACACCTTCATCATGGTCGCCTTGACGTGCAGCGACAGCATGACGCCGGTCTTGCGCGCGTCTTCCATCTGGTCTTCGTAGAACTGCACGAGCGCGTTCTTGCTCATGAACATGCTGTCGACGATCTCGCCTTCCTGCAGCGTGACCTTCGGCTTGAGCACGATGGTCTCGCCGCGCTTCGTGACGAGTTCCATGCGCACTTCGCGGGCGCGGTCGTTCGTGATCGACTTTTCGCCGTGATAGAAGTCGCCGTGCTTCATGTGCGCGACGTGCGTGCGCGAAGCCATGCTCCACTCGCCCATGCTGTGCGGATGCTTCTTCGCGTAGTTCTTGACCGCGAGCGGCGCGCGGCGGTCCGAGTTGCCTTCGCGCAGCACCGGGTTCACGGCCGAGCCGAGGCACTTCGAATAGCGCGCGCGGATGGCTTTCTCTTCGTCGTTCTTCGGCTCTTCGGGGTAGTCGGGCAGCTTGTAGCCCTTCGACTGCAGTTCCTTGATCGCGCTGATCAGCTGATGCAGCGACGCGCTGATGTTCGGCAGCTTGATGATGTTGGTGTCGGCGTCTTGCGTGAGTTCGCCGAGATGCGCGAGGTTGTCCGGCACCTTTTGCTCGTCGGTCAGAAATTCGCCGAACTCGCCGAGGATGCGGCCCGCGACGGAAATGTCGCTCGTTTCGATGTTCACGCCCGCCGGCGCGACGAAGGTGCGGATGATCGGCAGAAAGGCGCTGGTCGCGAGCAGCGGGGCTTCGTCGGTCAGGGTGTAGATGATGGTGGGTTGCTGGTTACTCATCGCTTGTCTCGACATCCGAAAACAGGTTGGGAAAAAACCGCCGGCCTCAAATCGCCTTTCCGGCAACAAACCGCTATTCTGCCTGAAATTGCGTGACGCGCGTGCGAAAGAAGCCTTGCACGGACGGCCAAAACGGGCGTTTTTCTTGCTATATCAAATACTTAGATTTTTTCAAGTCTTATACAAGAGTTGCGTTCCGGCGTCTTCGTTGCGGCAGCCGGAACGTTTCACGAAATGATTTCGCGCATCACCCGGCGAAATAGCCGTTTGCGCGGAACCAGTCGAGCGCGTCCTTCAGCCCCTCGCGATACGGACGCGCGCCGTATCCCAGTTCGCGTTCGGCCTTGGCCGAGGTGAAGTACATCTTGTTCTTCGACATGCGCAGCGCGTCCACGGTGACGAACGGCTCTTTGCCGCTGAACTTCGCGAACAGTTCCGCGCCGACCGCGAGCGGATAGAGCGGCCCGCGCGGCAGCTTGATGGTCGGCGGCTTGCGCCCGACGAAGCCCGCGATATCCGCCAGCATCTGCTGCAACGGCAGGTTTTCGCCGCCGAGAATGTACCGTTCGCCGATCTTGCCGCGTTCCAGCGCGAGAAAATGCCCGTTCGCGACGTCATCGACGTGCACGAGGTTCAGGCCGGTATCGACGAACGCCGGAATCTTGCCCGTCGCCGCTTCGAGGATGATGCGCCCGGTCGGCGTCGGGCGCACGTCGCGCGGGCCGATCGGCGTCGACGGATTGACGATCACCGCAGGCAGCGCGTTTTGGGCGACCATGCGCTCGACCGCGCGCTCGGCCAGCACCTTGCTGCGCTTGTAGGCGCCGATCGTGCTCGCCGCATCGGAGGGTTTGGTTTCGTCGACGATCGCGCCGGAACTCGTCACCTTGAGCGTCGCGACGCTGCTCGTATAGACGATGCGCTCGACGCCTTCGGCCAGCGCCGCGCGCATGGTCGCCTCGGTGCCTTCGAGGTTGGCGCGCTCGATTTCGCTCGGGTCCGGCGCCCAGATGCGGTAATCCGCCGCGACGTGGAAAAGGAAGCGCACGCCTTTGAGCGCGGCGCGCATCGAGGCTTCGTCGCGCATGTCGCCGACGACGATCTCCGCGTCCAGCGCCTCGACGTTCTTGCGCGGACTCGTCGCGCGCACAAGCACGCGCACGTCGAAGCCGCGTGCGATGGCGAGCCGCGCGACCGCGGACCCGACAAATCCCGATGCGCCCGTGACAAGCACGCGAGAGCCGGAAAAATCAGTCATTCTTACCTCGTTGAAAACGCACGCGCGGCCGCGTTTCGTAACAACTGCCGCGCAAAAAGAGTTTGGGCGAGCGGCCGCAAACCTAGGTGTGACAAGGGCTTGCCGGTCATGCTATGGTCCGTGCCTGCTGCCGGTGCGAGGCCGCGCAAAACATGAACACAACCGGTGAACGATGCCTCAAGACACTCGGAACCTAACCTCCTGGATCTACCTCGCCATCGCGATCGCGCTTGCCGCCGTGTTCGCCATCGATCTGCTCACGCCCATGCGTGTCGCGATCTGGGTGTTCTACGTGCTGCCTGTCGTCCTGTGCGTGTGGGCGAACCGGCCGGCTATGCCGATCGTCGTTGCCACGGTTTCGTCGGCGCTGATGATCGCGGGCTACGTATTCTCCTCCGCCGACGCAAGCGCGAACCCCGAAGTGCTGCAACTCAATCGCGCGATGGGCATTGTCGTGCTGCTCGTGCTCGCGGCGGTGGCGCATCTGTATATCAAATCGCGGCTCGCGGTTCAACGCACGGCCTGGCTGCAGCAGGGCATCGTGCAGCTTGCGCTGCAACTGCGCGGCGAGCAGTCTCCGGATTCGATCGGCGCGAGCGTGCTGCGTTCGATCGTGCCGTACGTCGATGCCAAAGTGGCTGTGGTCTATGCGCTCGAAGGCGAGGTGCTCGTGCGCGTGGCGGCGTGGGCGTTGCCGGACGAGGACAGCGCGCCGCGCCGGATTGCGCGGGGCGAAGGGCTCGTCGGCCAGGCGCTCGCCGATGCGCGCGTGCTCGAACTGCGCGACGCTTCCGCGCACTATCTGAGAACCGGTTCCGCGCTGGGGAAAGCGGCGGCGTCGCGTGTCGTGATCGCGCCGCTCTACGCCGACGGCGACGTGGCCGGCGCGATCGAGCTGGGTTTCGTCGGCGTCGAAGGCCGTTTCGACGATGCCCGCGCGCTGCTCGACATGGCCGCGGAGCCGATCGGCGTTGCGCTGCGCTCGGCGAAGTATCGTGCGCGTCTCGTCGAACTGCTGGATGAAACGCAGCGCCAGAGCGAGGAAATGCAGGTGCAGCAGGAAGAGCTGCGCGTGTCGAACGAGGAACTGGAGGAGCGCGGCCGGGCGTTGCAGGATTCGCAGGCGCGGCTGGAGCAGCAGCAGGCGGAACTGGAACAGACCAATGTCCAGCTCGAAGAACACACGCAGCATCTGGAGCGGCAGAAGGCCGAGCTTTTGCAGGCGCAGCAGGAACTGACCGCGAACGCGCTGGAAATGGAGCGCGCGAGCCAGTACAAGTCGGAGTTCCTCGCGAACATGTCGCACGAGTTGCGCACGCCGCTCAACAGCTCGCTGATTCTCGCGAAGCTCCTGCAGGACAACAAGCAAGGCAATCTCACCGACGAACAGGTGCGGTTCGCCGCGACGATTCATTCGTCGAACAGCGATCTGCTCTCGCTCATCAACGACATTCTCGATCTGTCGAAAGTCGAGGCCGGTCAGATGGACGTGCAATTCGCGCCCGCCGCCGTCGATTCGATCCTGGAGGCACTGAAGCAGTCCTTCGCGCCCGTCGCGCAGAACAAGGGCCTCGAATTCATCACCGAACACGGCGAGAACGTGCCGCAGTATTTCGTCACGGACAGCCAGCGGCTGCTGCAAGTGCTGCGCAATCTGCTGTCGAACGCGTTCAAGTTCACCGAGCGCGGCAGCGTGACGGTCGCGGTGCAGCGCGCAAGCGACAATGCGCTGCGTTTCGAGGTGCGCGATACGGGCATCGGCATCGCGCGGGAAAAGCAGGACATGATCTTCCAGGCGTTCCAGCAGGCCGACGGCACCACGAGCCGCAGATACGGCGGCAGCGGCCTCGGACTGTCGATCTCGCGCGAATTTTCGCGTCTGCTGGGCGGCACGGTCGCGGTAACGAGCGAACCGGGCAAGGGCAGCGTGTTTTCCGTGACGCTGCCGATCGCCGCGCGCGAGGGCACCGTCGTCGCGAAGCTCGACACGCTCACGCAGACGGGCGAGCCCGCGCCCGCGGCCATGCAGCAAGCCGCGCCCGCGCCGGTCAAGGCACCGCCGCCTCAGCCGCCCATGCCAATGCCGTCTACGATGCCCGAGCCGATGCCTATCGCCGACGACCGCGCCGAACGGAAGCATCCGGATCGCGCGATTCTCGTCATCGAGGACGATCAGACGTTCGCGCGCATTCTCTACGATCTCGCCCACGAGCTCGAATTCGACTGCGTGCACGCCGCCACCGCGACGCAAGGCGTGGAACTCGCGCGCTCGATGCAGCCGAGCGGCATCCTGCTCGACATCGGCTTGCCGGACCAGTCCGGTCTCACGGTGCTCGAATGGCTCAAGCACGATCCGCTCACGCGTCATATTCCGATCCATATCGTGTCCGCGACCGATCACGCCGATGTCGCGCTGCATCTCGGCGCGATCGGCTACACGCTCAAGCCGAGCGCGCGCGACGATCTCGCAACCGCGATCCGCAAGCTCGAAGCGCGTTCGTCGCAGGGCATGCGCCGCGTGCTCGTCGTGGAGGACGATCCGGCGCTGCGCCAGAGCATCCACGCGCTGCTCGCGAGCGAGACGGTGGCGATCGTCGAGGCGGGGTCGATTGCCGAGGCGCTCGACGAAATGCAGCGCGCGTCCTTCGATTGCGTCGTGATGGATCTCGCGCTGCCCGACGGCTCCGGCTACGAACTGCTCGAACGCGTGTCGACGAGCGGCGGCCCCGCGTCGCCGCCGGTGATCGTCTATACGGGACGGCTGCTGTCGCAGGAAGAAGAGCAGCGCCTGCGCCGTTATTCGAAATCGATCATCATCAAGGGGGCGAAGTCGCCGGAGCGTCTGCTCGACGAAGTGACGCTGTTCCTGCACAGCGTCGAGAGCGCGTTGCCGCCGGAACAGCAGCGCATGCTGCGCGCGGCGCGTCAGCGCGACGACGTGTTCGAAGGCCGCACGATCCTCCTCGCCGAGGACGACGTGCGCAACATCTTCGCGCTCTCGCGCGTGATCGAGCCGCTCGGCGCCACGCTCGAAATCGCGCGCAACGGGCGCGAGGCGCTCGAAGCGCTTGCGCGCCGCAGCGACATCGACCTCGTTCTGATGGACGTGATGATGCCCGAGATGGACGGCCTGACCGCGATGACCGAAATTCGCAAGCAGGCGCAGCATGCGCGGCTGCCGATCATCGCGCTGACGGCGAAGGCAATGCCGAGCGACCGCCAGAAATGTCTCGAAGCGGGTGCGGACGATTACATATCCAAGCCCATCGATGTGGATAAGCTCGTCTCGCTGTGCCGCGTATGGCTGCGGCAACGATGAACGATTCGACCCTGCACATGACCGAAAGCACGCACGACGAAGACGCGACGTTCGACATCGAACTGAAGCTGCTCCTCGAAGCGATCTACCTGCGCTATCAGCACGACTTCCGGCATTACTCCGTGAGTTCGCTGCGGCGCAGGCTCGCGCAGGCGGTGCAGGATCTGAATCTGCCGACGCTTTCGCAATTGCAGGAGCGCATCCTGCGCGATCCGGCGCTGTTCGCGCGGCTGTTTCAGTACCTCACGGTGCAGGTCAGCGAGATGTTCCGCGACCCGCAGTATTTCCGCGCGATCCGCGAGCAGGTCGTGCCGATTCTGCAGACGTATCCGTCGATCAAGGTCTGGGTCGCGGGATGCAGCAGCGGCGAGGAACTGTGGTCGCTCGCGGTGCTGTTCGCCGAGGAGAAGATCGCGGACCGCACCGTGTTCTACGCGACGGATATCAACGCCGACGCGCTGCGTCAGGCCGAAAATGGTATTTATCCGCTCGAACGCATGGCCAGCTTCAGCCAGAACTATCTGGCGGCGGGCGGCAAGCGGTCGCTGTCGGACTACTATCACGCGGCTTATGGAGCGGCGAAGTTCTCGCAGACGCTCAAGTCGCGCGTAGTGTTCGCGGATCATAGCCTCGCCACCGACAGCGTGTTTCTCGAAGCGCATCTGGTGTCGTGCCGCAATGTGCTGATCTATTTCGATCGCGCTTTGCAGGATCGCGCGCTCGGCCTGTTCAGCGATTCGCTCGTGCGGCGCGGGTTTCTCGGTCTCGGCAGCAAGGAGAGCCTGCGTTTTTCGAAGTACGCGGACCGCTTTGCGGACTTCAATCCGCGCGAGCGGCTTTACCAGAAGGTGTGACGATGTTCGACGCAGCGCGCATCGGAGCAGTCGTGATCGGCGCATCGGCGGGCGGCGTCGAGGCGCTCAACCTGTTGCTGCCGGTGCTGCCGAAAGCGTTCGCGGCACCGGTGCTCGTCGTCGTGCACGTGCGGCAAGGGCAGCCGAGCCTGTTGCCGGGGCTGTTCGCCGCGCGCTGCGCGCTCGCCATCGAAGAACCGTTCGACAAGGACGAGATCGCGCCGGGCACCGTGTATTTCGCGCCGCCGGGCTATCACATGCTCGTTGAGGCGGAAGGCGGCGCGGCGCCGTCGATCGCGCTGTCGATCGACCCGCCGGTGCGCTTCTCGCGGCCGTCGGTGGACGTGCTGTTCGAGTCGGCGGCGCATGCCTATGGCGAGCGGCTGCTCAGCATCGTCCTGTCCGGCGCCAACGACGACGGCGCCCGCGGCGCGCGCACGATTCGCGAAGCGGGCGGCGCGTGCTGGGCGCAAGACCCGGCGACGGCCACCGCTCCCGCGATGCCGCTCGCGGCCATTGCGGCGGACGCCGCGAACGAAGTGCTCACGCTGGAACAGATGGCGATGCGGCTCACGCAATACGTGGACCACTCGAAATGAAAGAGGCAAGGAGTCTCCAGATGACGCAACCCATCCACGTGCTGATCGTCGACGACATCCGCAACAACATCACCGCGCTCGAAGCGTCGCTTGCGCGGCCGGATTTGTCGGTGCTGAAAGCCGAATCGGGACCGGCCGCGCTCGAGCTTCTGCTCAAGCACGAAGTCGCGCTCGCCATTCTCGATGTCAACATGCCCGGCATGGACGGCTTCGAACTGGCCGAACTGATGCGCGGCAGCCCGCGCACCGCGCACGTGCCGATCATCTTTCTCACGGCGACCGCGCAGGACGCGAGCCGCACGTTCCGCGGTTACGAAGCGGGCGCGGTGGACTTTCTCTACAAGCCGTTCGATTCGCGCATCCTGAATTCGAAGGTCGATGTGTTCATCCAGATGGAACGCCAGAAGCAGCAACTCGCGACGCAACTCGCGACCGTGCAGCAACTGCTCGACGCAAACGAAATGCTGATGGCCGTGCTCGGCCACGATCTGCGCACGCCGTTGTCGGCGGTGATCGCGTCGGCGGAATATCTCGCGCGTTTCGTGCAGGACGAGAACGTCGCGAATATCGGCACGCGCATCAAGTCGAGCGGCATGCGCATGGTGCGCATGGTCGATCAGTTGCTGAACCTCGCGCGCCTGCGCGGCGGCCGCGTGACTTTGCAGCCGCGCGCGGTGGAACTGATGACGCTCGCGAAAAATATCGTCGATGAATACGAGGCGCGCGTCGGGCGCGGGCGCATCTTCGTGCTGCGTCAGGGCGACACGCTGCTGCAGGGCGACGGCGATCTGCTGTCGCAGGTGTTTTCGAACCTTATCGGCAACGCGTTGCAACACGGGCTCGAAGGCTCGGCGATTCAGGTGCGCCTTGACGGCAATGCCGACGCCGTCACCATCGTGGTGCAGAACGCCGGCGAAATTCCCGCCGAAATTCTGCCGACGATCTTCGCGCCGTATCGCTCGGGGCAACGCCAGAACGAATCGAGCGGCCTCGGTCTCGGGCTCTACATCACGCGGGAGATTGCGCAGATGCACGGCGGCGACGTCCGGGTGAAGTCGACGTCCGAAGCGGGCACGATTTTCGAAGTCACGTTGCCGCGCGTGCTGCACCCGCGTGCCGGCGAGCACGCCGATCACGCGCAGCCGTTCCGTCTCAGTTGAAGCGCTCGCGGGCGCGCGTGTCTACAATGCGCCCTATCGACGAACAACGAACGATGGAGAACGCAATGCCGGGCCCGGATCTGAACACGAGAATCGAAACCTATTACGTGCGCGTGCGGGGCGTCGTGCAGGGCGTGGGTTTCAGGCATCACACGGTGAGGCGCGCGCATGAGCTTGGCGTGCGCGGCTGGGTCGCCAATCTCGACGACGGCTCGGTCGAAGCGATCGTCCAGGGCGCGGCCAATCAGGTCGATCTGATGCTCGAATGGCTGCGACGCGGGCCGCCGCATGCCCGCGTTACCGACTTCGTCAGCGAAGAGCGTCACATCGAGAAGCGTTATGAACGCTTCGAACAACATTAACGCGCAACGAGCAGACTCTCCGCGAACTGCCATTCCTCATCACGCCATTGATGCGTGCATTCGAATCCCGCATCGGCGGCGATCGGCGCGACCTCTTCAGCCGCGTACTTGTGGCTGCTCTCCGTCCAGATCGTCTCGCCCTCGCGGAATTCCGCGCGCAGATCTGCGCCGCGCACGCGCACGGACAGCGCGCGTTTCGCCCGCAAATGCATCTCGATGCTGCGCGCATCCGGGTTGAAACGTGCGACGTGCTCGAACGCATCGAGCGGAAAATCGCCGCCCAACTCGCGGTTGATGCGCGCGAGCATGTTCAGGTTGAACGCGGCCGTAACGCCGATCGGATCGTCGTACGCGGCAATCAGCGTCGGCAGCGGTTTGATGAGATCGGTGCCGAGCAGGAGCGCGTCGCCGGGTTGCAGCATGCCGCGGATCGAGCGCAGAAAGCGCGTCGCCGCGAGCCGCGCGAAATTGCCGATGGTGCTGCCGAGAAAGAGCACGAGCAGCCGTTCGCCTTCACTGCGTTTCGAACTGACTTCCGATAATCCCGCGAGGTAATCGCGCTCGTGTCCGACGATCGATACGCGCTCGATGTCGCTCAGTTCGCGGCGGCACAACTGCAGAGCGGTGCGCGAAATTTCAATCGGATGGTAAGCAGTGGGCTGCTTCTTACACAGGGCTTCGAGAATGCGGCGCGTCTTGCGGCCGCTGCCGCTGCCGAGTTCCGCGACCTTGATGTCGCCCGGCATGGCCGCGACGATATCCGTCGCGTGGTCTTTCAGCACGCGCTCTTCGGCGCGCGTCACGCCGTATTCGGGCAACGCGGTGATCACCTCGAAAAGCGCGGAGCCCACTTCGTCATACAGATACATCGAGGGCAATTCTTTCTGCGGATGTTTGCTGAGGCCGGCGTGGACGGCTTCGGCGAAAGCGTTGGAAAAGCGAGGCGATAGGGCTGGTTGAGTCATGACGTCTCCATCGATGCGGCGTTTTCTTCGCATGCCGTTCTTGTCGGAACCGGCACGGCGCGTGTTGCGGCGGATGCAATGACGTGAGCGGCGCAGGATCGCGCATGACGCCGCCCGGACTTCGGAAGCGGACCGGAACGATGCCGGACCGCCAAAGGATCGCCGATCAGCGTGACCGGCAAAGGACAACTTCGAACCACCGCGCGAGAAACCGTTCGAGCGGACTCAAGGCGCACTCAAACGCGGATTCAAAACAGGCTCACTCAGCGCGTTTCATGCCTGAATGCGAAGCATGATGGAAGCAAAAAGCGGGCACGCCCGCCAACTTTCATTTGAAGCGAATCTTGAAGAACGGCGGCGGGCTCCGTTTAGAATGCGCCATTCCCGGCAGATTAATTTCATTCGGCTTGCGTTTTCACTTCGCGCTTCGCGCCACACTCGATGAATCAGCATGAACTGGGGCGCGGCATCGCGCTGTCCGTCGCCGCTTCCGCGCTGTTCGCGCTCATGTCCGGCTATACGAAGTGGCTCGCTCCGCTGGATGGCCTCGATATTTTCGCGTGGCGTATCGTCTGGACGCTGCCCGGCGCGCTCGCACTCGTTGCGCTGCGAAACCGCTGGCCGCAATTATGCGCGCTCGTTTTGAAGCTCGCCAAAACCCCGCATCTGCTGCTGGCGTATGCGGTTGTCGCCGCGCTGCTCGGCCTGCAATTGTGGATTTTTCTATGGGCGCCGCTGCACGGGCGCGCGCTCGAAGTGTCGCTCGGCTATTTTCTTTTGCCGCTCGCGATGGTGCTGCTCGGCCGCTTTCATTACGGCGAGCGCCTCGACGGTTTCCAATGGGCGGGCGTTGCGGCGGCGACGGTGGGCGTCGCGCACGAACTGATCGTCACGCATGCGTTCGCGTGGCCGACGCTCGTCGTGATGCTGGGCTATCCGCCTTATTTCATGATCCGGCGGCGGCTCAATGCCGATCCGCTCGTGTCGTTCGCGGTGGAAATCATGCTGATCGCGCCCGTCGCGTTGATCATGCTGTTCGCGCGCGGCTCGTTCGCGCAGGTCGCGCCCACGCCGCATCTCTGGATGCTGCTCTTGCCCGGCTTAGGTGCGTTGAGCACCATTGCGCTTGCTTCGTATTTGCGCGCGAGCCGGCATCTGCCGATCGCGCTCTTCGGCATTCTCGGCTACGTGGAGCCGGTGCTGCTGGTGGGCGTCGCGGTGCTGCTGCTCGGCGAACCGTTTTCGATGCGGCAGCTTGGCACCTACGTGCCGATCTGGATCGCAGTGGTGTTGACGGGCGTGCACAGCGCGCGTCTCCTGATGCGCGAGCGCACGCGCCGCGCCACGCTGCCGATGAGCGAACATCACGCGAGCGCGGAGCACGAGACCGTCGCGGAAGAAATCGAGCGCGTCGGCTGATCAATGCGCGGTGCGCGTTCGGGCTTGGGTTTGGATCGCATCGTGAAGATCGCGCCGAATGCCGAGTCCGGACAGCACTTCGACGAGTATAAAAAGCGGTCCGATCAGAAGCCCGACGATATCGTCGACGAATGCCGGCTTGCGATGTTCATAGCGAACATGCCCGATGAACTGAAACGCCCAGCCGATCACGAACATGCCGATGCCGAGCGCGAGCCAGATCGGCGTGGGCTGCGCTGCCGCCCATCGACCGAATGCCGCGCTCAGTGCCGAGACAATCCCCATGCCGATGCCGAGCGGCACGTCGAGCCAGAGATAGTAGAGCGTGGCGAGCGCGAACAGCAGCCATGCGGGCGTCAGCGCGAATGTGCCTGAAAAGACGGGCCACGCGGGGCGACTCAGCAACGCCGCGATAGCCAGCACGATGAGCGGAATGCCGACGAAATGCGTCGCGACATTGCGTTTGTCGCGATGATAATCGGCGTACTGCGACAACTGATCGGTCAGCGTGCGCATGACGGGCGTCTCCTTCGTGTTCTTTTCGTTCGTCTATTCCACGAATGATAAGCCGCATGGCGACGGCGGCAAGTAGAGCATTTCCTTTAGTGTCTTTAGTGCCGCGACGCTTCAGCCGATAAAAAAAAGCGAGCCCGCAGGCTCGCTTGAATTCAACGCACTGGTTTGTCTTTATGCAATGCCAGTACGCGATGCGATGACGACGGCCTCCCTTACTTCTTCGCCGCGTCGATCTTCGCATCGGCGGCCGACTTGTTTGCGTCGCTTTGTGCCTCGACTTTTTCCTTGTCGGCCTTCGCTTGCGCCACGTTGGCATCCTTCGCTGCGTCCTGCTTTTTCTTGTCGGCCTTGGTTTGTGCAGCGTGCTTCTTCTTGTTGGCTTTAGCCTGTGCCTTGGCGGCGTCGCCGCGCGCGTCGGAGGCTTGCTCCGGCGTGGTCGCCTGCGCTACTTTCGCGGCTTCCTTGTTGGCATCGGCCTGCGCCGATGCCTTGTCCTCGTTTGCGGAGGCTTGCGCCTTCGCGGCATCGTGCTGCGCGTCCGCCTTCTTTTTGTTCGCGGTTGCTTGAGCCTCGGCCTTTTCCTGGTTGGCCTTCAGTTGCGCCTTGCCTGCGTCGGTCGTGGCCGTTTGAGCGAACACGGTGGTGACGAGCATGGCGGATGCGAGAGCAGCGACAATCTTCTTCATGGTTTCAAACTCCCTTGATCTTTTATGTAGGACGCGTGGCGCATGACGCCGCGCTGAGGGTGAAAACGCCGCGTCCGTGAATATCGTTGACGATTATCCGGTGACAAAAAGTAACCAATCGCGAGCAGATGAAACGGCATGCGGTAAAGGCGTCTTAAGTCGTTGGGTTTATCCTCGCGCCTTACCGAGGCAAGGGAAAAAGTTGTTACGATCGCGCGAATTCGATTCGATTTGTAACTTTTATCGATAATGATTCGTTATCCGAAATTATTCTCGCCTAAGCGATTTCCGGCTATTTGTAATCGTTGAAATGCGCGGTTACCAAACGCTGCAGTTATTTTTTAGCCGGTTGCTTAAGATGCGCTACATGAACCCGGCTAAACGGGAATTGGAGAAACTCATGAAACGCGCAGCACTTGTCTTGGTGATGATTGGAAGTTTGACAGTGGCAGGCCAGGCATCGGCGCACGGATACGGCGGCGGCTATGGCGGTGGTCATGGCGGCGGCGGAGATGGCGGCGCGATCGTCGGTGCATTGATCGGCGGTGCGGTGCTTGGGGCGCTCGTGACTTCGGTCGCCAACGCGCAGCCGGTGTACGCACAACCCGCGCAGCAGGTCTATGAACAACCGGTTTATGCGCAGCAACCGGTGTATGCCCAACCGGCGTACGCCCAGCCCGCGCAGCCGCCGGGCTACTGCTACGACAACTATCGCCGCGCCTACGTGCCGTGCGGCTATTGAGCACATATTGATCGCTTGAGTCGGCGAGACCCGGAAGACTACGAAGTCGCGGCACGTGCTTTGCGCTAAAGGAAATACGGTCGCGTGATAGCGAAGAAGTCACATATCGCGACCGACACGCAAACTTTGGAGACTTTCGATGAACGCGACTACGAAAAAACTGGTGATCTCGGCGCTGGTGTTAGGACTGTCCGGCGGTGTCTATGCGCAAGCGGGCGGCGGCGGCGGTGCAGGCGGCGGCAGTGCGGGCGGCGCGGCAGCGGGCGGCTCGATGGGAGCAGGCGGTAACGGCTCGTCGGGTGCCGGTTCGGCGGCGGGCGGCAAGGGCGGCGGCGTCGGAATGAGTGGCACCGGCGTGGGCGGTTCGTCGGACGGCACCGCGGGCACGGGCGCCAAGAGCGGCATGAGCAACGACGCCACCAACGGCATGAGCCAGGATCAAGGCACGATCAAGCGCAGCGCGCCGAACAACGGCAACATGAATTCGGGCGGCACGCCCGCGAAGGGCAGCGGTACGCAGAAGGCTTACTGATATGCGAGCGCGCACGCAGGCTCGATCGCCGCAGTCGCAACAATGCGATGCGGCATCCGCCCGGTGCGGCGCTCAATATAAGACTAAGGTTGATGCGCCGTGACAGGCGCGAGATTCACTGACCGCTCGCCGACGCAGCATCGGCAGACGCAGCGGGTTCGAATGTCTTCACGCGCAGGCTGACTTTTTCGGCATAGGCGCGCGAGCCGCCGTAGCTTTTCAGCGCGGCGTCGAGGTCGCCCTGTGCGTTTTTCATATAACCGTGCAGGATCGCCGAGCCGGCTTCGATGTTGTCTTCAGGGTCCGTCAGATCGATATTGCGCACGAGTTTCTTGTGCGCCGACGGCACCACTTGCATGAGCCCGGTCGCGTTATTCGGCCCGATGGCCGTTTCCTTGAAGCGCGATTCGATGGAAATGATCGCGAGCAACAGCGCCGGCGGAAGCGAATATTTCGACGACGACGACATCACCGCAGTCGCGATGGTCTGCGCCTTCTCCCGCGCCACGCCGAATTTGCGCGTCAAAAACTCCGAAATCTTGTGATTGGCCTGCTCCGCCTTCGCGTCTTGCTGAGCGGACGCGTCGCTGGCGGCGAGCGCGTTTTCCTGAGCGAACGCGGTGTGCGCGGTGCTCAGCGAGATGGCAAGGGCGGCGAAGGTGACGAGAAAACGGCGCATCGGAAGGTGAGATCAAAGAAGAGTCGCATTATATCCCCATAAAAATTCCTTGTGGATCATGGACTTGTCTTAAATCTGATGTTTCGTTTCCACAATCGGAATGATTTACGTGCGTTCCGCGCGCTTCCCGGACGGCGCCGAAATGCCTTCGCCTGCGTCCACGGAGAGGCGCGCGAACATCGGCAGCGAAGCCAGAACTACGAGCGCCGTCGCGATGAAAGCGCAGGCGAGTTGCCAGCGCTCCGTGTGCGCGCTACCGGTGACGAGCATCGTCGCCTGGATCGTGCCGGCCGCGACGGTCACGCCCACAGCCTTCATCAACTGCTGCGCGGTGCCCTGAAACGACGTCGCGGCAGCGAGGCGCGGCTTCGGGACGTCGGCGAAGGCGAGTGCGCCCATCGTCGCGAAGCTGAGCGAGCGGCCGAATCCGCCGAGCAGCAACAGCACGAAGATCGCGGCGGCGGGCCAGGCCTGCGACATCGTCGAGCAGACGAGCAACACGGCCGCGAAGCACACGCTGCCCGCGCACAGCACCGTGCGCACCGAGAAGCGTCTTAGTGCGAGCGCGGTCATCGGGCGCATGCAGAACGAGCCGAGCGCGCTCGCGAACGTGACGAGGCCGCTGGATGTCGCGCTGTAGCCGAAGCCGGTTTGCAGCGTGAGCGGCACGAGGAACGGCAGCGCGCCCGCGCCCGCGCGAAACAGGCTGCCGGCGATGGTCGCGGCATGGAATGTCGGGATCGACAGCAGCGAGAAGTCGATCGCCGGATTGGCTACGCGGCGGCAATGCAGCACCGTCGCGCGAAAGAGCAGCAGACCGACCGCGACGCCGATCCACGGCACGCCCGGCGGCAGCACGCCGCGCCCCGCGCTTTCGATGCCGATCATAAACAGACTGAGCGATGCGCCCGACAACACCATGCCGCGCAGATCGGGCGGCGTGCGGCTTTCGGGCGGCGAGGGCGGCAGCAGTTTCCACGTCAGCAGCATGCCCGCGATACCGACCGGCGCGTTGACCCAGAAGATGCTGCGCCAACTGAGCGCGTCGGTGAGAAAGCCGCCGAGCGGCGGACCGAGCAGCGGACCGACGAGCGCGGGCATGGTGAGCCACGTCGTCGCCTGAAGCAGTTCTTCGCGCTTGACGCCACGAAACAGGATCAGCCGGCCGACGGGCACCATCATCGCGCCGCCCAGTCCCTGTACGACGCGCGCGGCCAGCAATTGCGGCAGGTTCATCGCGGCGGCGCAGGCGATCGATGCCAGCGTGAAGGTCGCGATCGCCCACATGAACACGCGCCGCGCGCCGAAGCGGTCGGCCACCCAGCCGCTTGCGGGAATGAACACCGTCAGCGCGACGAGATACGCGGTGATCGCGCTGCTCAGATGAACGGGATCGACCTGAAGATCGCGGGCCATCGTCGGGATGGCGGTCGCGACGATCGTTCCGTCCATGTTCTGCATGAATAGCGCACTGGCGACGACGGCCGCAGTGAGGCGGAAATTTCCGCCTTTCACGATGCGTCGCTCGCGTAGGCGTTGAAGGCTTGCTGCAAGACGCGTTGCAGGGCGTGCGGGAAAAAAGATGATGGCATGCCGCCAGTCTAGCGCGAGAAGCGCACGGGCGTTTCCAGACGCCGTGCCCTCAAACCCGCGCGACGCTTGCCGCCATCTCCATGAAATACGGCAGCGCGGGCGTGACGCGTTGTGCGTCTTTCGCTTCGTCGTCCCAGCGGCGCAGCGCGAGCGCATCTTTGGCGTAGGGCTTCGCGAGAAACGCGTGCGCTTCATCGGCATCGAAGACGCCGCCCTGCAATTGCAGGCTCCGCACGGAATCGGCGGAAAGCCGCGCATGATACGACGCATCGATCGCGCACAGGCAGCGCTTCGCATCGACGTGCAGGCGGATCGGTTCGAGCACGGCATCGGAAAACAGCGGCCGCAGGAACGGCAGCGCGAAGTACTGATGCAGATCGTCGATGCCACGCTCGCTCGGCGTCTCGCCTTGCTGATTCAGCAGATGCCCGAGGTCGTGCAGCAACGCCGCGACGATGAGTTCGCGGCTCGCGCCCGCCTGTTGCGCAAGCGTCGCGCTTTGCAGCGCGTGCTGCAATTGCGTGACCGGTTCGCCGCTATAGGCGATCGAGCCGTAACGATCGAAGAGATGCTGAATGTCGTCGAGGGAAAGCGCCATCGTCACGAAGCCTTGAAGTGCGTATGCTGGAAGCGAAATCCCGGGATTGTCGCGCGCCTTTATGACGCGACGATGGCGCAACGCGAGGACCACGCGATGCCTTTCTCCTTCAGCCGGCGTCCCGAACTTGCCGGACTCGATCTGCGCTCGCGCCGTGAAGTGCGCCGCATTGCGTGGCATTTCGCGCAACGGCACTGGACGCTGCACGCGCCCGCGTTCGCGTGGATTGTCTTCGTGCTGCTGCATTCGCGTTATGGCCTCGTGCCGGAACGGCGTGATTATTTGCTGATGACGCTGGTCATTTTTATCGTGGCGGTGGTCAATATCAGGCTGCATATCGCGCGTTATCTGAAGCCCGCGCGTGCCATCTTCGACTTGCTGGGCGATGCGGCAGCGCGCATCGTGACGGGGCGATAGAGAGCGTGTTGCATTGCCGCATCGTGCGAAGAGACCCTGATTTTCGCGTGTTACGATGCTCGGCGACCCGTATCCACCGGACGCAAGATGGCAACGCTATATCAGACGCTCGGCGTGGACGAGCACGCCACCGAAGAAGAAATCAAGCGCGCGTATCGCAAGGCTGCGATGCGCTGTCATCCCGATCGCAACGCGGGAAACGAAGACGCCGCCCGCGCGAAATTCCAGGAGTTGAAGGAAGCCTACGCGATCCTCTCCGATCCCGCGCAACGCGAAGTGTACGACCGCATCTTCGCCGAAGAGATGCAACGCTGGGAAGCGCGCGTGCGTCAGGAAGAAGCGGAACGCGAAGCGCGTGAAGCGAAAGAGCGTGAAGCACGCGAGGCGCTTTATGCGGAACGTGTATCGCTGGCCATGCGGTTCGCATCGCAAGGCCATAACCGCGATGTCGTGTTCGGCGTGTTGCTCGGCGCGCAATGCGACGAAGCCACGGCAAGACAGATCGCCGATAGCGCGATCGCGTTGCATGAATCGCGTCAGGAGCGTGAAGAACGCGAGGAAGAGCCTTTGATGGAAAAGAAGGAAGCCGCCACCGCTGACGCTGCTAATCCGCTGGGCGCAATGTGGTTTCAGTTCCTCATCCTCAACAACCTGCGTCTTTAGTTTAGTTTTGTGTTGCTGACGCAAGGAACGCACTGTGTTCGAGCGGGGCGGCAAGAAATCGAATTAACCCTTGAAGAAATTGCGCTTCAGGCCGCGAGCCTCTCGCTGCGCATGTTGCGTTGCCTCGGCGCAGGCGGATAAACGCACCAGTGTCCGTCGTCGTGACGGAAGAAAAATAGCGCACGTGCCGCCTTGCCATGACACGTCTCGATGCAGACATAACGCCGTCCGTCTGAACGCGTGCGGCTGAATTGCCGCACATGAACCGGCAGGCTTCCCGGCGCGAGCCATTTTTCGACCTGGTAACGAAGGGACTGCTCTTTCGCGCATTTCATTTCAGTCTCCAGCACGCGGCATTCATGATCGGGTTTACGGCGCAAATGGCAGCCGATTTAACATCGATCGATAAAACTCCTGCCGCAACGCATCACGTTCCTCAGAAAGCACTTTAACTCTACGCCCGTATTCGAGAGCGGAGCCCGTTTTTGCGAAATAGCAACAGCATGCAAACAACGGGTAAAAAGTGCGCTTCATCACGCCCGATTCACGCACGGCGCCTAAGCGCCCATGGACGTATCCTCATACAACGCGATGCAAGGTTATGTACGCGAACGGTCATATCAATGGCCCGGTGCGTACGCTAACCGTCACTCGGAGTGGAAGCGATTCGCGTGCCTGAACGGCGCGGAATGCGGCAGCACGAGTCAGAGCGGGCGCGCAAAGCTCAGTTCGTGGCCGTCGGGATCGGTGAGATGGAAATAGCGCTCGTTCCACGGTGCATCGCGTGGTTCGAATTGCGGCTCGATGCCATGCGCTTTTGCGCGGCGGTAGAAGGCGTCCACATCGGATACGTAGATGATGACGCGGCCCCAGAATCCGATCGGGGCATGCGTCTCGCCGGTGAGATTGAGAAACGAACTGCCGAGCGCGAATGAGGTGAACGCTTCGTTCTCACCGCCATGCACGATGCGAAAGCCGAGCGCCCGGTAAAAGCGTACGGCGCGCGCCATATCGTGCGTGGCGAGCGTGATCGCGCTCAGGCTTTCGATGTCCCCGGACGATTCCATGCGCGCGATGTCACCCCGGATGATGGTGATGCGACACGAGCGACAGCACCGAGAGATCCGGATGCGTGCCATCGACGATGCTCTTGCCGATGTGCCGCGCATCGTCCACGGCGTCTTGCGCGGTCTTGTATTCGTCGTCGCCGTCGGCGTGAAAGTGCACCGCGTCGCCGGGTACGTTCGCATTCGCGCCAGGCCTGCAAACATGGCCGATATAGACGAAGCGTTCCGTCGCGCGCGGCGGCGCATGTTCGGGCGTTGGCTTGAGGTGCGGCAGCACGTGAATCTCGAAGCCTTCGTAGTCGAAGACGCGCCATTGAGCGGGATCGTCAGGCATGATCGCCTCCTTGGTTGTGGTTCGCTCGCCAGTCAACGTTACTCCACTTTTACGCCTGTTGGCGCGCGGAATCCAACGTCGCGGCTTCGTCAGACGAAATGCATCCGCGCAGAAATTGACACGATTTTCACACGCGACGGATACTCTCCGATGCACTTCGCGCTTCGTCCTTCGAGCGCATCCGTCTGCCGTTTCCCTTCTCCGGGGGGCGCCGTGAAGCCGAGTACGACACCCGCCTCGACCCCTCGCGGCGTGCGCATGCGTGTCATGCCGCGCCTGGCCGCGCTCGTCGGCGACATGACCGCGGGCACCGTCTCCACACTCGTCATGCTGTGCTACGCGATGAGCCTCGGCACGCTCATCTTCAGCGCCGATCTCGCGCGCTATGCCGAACTCGGCGTGCCCACGGCGCTCGTCAGTTGCATCGTGACTGCGTTCGTCATCGCGCTGACGAGTTCGATGCGCATGAACATTGGCGGGCCGGACAGCAACGCGACGGCGTTTCTCGTCGGCGTAGCGGCGGGCGTGGCGAGCAGCGTGCGCGCGAACGGCGGCACGCCCACGGTTATTCTGTTGACGGTGCTCGTCGCGATCGCGCTGTGCTCGCTCGTCACAGGGCTGATTCTCTTTGCGATCGGCTCGTCGAAGAAAAGCCGCTCGTTGCAGTTTCTGCCCTATCCGGTGATGGGCGGCTTTCTCGCGGGCACGGGCTATTTGCTGATCGCGGGCGCGTTTCGCGTGCTGACGGGCGTCGCGCTCGACTGGCACACATTGCCGATGCTCGCGCGCCTTCATTGGCTTGCGTGGTTGCCCGCGGTGTTCGTCGGCGCACTTGCGACGATCCTCGCGCAGACCTGGCGTCACGCGGCTGCGTTGCCGCTCACGCTTGCCATCGGCATTGCGCTCTTCTATGGACTGCTGCAAGTCGCGGGCATCACGCCCGACGATGCGCGCAGCATGGGCCTTCTGCTTCAGCACGTGCCGATGCACGCGCTGCATATTCCCGAGCTGCATCTGCCTTCGTCGCTGGCGGCGGGCGAGATCGACTGGCGCGCGATCGTCGCGCATTTGCCCGAGACGCTCATCGTCACGTCGGTGTCGGCGATCACGATCATCATGAACTCGACCGCGATGGGCGCGGCCACTGGACAGGACATCGATCTCAATCGCGAGATGCGCGCGGCGGGCCTCGCGAACATCGCGAGCGGCCTGCTCGGCGGCATGGTCGGCTATCAGTCGTACAACCGCTCGATGCTCAATGCGCGCGCCGGCGCGACGAGCCGTGTCGCGGGCGTGTTCGCCGCGCTCACGTGCCTGTTCGTGCTGATCGCATCGCCCGATCTCGTTTCGTTGTTTCCGGTGCCGGTGCTCGTCGGCATGCAGATCTACATGGGCCTGCGGCTCATGATGGACTGGCTCGTCGGCGCTTATCGCAAGCTCACGTGGCACGAATATCTGCTTGTGCCGCTGATTCTCGCGGTGATTGCGTTCTATGGCGTGATCGCGGGTGTCGTCGCGGGCGTGGTCGTGGCGTGCGTGACCTTTGCGCTGCTGTATGGCCGCGCGGGCTGCGTGCGCATGGAGTTCGACGGCCGCACGCGCACGTCGAACGTCGAACGCAGCATCGAGGAGACGCGCCTTCTGATCGATCGCGGCGACGAGATTTGCGGCGTCTGTCTGCAAGGCTTTCTCTTCTTCGGTTCCGCGAACTCGATGCTGCAACGGATCCGCGAGCGCATTCGTTCGCACAAGCCGAAGCCCGTGCGTTTCGTCGTGCTCGACTTCGCGTGGACCAACGGCATGGATGCGTCGGTGTCGCTTGCGTTCGTGAAGCTGCGTCAGGCGTGCGCCGCGATCGGTGCGGAACTCGTGCTCACCGCGCTGCCGCGTAATTCGCGCGCGTTGCTCGGCCGTACCGGCACGCTCGCGCTCGGCATCCACGAGTTCGATTCGCTCGACGCGGGACTCGAATGGATCGAAGCGCAACAACTCGCCGCGCACACGAGCGCGCCGCTATGCGCGCCCGCCGCCGATTTCCGCACGATGCTCGCGCCGCATTTCACGGAGCGCGCGCTCACGCAACTGGCCGCGTTGCTCGACGTGCGCGAGATCGGCGCGGGCGAGGCGCTGTTTCGTCGCGGCGACGCGGGCGATGCGTTGTATATCGTCGAAGCGGGGCGCGTGACGGTATCGCTGCCGCTCGCGGACGGGCGCTCGGTGCGGCTGCGCTCGTTCGGACCGGGGACGATCATCGGCGAGATGGCCGTGTACACGAACGCGCCGCGTAGCGCGGATGTCGTCGCCGACGAACCCGCGCGTCTCAGACGCATGACGCTTGCCGCGCTGCGCCGACTGGAACTCGACGATCCGCTGACCGCGCAGGAATGGCACCGCTTTGTCGTGAAGATGATGGCCTCGCGTCTTGCTGTCGCGGACGAAGCGTTGCGTGCGGCGTCGTGAGACGGAGAACGGGTACGCGATCTGCTTGACGTTTAACGCTCCCTCAGCGAGACAAACGACCATGATCCGCAGACTCCGCATACCGCTCATGTTGATGCTGGTCTTTGCCACGGGCGGTCTTCATGCAGAGACCGCCCCGCAGTCGATCGCGATGCCCGACTGCACGCTGATCGACGACAACGCCGCCTACAACGACGCGCAAACCAATCGCACGCAAGCCGAACGTCTCGCGATGACAAGCGCCGCCCTGCGCGACGATGTTCAGCAACGCGGACTCTTTCGCGTCGCCGACAACGACCAGGCGCGCGATCTGATCGCATCGCTGCAAGGTGCGCAGGACCTGAGCGCGTGCAACGGCTGCGAGTTGCGCGTGGCGAAGCAACTGGGCACATCGCGCGTCGGCGTGTGCTGGGTGCAGAAGATCAGCAACCTCATCCTCAACATCAATCTGCGCGTGGAAGACGCGGCGAGCGGCAAGATGCTGTTCCAGCGTTCGGTCGACATGCGCGGCAACACCGACCAGTCGTGGCGGCGCGCGGCAAAGGCGCTCGTCGATCTGCTCGCCGGCGATCCCTCCGCGACGCGCTGAACTTCCACAACGCGTCGCACGCTGCCGAATTCGGGAATTTCTCCCGGCCCCGGGCGTTGCCACCTCGATGCTTATTGGGCTAAGTTGGCCTTGCTTCCCGATGAATCGAAGGATCGAACCGCAACAGCCGGAGACGAACATGCCTGTCAGATTCAAGGCGGCGCGCATTGCCTGCGCGTCGGCCCTCGCGCCATCGCTTGCCCTTGCTGCAAGCCTCGCGCATGCCGCCGCGCCGACCGCCTATGTGACGACCGAAAGCGCCGGCGTCGGCGTGATCGATCTCGACAACCTGTCGCTTGCGAAGACCTATGACGTCGGCAAGGACGGCCCGCGCGGCCTCTCGCTGAACAAGGACGGCACGCGTCTGTATGTCGCGAACAAGACGACGAGCGATCTCTCGGAGATCGATACCGCGAGCGGAAAAGTCGTGCGCCGCGTGAAGATCGGCAAGAATCCGGAGTTCGTGCGCGTGTTCGGCAGCAATGCCTATGTGACTTACGAGCCTGGCGAAAGCGGTGGTCCGCCCAAGCCCGGCGAGCCCGAGAAAGACGACGACGATGCCAACTCGCCGCCGGCCGAAATCGCGATCGTCGATCTGAAGACGATGAAAGTCACGCACTCCGTCAAGAGCGGCCACGAAACCGAAGGCATGGAATTTTCGCCCGACGGCAAGCTGATTCTCGTGACCAACGAGGGCGACGATACGGTGTCGGTCTATCGCGTCGGCACGGGCAAGCCGGTGCGCACGGTGAAGCTCGCGAAGGGCTCGCGTCCGCGCGGCATCAAGGCTTCGCCGGACGGCAAGCAGTATGTCGTCACGCTGGAGAACGCGAACAAGTTCGTCGTGCTCGACGGCGGCAGCCTCAAGACCGTCAAGACCGTCGATACGAAGACAGGCCCGTATGGCGTGTCGTTCGATCCGTCGGGCAAACGTCTTCTGATCGCGGCATCGCGCGACAAGACGCTGCAGGTCTTCAATGGCGCTACGTACGAACATATGCAGGACGTGCCCGTTGGTCAGCGTTGCTGGCACTTCAGCTTCACGCCCGACGGCTCGAAGCTGCTGCTCGCGTGCGGCCGCTCGAACGCGGTCTATGTGCTCGACGGCGCCGACTACAAGGAGATCAAGCAGATCGGCGATTTGCCGCTCGCGTGGGGCATCGTGACGTATCCGACGGCGGCGGGGTCGATCGTCGGACGCTGATTCGCCCTGTAGCAAAGCACGCAGGATGGCCGCCACACGCGGCCATTTCGCTTTTTGCGGCGCGTCGTTGCGCGATCCGCTCCTTGTCACATCCCGTTGCGCTGCTAGTATCCGCTTTAAGCTCGCCTGCAAGGATTGTCATGCTCACCTTGGCCGGAGCATTCGAAGAAATCTGCGATTCGCCCATGCGCAAGCGCGTTTTGATCGCGGTTCAAGGCGATCGCGGCAATTGCCGCTGGTTGCCTGCGTCGATCGGCAAACACGGCGAATTCCGTTGCGCTCCCGGATCGGACGTCGATATCGAACTCGACGACGAAGCCGCCGATGCCGTTCGCCTGTTCGACGCCGGTTCGCTGTCGTCGTGCGCGCTGATCGTGCATCTCGGCGCGGTCGGTGTCGGCGCGCTGATTCTCGGCCCCGAATCGCCGACCGACGCCATGCGCATGATGGAACAGCTGAAGGCCAACGCGCTCGAACGCTTCGTCGAAAACTATCTCGCCGAGCTTCGGCAGCGGCGGCCCGCGAAGGTTTATCCGTTCCGGCCGCGCTGAGTCTTCATCGTTTCACTTCCACGCGTAACGCATTCCCACCCACACGCCGCGCGGCGCGCCGACGCCGAGAAACTGCTCGTTGGTCGTGTCCGCGCCGTTGAAGGTATGGTTCGGGCCGTTGAAGAAGTTCTCGCCGAGAATCGCGAAGTTCGCGTACCGCTTGTTCAGCAGGTTCTTCACCGTTGCGTACACCTGCAATTGCTTGGTGACGTTGTAGGTCGTGTCGAGATCGATGAGAAAGTAGCCCGCGACAGTGCCGTTCGTGTCCTGATTGTTTTCGTCGCCGCGCGCGAAGATATTGCTCCGATACGTGAGATTCGTGCCGATATTCCAGCGCGCGATCGGGTTGTAGTCGAGGCGTAGTTTCACGGTGTTGGCCGGAATGCCCGGAATGCGATCGCCCGAATGCACGGTGATGTTGCCGTCGTCGTCCGCGCTCGAATTGCTGGCGCTGCTTTCGATCCATGTCGAACGATACGTCGCGTTCACGTAGCTATAACTCGCCGCGACGCCGAGCGGCCCCCATTGCGTGCGGCCCGCGAGTTCGAAGCCTTGCCGGCGCGTCTTGCCGACGTTCTGAAAATAGCCGAGCGTGCTCGCCGCGCCCTGACTGCTGACGAACTGAATATCGTCGGTCAGCGTCGTGCTGTAGGCTGCGGCGCTCCACGTCGTATGCGCGCCGATACGGCCGCGCGCCCCAACTTCGAACGTCTTCGAGATCACCGGCTTCAAGTCCGGATCGGCGATGAAGTCGTTCGGCAGCGAGCAGGGCGCTTCCGGGTCCGCGCACGCGAGTTCGATGGCGGTCGGCGAGCGCATGCCTTCGTTATACGTGGCGTAGGCCGTGAAATACGGCGTCGGATTCCAGTTGAAGCCCACGGCCGGATTGAAGCGCGAAAACGTATGCCGTCCGTCGAGCAGCGGCTGCACGCCGCTTTCATCGCCGATGGTCGCCTTCGACCAGTTGTAGCGGCCGGCGAGCGTCATCGACCATTGTTCCGTGAACGACAGCGTGTTCTCGAAGTAGATGCCCCAGTTCTCGTTGCGCGTCTTGGCGTCGGTTGTCGGCGCGAACGGACCCGTGCCGATGGTCGCGCGCGAATCGGTGAATTCCGCCGGCTGCGAGGATTGCGTGAAGTGCGAATTGGCGAAGTCGCCCGCGGCGCCGAGAATCAGCTGGTTGTCCATGCCGAACAGCTTGTTGAGCAGCGTGAGTTGCAGGCTCGCGCCGTAGCTGTCGGTCACGATCACCGACTGATCGTTGGTGGCCTGCGTGAGTTCGTCGGCGTCGTCGCCATCGGGATCGAAATCGTCGTTGACGTTGCTGCTCACGTTCTTGTTGCGATAGTGCCGGTAATACACGTTGCCGCTCAACTGAATGTTCGGCGTGATGTAGTGCTCCGCGTTGATCGTCAGATAGCCGACCTGGTTTTCGTTCGTATCGGGGAACGTGTAGGCCTGCCGGAAGTTGTCCATGAACGAGCGCGGAATCGTCTGCGAGCCGTTCAGCGTGTTGTCGGCGCCGCCCATTGACACGGAAATGGTCGTATCGGCGTCCGTGTAGCGCAGCTTGCCGAACGCCTGCCGCAGACGGCTCGAATTGTGATCCGCCCAGCCGTTGTCGTTCGTGACGTTCGCGGTGAAGTAGTAATCGAGGTGATCGCCGATCACGCCGCCCTGTTCAATCTGCGCGGCCTTGCGGCCAAACGAACCGAAGCTCAGGTCCACATTGCCGCCCGGATTGCTGCGGCCGTTCTTGGTCTGCACCGCGATCGCGCCGCCCAGCGTGTTCAGGCCGAAGGTCGGATTCGAGCCGGGGATGATCTGCATCGTCTGGATCGCGGCCTGCGGAATCAGGTCCCAGTTGACGACATCGCCGAACGGTTCGTTGATGCGCACGCCGTCCATGAACACCGATAATCCCTGCGGCGTGCCGAGCAAGGGCGACGCCGTGAAGCCGCGATACAGGATGTCGGTTTGCGACGCGTTGCCCTGCGCGTCGTTGGTATCGACGCTCACGACGTTCTTCTGCAAGTAATCGGTGGCGGTCTGCGAATGCTGCGATTGGATTTCGCTGCCCTTGATCGTCTGCACGTTGGCGGGCACTTTTTCGAGCGGCGTGCCGACGCCCACGAGCGGCGTCGTGCCGACGACGATGATCGAAGGCAGCTCCGTATTCGGCGGCGTACCGGCCTGCGCGACGGAAGCCGGCGCCGATGCAGCCGCGGGCGCTTCGGCCGCGTCGGTGGCGGGCGGCGTCTGCGCCCACGCGGCCACCGTGATGCTCGCGAACGCGCTGCCGAACACGAGCCTGAGACCGGCTCGGGGTTTGAACGGATGCGCGGGCGCGGGCAGGCGCTGCATGCTCTTCATCGTCGTCTCCTCTTCTTTTCCGATCCACGCATCGAGAATGTTTCTTTGAATGAAAGCGTCGCATAAGAATGAGCGCGTGCACCGGGAGCTTTTCCCGATCGCGCAGGGAAGCGTTCCCAATCGCGTTCCAGGCACCCCGCCGCACGACGAAGCGGTGCGTAGAATGCATTCCGTGATGCCAACCGAATCCCTGCCCACTCTCGCGAAAGATGCTGAGCGCCGCGCGCCGGTCTGGCGCGATCTCGCGCTTGTGCTCGCGTTGACGTTGGTGGCCGGCGCGCTCTTCGCGAGATTCGACTTCAGCGAATACGCGTATCGCCTGACGCGCAGCGCCGAGCGCTTTCAGGTCGATGAATTGCCGCCGACGCTCGTCGTGCTCGCGATCGGCTTCGCCTGGTTCGCGTGGCGGCGCTATCGCGAGGCGCAATCGGAAGTGCGCAGGCGGCGCGCGCTCGAAGAGGAAGCGGAACATCTGCTGGCCGAGAACCGGCGGCTCGCGAGTCAGGCGCTCGCCGCGCAGGAAACCGAGCGGCGTCATCTCGCGCGCGAACTGCACGACGAACTCGGCCAATACCTCAACGCGATGTCGCTCGATGCGGGCCGTATCCGCGATCTGTCGGCGCAACGCGAGGCGGAGATTCATCGGCTGTCGCTGGCGCTGATGCAAAGCGCGACGCACGTGTATCGCGAGATCGGCGGAATGATCCGCAAGCTGCGGCCCATCGGGCTCGATGAATTCGGCTTGCCCACCGCGCTCGAACATTGCGTCGACGGATGGCGCGAGCGGCTGCCCGACGCGAGCTTTACGCTGGCCGTGGAAGGCGATTTCGACAATCTGAGCGATGCGCTCAACATCACGCTTTACCGGCTCGTGCAGGAAGGGCTGACGAACGTGTCGAAGTTCGCGCGGAGTTCACGCGTGGAGATTTATCTGGCGCGCGCGCCGGGCAATGCGCAGGGCGCGGGCGAGATCGTCGTGACGATGGCCGACGACGGCCCCGGCGTCGATCTCGCGAAGCCGCGCGCGGGCCTCGGGCTGATCGGCATGCGCGAGCGCGTGGAAGCGCTCGGCGGCGAGTTTCATCTGGCAAGCGAACCGGGCGCGGGCTTTCTGTTCGGCGCGCGCGTGCCGGCTCAGGCGGGACTGCCGCTGCCCATCGAACCGAACGAAGCGGTGAACGCGGCGTCGGCGGAGCCGGTGAAATCGGCGAAGTGAAGGCCGAGACGATTGGCGATCTGCGCAAGCTGCACGCCGTTGTCCGCGCCGAATTTCTGGCGAATCACGGACTGATGATTCGCCACCGTCTTCTGGCTCAAACCCAGTTTCTCCGCGATGCTCGGCAACGTATAACCCTGCACAAGCAGACGCAGCACTTCGAACTCGCGCGCCGATAGCTGGCGTCCGGGCGGTCCTTCCTGGATCGTCGCGCGCAACGCGAGCGCCTGCGAAATATCCGGGCTCAGATAACAGACGCGCCGCGCGACCGAGCGCACCGCTTCGACGAGCACATCGGGCGCGCTTGCTTTCGTGACATAACCGCGCGCACCGGCATCGAGCGCGCGGCGCACGAAGATCGCTTCCTCGTGCACACTGAAGATCAGCACGTGCGCGTGCGGCTCGCGCGCGAGCATGCGCCGCATCGCTTCGATGCCGCTTGCACCGGGCAACGCGAGATCCATCACGACGACATCCGGCTGCAACGCACAGAACTTCTGATAAGCCTCGGCCGCGTTGGCCGCTTCGCCCGCGACGTTCACATCGGGGCTGAGTTCGAGCAGACGCTTGTAGCCTTCACGGACGACCGCGTGATCGTCCACGAGCAGCACGGATATGTCGGCAGTCATGGCGTGTCTTCTCCTTTTTCTGAACCATTCTCGCGGCCGAGCGCCGCGATGCGCCGGGAGTTCGCATCGTTGCGAAAGACGATGGGTTGCTCCTGCGGTTCCGGTTTCGCCGCTCTCGCCGATGCCGCGCGCACCACTTCGATCACGCGTTCGTGATGCGGAGACTTGTCGCAAACGGGGTCCGCATTCGCGGGGTCTTGCGTGAGCAGATACGCCTGACAGCGGCAGCCGCCCATGTCGATGGCTTTCTCGTCGCAACTGCGGCACGGCTCCTTCATCCAGCCGAAGCCGCGAAAACGGTTGAACGCATCGCTTTCGTACCAGATGTCCTTGAGCGGCATCTCGGTGACGTTCGGAAACGTGAGGCCCGGCAGCGTGCGCGCGGTGTGGCACGGCAGCGCGGCGCCATCCGGTGCGATGCCGAGAAACACCGAGCCCCAGCCGTTCATGCAGCGTTTCGGCCGGCGCTCGTAATAGTCCGGCACGACGAAGAAGATCTTGCACTTGTCGCCGATCTCGCGCCGATAGCGTTCGACCACGGCCTCGGCTTCGTCGAGTTGCTCTTTCGTCGGCATGAGTTGCGCGCGGTTCGTGTGCGCCCAGCCGTAATACTGCGTGTTCGCGAGTTCGAGATACTCGGCGCCCATGTCGAGCGCCATGTCGATGATGCGTCCGATATGCGGCAGGTTATAGCGATGCAGCACGCAGTTGAGCACCATCGGAAAGCCGTGCGCCTTGATGAGGCTCGCGACGCGCTTCTTGTAGTCGAAGGTCTTCGTGCTGGATAAAAAGTCGTTGAGTTCCTGCGACGAGTCCTGAAACGACAACTGAATGTGATCGAGCCCGGCTGCCTGCAACGCGCCGATGCGCTTCTCCGTCAAGCCGATGCCCGACGTGATGAGGTTCGTATAGAAGCCGAGCTTGCGCGCTTCTTCCACTAGCGTTTCGAGGTCGTCGCGCAAGAGCGGCTCACCGCCCGAAAAGCCCAGTTGCGCCGCGCCGAGCGCGCGTGCCTGACGCAGGACATCGATCCATTGCGCGGTATCGAGTTCGCGCGTGTGATCGGCGTAATTCACCGGGTTGTAGCAGAACACGCAATGCAGCGGACAGCGATACGTGAGTTCCGCCAGCAGCCAAAGCGGCGGCGCGATGGGCGTGCCCTCGTGTTCGGGCCGTGCGATGGGTTCGGACAAATCGGTCATCGTGCTACTCCAGCCAGCCTCGCGCCCGCGCGCCCGCGACGAACGCGCGCACGTCGTCGCCGAGATGGGTCGCGTTGAACGCGGCTTCGAGATCGGCGACGAGCGCCGGGATATCGCGCGTGCCGTCGCAGCGCAGAAGAATTTGCGCCGCGCTCTGATTGAGCTTCACCATGCCCTCCGGATAGAGCAGCACGTGCGCGTCCTGCGCCGGTTCCCATTGCAGGCGGAAGAGGCGTTTCAGTTTCGGATGCAGCGAGTCGTCGGGTGCTTCGACGGCTTCCTGCACGCGTTGAGTCGGATTGCTGTCGGTCATTGCGGAAAGGCCTTTTCGATCGAATCGAGCATGGTCCAGAGAATATCGAGCTTGAATTGCAGGATGTCGAGCGCGCGTTGCTGCGCCTCGCGCGTCGTGAAATGCGCGAGCGTGACTTCGAGCCCGTGCTCGACATCGCGCTGCGCGAGCGACACGCGCGAGCGGAAATACGCGAGCCCGTCCGGCTCGATCCACGTGTAATGCTCGGGCCACGTTGCGAGACGATCCTTGTGGATTTGCGGCGCGAACATTTCGGTCAGCGACGAGCACACCGATTCCTGCCACGGCGCGCGGCGCGCGAAGTTGACATAGGCGTCGACGGCGAAGCGCACGCCCGGCGTGACGAGCCTGAGCGACCAGAGATCGTCGCGCGATAAGCCCACTGCATCGCCGAGCCGCGCCCATGCCTCGATGCCGCCTGCCTGATCTTCGTAGCCGTCGTGATCGAGAATGCGCAGCACCCAGCGGCGGCGCGTTTCGCGATCGGGACAATTGGACATCACCGCCGCATCCTTCAGCGGAATGTTGATCTGGTAGTAGAAGCGGTTCGCGACCCAGCCGCGTATCTGTTCTTTCGAACAGCCGCCGCCATTCATCTTCACGTTGAACGGATGATGAATGTGATACGCCGTGCCCTTCGCGCGAAGCTGCGCCTCGAATTCGTCGCGCGTCCACGCGGGCCCCGCGTCCTGCACTTTCGTGAAGATCGGGCCTGTGGTCGGGTTGAGCATCGGATCGAACATCGAACGGTCTCCAGTGCGATTGCGGTTGTTATTGCGCTTGTTATTGCTACAGCTCGAAGCTCATGCCGTCGTGCGCGACTTCAATGCCGTGCTCCGCCAGAATGCGCCTCTCGGGTCCGTCCTCGATCAGGATCGGATTCGTGTTGTTGATATGGATCAGCACCTTTTGCACGCCCGCGCGATCGATCGAATCGAGTACCTCGATCATGCCGCCCGCACCGCTTTGCGCGAGATGCCCCATGTCCTTGCCGGTCTTTTTCGTGAGGCCGAGACGGATCATTTCGTCGTCGGTCCATACGGTGCCGTCGACGAGCAGCAGGTCGGCCGCGCGCATTGCTTCGAGCACATGCGGTTCGAGCGCGCCCAGACCCGGCGCATAGAACGCACGCTTGCCTGTAGCGGTATTCGTGAACATCAGGCCGATGTTGTCGCCCACTTCGGGCGCATCGCGATGCGGCGAATAAGGCGGCGCTTTGCTCGACAGCGGCAACGCATCGATCGTCACGCGCGGCAGTTCCGGCACGCTGAACGACGCGCCGTCGAGCGCGATGCGCCTGTGTTCGACGCCGCAGTAATGCGCAAGAATCGACGTGATCGGAAAACCGGTGGACAGGTCTTGCCATACCGCATCGGTCGTATAGAGCGGCAGCGGCGTGCCGCGCTCGCGCAGCATCAGGAGGCCGGTGACGTGATCGATTTGCGCATCCATCGTGACGACGGCCGCGATACCGGTATCGCGCACGCGGCGCGCGGGCTGCAGTTCGGCATTCGCGGCGATCTGCGCGAGAATGTCCGGCGACGCGTTGACGAGCAGCCAGTCCTCGCCGTTATCGGTCACGGCAATCGACGACTGCGTGCGCGCTCGCGCCGCAATGGTGCCGCGCCGCACGCCGTCGCAATTGCGGCAATTGCAGTTCCATTGCGGAAAGCCGCCGCCCGCCGAGGATCCGAGCACGCGAATTTTCAAGGCCACATCCTCCGCAGAAGTCCGTCACGATCGATCAGTTGATGTTTCATCGCGCCGAGAAAATGAAGAATCACGAGCGCCGCCATGATCCACGCCAGATATTCGTGGATGCCGAAGAAGATCTGCCGCATATGCTTGTCGTCCGAGCCCCATTGCGGCAGAGCGATACCCCAGAACTTCGTGCCGTACTTGTTGAACGACGAGCCGAGATAACCGGTGAGCGGCATCGCGAACATGCCAACGTATAAAAGAGCCTGCGTGATGCTCGCGGCGGCGCGTTGCCACGCCCGCATCGGCGGCAGAGGCGGTCGGCCATAGGCCAGGCGTACCAGGACGCGGATCAGCACCAGCAGGAAAACCGTAATTCCGAGCGACTTGTGGAAGTTGATGAGGTCCGACTTGAACGGCAGTCCGCGCGGCAAGCCAACCATATAGAAGCCGATGCACAGCATCGCGATGATGGCGACCGCGATCAGCCAGTGCATCGCGATGACCGGGCGTGCAAAGCGTTCGCCCGCGCCGTCGATGCCGCTGTTGCGCGACGTGGCCGATGTCCGCGCGGTGCTCATGGCGTCACCCTCGTAAAAGTGGTTTGCGTGCCCCGGAATACAGGGTCCATTCTTTCCGCCCCGCTATGAATTGGCGATCAGCAATTCCCCCCGTCCGTCCACGGCGAGGTCGCCGGCGTAGCGCCGTGGCAACACGTTGCCCGCGAGCGCCGCAAACGCCGGTGTGCTTTCGCGCGCGAGCATGCGCGTGAGGAGCAGCCAGAAGACGTCGAAGCCGCGTCCGCCTTCGGTGAAGGTCGGCGGGACCGAAGATGGCGCGTTTGTCAGCAACACCGTGCCGCGCCGCATGCCGTATCCCAAGTGTGCGCCCACTTTGCCCGCGACGCAGACCGTTCCCGCAATCAGCCGCGACGCCGCGAAATCGCCCGCATCGCCGCCGACGAGCACCGTGCCGCGCCGCATGCGATCGGCGAGCCGCGCGCCCGCGTTGCCGTGGATCGCGAGCGTGCCGCCGCTCATGCCTTCCATGTCGCCGGGCAGCGCGCTCGCGGCGAACGCGCCCGCATTGCCGTCGATGATCACGCGTCCGCCCTGCATCTCGCAGGCGGCGAACAGACCCGCATCGCCCTTGATGTGCAGCTCGCCGCCGCTCATCTTCATGCCCGCGTAATCGCCTGCGTTGCCGTGCACCATAAGCGAGCCTTCGCTCATATTTGCGCCGAGATGGTCGAACCAGCGCACGTCGCCTTCGATTGTGAGCGATGGCGTGTCCGCGTCCGCCCGCGCGATATCGATATCGATATCGAAGAGATCGCCGAGCGTGCACGTTTCGCCCGCGCCTTGCAGCACGATACGCGGCAACGCATCCGGCGAACTTGCCGCAAGCGCAGAAGGCAGTAATTTCGACCCGTCGATGCGAAAGCCTGGCGTATTTTTTACGCGCAACGTGATGGCATTCATGCGCGGTTCCCGTCGATGCCCTGCGAAAGCGCGTGCAATTTGAAGTGATACGGCCCGAGCTTGCCGCCGTAATTGCCCGCGGAAATGCGCAGCACGCCGCCCGCGCGCCCGATGTTCGTCGCGGCTGCGATGCCCGCGGTCATCGCGGCGCCGACATCGGCGTCGGTGAGGCCATCGATCACGATTTCGAGCACGCACGCAACGTCCGCAGTCAGCTCGCTCTTCTTCGACAAGCCGACGAGCGTCGGGCAAAACGCATCGTTGGTCGATGCAGTAGCGCCCGCGTACTTCGAGCCGATCTTCGAGCCCGAGCGCACCACGCCGCCCGGAAACGGCGTGATGACGTTCGGCAGACGATGCATCGCCGCGACGGCTGCTTCCGCCGCATGCAACGCGCTGTCGATATCGCGCGCGAGAAACAGCAGATTGCCGCCGCCGACCGCTTTCACCGTGGCGGTGAATTCTTCGCAGACGAACTCG
Organism: Caballeronia insecticola; assembly: GCF_000402035.1. Classification (GTDB taxonomy): domain Bacteria; phylum Pseudomonadota; class Gammaproteobacteria; order Burkholderiales; family Burkholderiaceae; genus Caballeronia; species Caballeronia insecticola. The sequence goes on from NC_021294.1 coordinate 131,205, forward strand.
CCGTCCATCACGGGCACGCGCCAGTAACGCGTGCCGTCGAGCATTTTCGATATTTGCCAGCCGTCGCCGAAGAAGCGCAGGCCCGCGCCGAGCGGTGCGTCGTCGGAGAGCGGGGCGCGGCTCGTCGCGCGCTCGATGCCGCCGTAGACCGCCGTCGTCGGACACGTCAGCACGCATTGCCCGACGCGCCGCGCGATCTGCTTGGCCAATTCCTTCGACGATATCGCGAAGATCAGCACCGCGATGCCCGGCCGTCCGTCGGGCGTTTCGTCGCCGGACAGCGTGCGTTCGATACCCGCCTCGCAACCGCAGTCGATGACGGATGTCGCAAAGCCCGTCAGCGAATTCGCCGCGTGACGCGCCCAGTCCGGCGTGTGCGCGGTGATGACGAGGCGCGTCGCCTTCATCGGGAAGGCTTCGGCGAAGGTGTCGTCGATCTGCGTGTCGTTGATGCGCATGCTAGTCCCCGCTCGCAGCGAAGCACGCAACGGGCAGCAGCCTGCCGCCGTTGCAGCAGGCGCAGATTTCGTCGTCGCCGATTGCGATGTTCTCGAAGCGCGTCGCGAGATTCGCTTCCGCATAGTCGCGCACGCGTCGTTCGATCGCGCGATCGTAGTCGGGGCTCACGTAATGGATGCCGCCCGTCGGTGTGGCGAGCAGCGTGCCGTCGCGCGCGATCAGCTCGCCGTCCTTGAACACGTAAGCAGGCGACGTGAACATGCGCTCGCGGTCCGCATCGTCGCGATACACGGCGATATCCGCCGCCGCGCCCGCACCGAGATGACCGCGGTCTTTCAGGCCGAGCAATTTCGCGGGACCGGCACGCGTGATGATCGCGATGTCGTAGAGCGAGAACTCGCGTTTGATTTCGCTCAGCGCGCTCGCGGCTTTGGCATCGGCGTGGAGCGTGTCGAGCTGTTCGTCGCGGAAGGACTTGTCCATCAGCAGGCGAATCAAATGCGGATAGCTCGTGAACGGCGCGCCGTTCGGATGATCGGTTGTCATCGACACGCGCCACGGATCATCGACGAGCAGAAAAATCTCCAGCCCGATGATCCATTGCAGCGCGTTCACAAAGCTCTGCTCGCGATATTTGAACGGCACGATGCCGCAGCCCGCATCGCATTCGATATCGCCGAGCACCCATTTGCGCGGACGGGCCAGCGGCGCGTTCTTGAACTGCATCATCGTGTCGCCGGAAGCGGTGACTGTCTGACCGAACATGATCTGGCCGACATCGATGGTCACGTTGGGCCGCGCATTGACCGCCTCGGCAATCGCGCGCGCGCCCGACGAAAACTTGCGCGGGCCTTCGGTGCCGTAGCTGTGGAACTGGATATGCGTCAGATGAATGGGCAAGCCGTCGGCGGCGTCCATTGTCCTGATCGTCGATTCGATATTGCCCGGCACGCCCAGATTGCTCGCGTGGACATGCAGCGGATGCGGCACGCGCAGATCGGTGAGCGCGCGCGTGAGCGTCTTCAGCACGTCGCGCGGCGTGATGCCGTAATGCACGTGCTTTTCATCGACGTCGAGCGAACGCTGATTGAACTTGAACGCCGAAATGCCGCCCGGATTCACGACCTTCACGCCGAGCGCCTTGCTCGAATGAATTGTCCAGCCGACGTAATCGCGCAGGCGCTCGAAGTCTTCGTTCGCGGCGAGCATTTGGAGGAAGAGTTCGTCGTTGCCCATCATCACGTAGGCGCCGTGATCGATGATCGGCGTATCGCCCATCTCAAGATGCGCATGGCGCGCGTTCGACGCGATCATCGCCGGTTCGAACGCGGCCGTATAGCCCATTTCCGCGTAGCGATAGCCTGCCGCGAGCGTGCCCGGCGCGCAGACGCCGCACGATGGCAGACGCATATAGCGGCCTTCGTTCGGACGATCGGGCACGGCGCGCGGATCGTCGCGATGATCTTCGGGCAGAAGAAGACGCGAGAGATTCGTCTTGCCGCCGCCGATGTGCGAATGCAGATCGATGCCGCCCGCCATCACGATCATGCCGTTCGCGTCGAAATCGCGGTCGATGCTTTCACCCGACGCAAGACCGGCGACGATGCGGCCGTCGCGGATATAGATGTCGCGTTTCTCGCCGTCCACGCCGTTTGCCGGATCGTAGAGCGTGCCGCCTTTGAGGCGCGTGAGGCTCATTGTTGCGGCCTCCTTGCCTGCGCGAGCTGCGACGCGATCGCGGCGACCGTCGGCAAGTCCGCATCGCGCGCGGCGGTGAGCGGCGCGACCACGGACGTATCGATACGAAACAGATGTCCGCCGCTGTCGATGCCCGGCGTCGCGACGGGAATGAACACCGTGGCGCCCGCGCGTGCGGGCAGCGTCGTCGATGGATGGCCGAGGACGATGGCGGGCACGTCGTCGCCGAGCGAGGCGGGCAGCGGTTCGGGCGCGAAGCTCGACACCCACAGCAGCGCATCGGCTTCGCCGCGGGTAAGCAGCGTGTCGGTGCGATAGCGATACGGATCGTGATCGAGCGGCAAGCCGTACGCGACGCGCGTGCGCAGCGGAAAGCCCGACAGCCACGTCGTGGCCTGATTGACGCTGAGCGCGCCGTCGTCGCCGGTCAGTGCAAGCGCGCCCGCGCGCACCGTGCGATTGAACGCCTTCACGATGCGCTGCAACGCTTCGATTGCGAGCGCCCCGTGAGGCGCGGGCAGCGCGGACGGCTCGTAGACGAACGCCGTGTATCGCGCGGCACGGATGCGTTCGGTCAGCGCGACGAGTTCGGGCATTGGGATCGCGCGGCCGCCTTCGACATGCGCGGACCACAGCGCGAGCAGATCGAAGGGCTCGGTGTGCGGCAGGATCGCTTCGCTGCGCGCGTCGGCGGCGCGATCGGCATCACATCCGACAAATACGAGGCTCACATCGCGCGATGTGTCGATCACGCGTTCATAGAAGCGTGGATAGCGCCGCGACGGCTCGCACGCGAACACGATGACGAGATCGGCGCGCGAACGCACTTCGGAGAGCGTCGTGAAGAACGCGCCGCGATCCTGCAGCACGCGATTCGAATCGGCGATGGCGTCGCCGTGCAGATGATCGAGCGCCGCGCCGCAGTGCGCCGCGAGTTCATAGAGCGCGCGTGCGCCGGCTACGTCGGTCGCGAGGCCGCCGAAGAGCGGTCGATGCGCGATCGACAGAATCGCCGCGGCCCGCGAGAGCGCCGAGGCGAGATCGGTGGCTTGTCCGTCGATTTCGGGCTTGCGGCTTGCATCCTGCGGACCGAAGCGTGCAAGCGCGTCCGCCAGACGCGGGCAGACGGTGTGCGGCGCCGCGAGGCGATGTGCGCCGGCGGGCGCGAGCGTGATGTCGTCGCATAGAAGTGGGCAGAACGGACAGGTCCAGGGCTCGTGGCCGGCAGCCGCGGAGGGACGCTGCGCGTTCGTCGTCGTGGGGGAATCGTGCATGGTCGTGCTTTGGAGCAAGGTCTATGCCGATCTTTTGTTTTTTGCTTTTGCTTGGGTTGTTTCTTTCGTGGAATCCTGTGTTCGCGTCGTTTATTAGCGTTGCCCCTGTGCGGGGCGGCACCTACTTTCTTTGCTGCTGCAAAGAAAGTAGGCAAAGAAACAGCTTCTCCCATCCAAAGTACTTCACGCCGGCCGCGGCACAGGCGAATAGCCTTTGGTACGCGGTGGCAAGTGCCTTCTTTAGTCAACGGGGCTTGGCTCGCGCACGGTCGGCCAAATTGCGCCGTTTAACGGACTGGCGCAGCGCCAAATAGCTCCGACCCGCTTCGCGGCCGACGGGTCAATCGGGTTTGCGCGTGCTTCCTTGCTAACGCTTCCATCTCACCGCATTTGCTGTCTGATGGTTTCCCTCGCAGACCCGACGGCAGCGCGTAGCGCTGTGCCGGAGCCTTTTGCGCTGAACCAGCGCGCCCAAGGGAACGGCTCGTCAGATCGTGCGCGAGCCAAGCCCGGTGAAATCTGCGAGGACAACAACTACGGCCGTGCCAAAGGCTCTTCGCCTGTGCCGCGGCCGGCGTGAGGTACTTTGGATGGGGAGAGCTGCTTTCTTTGCCTACTTTCTTTGCAGCAGCAAAGAAAGTAGGTGCCGCCCCGCACAGGGGCAACGCTAATAGACCGACGCGAATTCAGGATTTCACGTAAGCGCCATGAGCGGAGCAAGAAGCGGGAACAAACAAAAAAACTGCTCCGCAATGCAACACACTGTCACCCATGCATCACGCGATGCAACACCTGCTTGCCAAAGGTTTACAGGGCGGCAAGCCCCAAGCTCCTTGGCACAGATATTGAGTTACTCGACCGACGCCCCACGCCCCACATCGCGACGAAACGAAATCGTCCCATCGTGAAGCGCGGAAGCGACGAGCCACGCAGACGCACCGCTGTCTGCTGCGAGCACGAGATCGGCATGATCGCGGATGCCGCCTGCGCCGACCACGTGGCGCTGACCGGCGAGCGCGCGCACATCGGCGAGAGTCGCGAGATCGGGCCCGCCATGAGCGCCGACCTGATCGAGCGTCATCACGATCACGCGCGACGGCCACCACGCGCTTCCGGCATGTCCGGTATGCCCGACATGCGCCACGCCGAGCGCACGGCCGCCGCGATAGTCGAGCGAGAGGATCGGCTCGAAGCCGCACGCCGATGCTTGCGCGATGGCGCCGGTGTCGAGCAGCGTCTCGGTGCCGAACACAGGCACGATCGTCGCGCGTGATGCGCCGCGCGCGAGCCGCGCGATGCGTTCGGCGAGCGCGAGCAACGGTGCGCATGCGGTGAAGCCCGCGTCGAGCCAGATGTCGACGCCTTCGCCCAGCGCATCGCACAGCGCGGCAAGCACGGCGTCGTGCGCGCCGTGCCCGAGGATCGCGCCGAGATCGGCCACGTACAGCGTGCGCGCGCCGGTGGTGGCGACGAGCGCGCGGGCGATCGCAACGGGATCGCTCGTCGCGCATAACGAGGACTGGATCGGCCGGTAGCGCGAACGCTCGCCGCGCACTGCGCGCACCGCGTGGCCGTCGAGCAGATCGAGAACGGGTATCACCTGCATGGATGGCTTTCCTTTGATCAAGATCTTTGTGTTCGAGTATCTCACCGGCGGCGGCATCGATCCGGACGTGGCGGGCGCGGGCAGCCTCGCCGATCTTTCCGCGCTGATCGTCGAAGGCCGCGTGATGCGCGATGCCATCGCCGCCGACTTGCGCGCGCTGCCGGGCATCGACGTCACCATCGCCACTTCGCGCTTCGAACAACTCGACGGCGACGCGCAAGGCTACGTGCGCGCGCAGCCGGGCGAGCCGGTCACGCGCTTCGTCGCCCGCATGGCGCGCGAACACGACTATGCCTGCATCGTCGCGCCCGAATGCGACGGCCTCTTGCTCAAGCTGCACGATGCGGTCGGCCAGGCGCGCTGGCTCGGCTGCGCGAAGGAGGCGATCCGCGCGGCATCGAGCAAGAGCGCGACGGCGGCCTGTCTCGCCGCGCGCAGCATCGCCGCGACGCCCGCGCTCGAACCCGACGACGCCATCGCCCAACCCGGACGCCGCTGGGTCGTCAAACCCGACGACGGCGCGGGCGGCCTCGACACCTATGTGTACGACGACCTCGACGCCGCGCGCGCCGAATACGAAGCGCGCGCGGCGGCGGGCCGCAATCCCGTGCTGCAGGAATGGATCGACGGCGAGCCGCTGAGTCTTTCGCTGATCTGCCGCGAACGGCTCGCGCGGCTCGTCAGCATCAACCGGCAGCGCATCGGGCTCTCGGATGCGGCGGGCTCGGAGCGGCGCGAACGGATCGTGCAGTTCGATGGCGTCGATGTCGATCGCATCGACCGGCATGGTCCGCAGGGACGCGCGCTGGAGCGGCTGGCGCTGCGCGTCGCCGAGGCGTTTCCGGGCCTGCGCGGTTTCGCGGGCATCGATGTCGTGTGGCATCCGGAGCGTGGGCCGGTCGTGATCGAAGTCAATCCGCGCCCGACCGTCGCGTATGCGGAATTGAGCCGGCGCGGCGGCAGGAACCTCGCGGCGGAACTGCTCGCGGCGCATCGCGTGCCCGGTTTCGACGGTGATGTCGCGCCGCTGCGCGCAGTCGGCGGGGCGGCGTCATGACGACATCGACTTCCGCCGATGCGCCGGTGTTCGGCTGGGACGTGGGCGGCGCGCACGTCAAGGTGTCGATGACGACGCGCGCCGGCGTGCTCGCCGATGTCGCCCAGTGGGCGTGTCCGCTGTGGCAGGGCATCGCCCATCTGGAACGCGCGATCGATGGCGTGTTCGCGCGCTGGCCCGCCGCCGCCGATGCATCCGCGCGCCACGCCGTCACGATGACGGGCGAAATGGTCGACCTCTTCGCCGATCGCGCGGAAGGCGTGCGCATGCTGACGCGCGTGCTCGCGCAACGGCTCGGGCCGCGCACGATGTTCTTCGCCGGCGACGCGGGCTGGCTCGCGCGTTCGGCGTGCGCGGACGGCTGGCGCAAGGTGGCATCGGCGAACTGGCTCGCGACGGCGCAATGGGTCGCGACTTGCGTGTCCGATGCGGTGCTCGTCGATATCGGCAGCACGACGACGGACATCATTCCGATCGTGGGCGGCCGCGTCGTAGCGCGCGGCGACAACGACGCCGGGCGGCTGATGAGCGGCGAGCTTGTTTATCAGGGCATCGTGCGCACGCCGTTGTGCGGGGTCGCGCATCGCATCGCGTTTCGCGGCGAGACGACCGGCGTGATGAACGAATGGTTCGCGACGACCGCCGACGTCTATCGCCTGACGGGCGAATTGTGGGCGGAGCACGATCAGCATGCGAGCGCCGACAACGGGCCGAAGACGGAAGCCGCGAGCCGCGCGCGCATCGCACGGATGATCGGCCGCGACGCCGCCGATGCGAGCGATGCCGAATGGCGACGCTTCGCGCAGAGCTGGCGGCACGAACAGTTGCGCACGCTCGGCGCGAACCTCGCGCGCGTGATCGCGCAGGATGCGGCGCTCGCGGCGGCGCCTATCGTCGGTGCGGGTTGCGGGCGGTTTCTGGCGGCGGCGCTCGCGCGGCAGGAGGCGCGGGGCTTTATCGACTTCGCCCGGCTTGCGGGCGTCGACGATGACGACACGACGCGCGCCGAATGGGTGTCGACGTGCGCGCCGAGCGTGGCGGTCGGATTGCTGGCGTCGCGGGCGGCGGGCGGGACGAAGGACGCGTCGGCGGACGAGGCGCATTCGTCGAACGATGCATCACCGCGGGCTGCGTGATAGCCTGCTGAATACAGCGGCGGAGCATGATGGAACAGAACCGGGAGCGTGGCCCGGCGGCATCATCGAACGAGATCGAACGAGGACAGCAACCATGTGGGTGGTGAAGATCGGGGGTAGCCTCAGTCACGACCCGGCGCTGCGCGAGTGGCTGACGCGGCTATGGGAAGTGGGCGGCGGGCGCGTCGTGATCGTGCCGGGCGGCGGCGATTTCGCGGATGCGGTGCGGCAGTATCAGCAGGAATGGCATTTCGACGATCTCGCGGCCCACAACATGTGTCTGCTCGCGATGGCGCAGTACGCGATCATGATGCAGGGCGTGGTGCCGGAACTGGTGCTGGCGTCGAACGAGAGTCGCATTCGGCGGGCGCTGCGTGACGGGCGCGTGGCCGTCTGGGTGCCTACCGATCTGATGCGCGCGACGCCCGATTCGATGACCAATTGGGACACGACGTCGGATAGTCTTGCGGCGTGGTTGTCCACGTCGCTCAATGCGGAGCGTTTGATGATCGTGAAGTCGTGCGAGGTCGAGGCGAATGCGCCGCTGGAGACGCTTGCGGCGGATGGCATAGTCGATCGGCGGTTTCCCGCTTATGTGCGGGATGCCAATTACATCGTCGAGGTTTTTAGCAAGGACGATGCTTCGGTCATGCGGGATCGGTTGTTGAATGTGGCGGTTTAGGTTTTTTTGTTTTTACTTCGTTCGTGAGAACCTGAATTTGCGTCGGGCTATTGGCACTGCCTCTGTGCGGGGGCGCCTACTTTCTTTGGCTAGCGCAAAGGACGTAGGCCCGGCAGTCGCGAGCGCCCTCATAAGTCTTTCCGGGCTTGGATAGCGGGCTCACTAGCATCGCGCCATCTAACAGACTGGCGTCGAAACCCGCAGCGATCCTACTCGGGGTGAACGTCAAGTGAATCAAACTCGATCAACAGATCAGCGCCAATGGTTGCATTGATGGAGACAATCGGCTTAGGCAACCCATCCTTACCCCATGGATAAGATTTATCTAAGGTTACGCGCGCACGCTTAAATTCATCAGATTGATAATCGTGTAAGACATCCATTGAGTAAATGATGTTCTGGATAAGGAATTCATTCATCAAGATGCGAGTTGCGCCACTGAATAAAAGGCTGACTCGCTTCTTCTTTTTTCCAAACGTTAAAGTCAACTCGACGACCTTTTCGGACATGTCTGTCGACACCGCAGACAGATACCAGTCATGAAAACCGTCATATTGTTCGATTACTTGAGCGATTGATTCCATATCAAGGATTCCATGGGCTGAAAGGGACTACATCGTCGTCCGTGTCTCTCACGCCGTCATTCCAATTGTGGGCATGCGGGATCATGCCATTGTGCCTGTGGTCAAAATCAAGATCGATCACGGGAGCGCCGGTATCTCCATATAACCTCATCTGGCCGCTACCCGGGTTTGTATACCACTGTCCCGGGTCGCCCAAGTTTGGAGTTTTTGTCTTTTGCGATGCAAGGTCGAACACGTCGCCATCCGGCATATCCGACTCATACTCGAACGGCTGCGCATCACCAAACAACGAGCCGCCCTCGCCTGAAGGCCCGCCGCTGTCGTCGGCCATACCTCCGTCGCCGAGCACCACTCCGGCAGTCGATTCGACAGCGTCAAGCCAATTGAAACCGCTTCCGCTATCGTCTGCCTCTCTGCCGATCGCGCGACTGCTGCGGGCGAGTCTGCTATTCATCACGGTGTCCGCCACAAACATGGCCGCAGCAAACGGGCCTGTGAAACGGCCTGTCGGCGCATTTGTTCGGAAACTGTTCGCGGCCAGGAAACCGCCGCCGCCGTCGCCCGGCCAGTGTTGCGGCGCATAGTGCCTGAACACGCGTGGTCCGCCGTACCACGCACGATCAATCACTGGGATGATGCGGCGGGCACGCACGACATCGCGCAGTGATCGCGTGATGCCATCGCCGTCGATCGGCATGTTCCAACGCGACATCCGCAAGGTGTTGCGGATGAAGTCCGCGTAGTGTCTGAATTCGGAAGAGGTTGCCGCGTCGCGCGGATCGATATGGGCGCGGAACAGTCGATCAAAATCGTCCTTGTCCTGCTCGATTTGCTTCTTCCGTTCTCTGCGCTTCTTCTCGCGCTCTTCGAACGACATTGATCCGTTGAAGCTGGCTTCTTCTTTTACTTCACCGGCAGGCATTAGCGCGCATTGCCAGCCCCATCGCTGCAACGGCACATAAAGCGCGTTGTACGAATGCCCCCATTCGGGAAACGACATGTCACCTCCGTCCTTGGAAGGAGTGAATATCGTAGCGATTCGAAAACTCGGTACCGCCGAACCATCTCGATAAATGGTGAGCGACGAGAGAAGAGCGTGCGCATACTCGTTCTAGGCGTCGACGATGACCCCGGATGAATCGATGAGTTGAAACGACAAGCCACGCAAACCCATCACCCCACCCCCGCCCCATGCAACGCCCGCGCCCACCGCTCCACACGCTTCGGATCGAGCCGCCCAACCCGCCCGTCACGCTCGTCGCAAAGCGCGCCGCGAAACCCGGCGATATCCGGCGCCAGCATGCGAATCCTGTCGAGATCGTCCCAACCTAAAGACCCCGCAACCGCGATCATCGTTCCGCGCGAGCGAACCTCGGCGACACAAGCCGCGAGCATGGTGATGTCCACGCAATCGAACAACGTGCGTCCGTTCTTGCTCGCCGTATCGAACACGATGCCCACGAAGCCCAACTGCGCAGCAAGCGCCGCCAGCTCGCGATCGATGCCGTCGTCGGAAAGCAGCACCGGCACCACGGCCGCGGGCAGGCCCGCCAGATGCCGCAAGCAAGCCGCCGCGCCCGCACCGGGCGACACGCCGACCTTCACGTAATCGACACCAGCCGCCGCCACATCCAGCACGCGCGCGGTCATTTCGTCGAGTGCGTCGTTGGGCAGATCGCCGATGGTCGCGCTGATCGGCCGCACCGCGTACTGCGCCCGCAACGCTCGCACGATACGCGTGATCTCGCTCGTGGCTACGCCGCCCAGCGCGCCCGCGCCCGGCTCCTTCAAGTCGATCAGTTCGGCGCCGGCGTGCGCGGCATCGAATGCTTCATCCGCCGAGCGGACGCTCGCGAGCAATGCGGTCATCGTGAAGACTCCAGAGGGATGCGGATGCTACGGAAGAAGCGTCAGCCAGCCGCCTTCGCGCGATGCGCTTCGATCGCGCGCAACAGCCACTGCCATGCTTCGCGTTCGATGTCGCCCGCGGTTTTATCGATGGCGATCTGCAAGTAAGCAATCTCGCTGTCCACCTTCTCCGGCGACAGCATGAACAGCCGGCTCACCAGAATCGCGCCTTCGACCACGGCCGCCTGCGCACGATTGAAGCCCGCAAAAGGCGCATGCGTCGCGCGATGCACGCATTCCATGCGCAGAACGGGACGCGTTTCATCGTCGCGCAGTTCGGCGAGGCGCAACTCGCTATGCGCGAGCGTCGCTTTCAGGCGCACGCTCGGCACTTTGTCCGCTGCGATTGTCGGCCAGTCGCGCGCATAGCCCGTCACGCAGCCGGCGAACACGCGCACGTCCGTCGTGAAGTTGATGACGGCGCTTCGGGTCGCGATGACGTTGTCGAGCGTAGCCGACGGCCGGAACGGCGCAAGGATCGCGAAGCCATCCTCGAAGCGCACGCCCATCGGCGCGATGTGCGGCCGGCCATCGCGATCCGCGGTCGTGACGATGGTCTCGTAAATCATGTGGCAGGCCCGTTCATTAGGGCCGCACGAAAGAACCGCGCATCGGATGCGCGGCTTCGTGCGGTTCGTCCGCGCTTAGCGGGTGGCGATATACATCGTGATTTCGAAACCAAAACGCATATCGGTGAAGCTAGGTGTAGTCCATTGCATGCGCATTCCTCCATGTGAGTTGAGATGCTCTCGATTCGTCGAACGCTTGCCGATGCGGACGAATCCGCCAGGCGGCCGGAAGGAAGCCGGCCTTTTAATCACGCAAGCGTCATGCCAGTGCATGAAGCGGATGCCGAAGAGCGTCGATGTCTCGTTGCGTGCGCCGACTGTGGCGAAATCAGAGCAAAGTGTCCCATTCGCCAAGCAATCTTCCGCTTAGGGCTAACACTCACTAAGGCATTGCTTATGCCCGCACAAGTTAATCGTGAATTCCTTTCGCTGCCGCCAGTGCTTACTCTGCAATCACAGCAGCCGCAGCACATCAGCGCGACGCTCGCTTCTGCACATCGGGGCGCACGTCTCTTTCATCGTCACTGTCGAGGAAACGGAATGAACGACTTCAGCAAGGCCGCCGTCGAGGCGGCGCGCAACCCGTCCGATCCGCGCTCGCGCTATGCGGCCGGCGTCATGAAGTATCGCGAGATGGGCTACTGGCAGCCCGACTACATACCGAAGGATACGGACGTGATCGCGCTGTTTCGCATCACGCCGCAAGCAGGCGTCGAACCGGAAGAGGCCGCTGCGGCCGTGGCAGGCGAATCGTCGACGGCGACGTGGACCGTTGTGTGGACCGATCGCCTCACCGCTTGCGACATGTACCGCGCGAAGGCGTATCGCTGCGAGCCGGTGCCGAACTCACGCGCCGACGAGCCGCAGTACTTCGCGTACATCGCCTACGAACTCGATCTGTTCGAGGAAGGATCGGTTGCGAACCTGACGGCGTCGATCATCGGCAACGTGTTCGGCTTCAAACCGCTGAAGGCGCTTCGTCTCGAAGACATGCGCATTCCCGTCGCTTATCTGAAGACGTTTCAAGGACCGCCGACGGGCATCGTCGTGGAGCGCGAACGGCTCGACAAGTACGGTCGCCCGCTGCTCGGCGCGACCGTGAAGCCGAAGCTCGGCTTGTCGGGGAAGAACTATGGGCGCGTCGTGTACGAAGGCCTCAAAGGCGGACTCGACTTCCTGAAGGACGACGAGAACATCAATTCGCAAGCGTTCATGCATTGGCGCGACCGCTATCTCTTCGCGATGGAAGCCGTGAACCGCGCGCAGGCCGAAACGGGCGAAGTGAAAGGCCACTATCTCAACGTAACCGCCGGCACGATGGAGGACATCTACGAGCGCGCCGAATTCGCGAAGGAACTGGGCTCGTGCATCGTGATGATCGATCTCGTGATCGGCTGGACCGCGATTCAGTCGATGTCGAAGTGGGCGCGCAAGAACGACATGATCCTGCACTTGCATCGCGCGGGGCACGGCACTTATACGCGGCAGCGCAATCACGGCATCTCGTTTCGCGTGATCGCGAAGTGGCTGCGCATGGCGGGCGTGGATCACGCGCATGCAGGCACGGCGGTGGGCAAGCTCGAAGGCGATCCGCTTTCGGTGCAGGGCTATTACAACGTGTTGCGCGAGGCACGCAACGAAGTGGATCTGTCGCGCGGCATCTTCTTCGATCAACCGTGGGCGGGCCTGCGCAAAGTGATGCCGGTGGCCTCGGGCGGCATTCATGCGGGGCAGATGCATCAGCTGCTCGATCTCTTCGGCGACGATGCGATCCTGCAATTTGGCGGCGGCACGATCGGACATCCGCAAGGCATTCAGGCGGGCGCAACGGCCAATCGCGTCGCACTCGAAGCGATGGTGAAAGCGCGCAACGAAGGGCGTGATATCGCGAACGAAGGCCCCGATATTCTCGAAGCCGCAGCGCGTTCGTGCACGCCGCTCAAGCAGGCGCTCGACACTTGGCGCGATGTGACCTTCAACTATGCATCGACGGATACGCCGGATTTCGCGGTGACGGCAACTGCATCGGCCTGAGTGAATCCATCGACTGAAATCAAATGACATCAATTGATTAGGATGACAAATGAAAATCACGCAAGGCACGTTTTCATTCCTGCCTCCTCTGACCGATGAGGATATCTCCGCGCAGATCAACTATGCGCTGGATCAGGGCTGGGCCTGTTCAGTCGAATTCACCGACGATCCGCACCCGCGCAATACCTACTGGGACATGTGGGGCATGCCGATGTTCGATCTCCACGATGCCGCCGGCGTGCTGATGGAGGTGAACGCCTGCCGCAAGACCTATCCGCATCATTACATCAAGGTCAATGCGTTCGACTCGTTGCGCGGCTTCGAAACGATGCGTATGTCTTTCATCGTGAATCGGCCGGAAGAAGAAAAGGGCTTCCGTCTCGAACGTCAGGACGGTCAGGGCCGCGTGCAGCATTACGCGATCCGTACTTACGCAACCGACCGCCCGGGCGGCGAACGCTACTGATGAGGAGGCGAAATCATGAGCGCCGAAGCCACGCTCGAAGCCGTGCCCGATCAAACGAGCGAATCGCCCGCGACGCATGCCGATTTGATGGCGCTGTATCGCGAATCGCGCATCGGCGAAGTGCTGGCGGAACTGGACCGCGATCTCATCGGGCTCGCGCCGGTGAAGACGCGCATTCGCGAGATCGCGGCGCACCTGCTCGTGGAACGCGCCCGCGAAACGCTCGGTATCGCCTCGGGTGCGCCCACGCTGCACATGTGCTTCTCGGGCAATCCCGGCACCGGCAAAACAAGCGTTGCGATGCGCATGGCGCAGGTGCTGCATCGTCTGGGCTATATCCGGCGCAATCATCTCGTCTCGGTGACGCGCGACGATCTCGTCGGCCAGTATATCGGCCACACCGCGCCGAAAACGCGCGAAGTGCTCAAGCGTGCGATGGGCGGCGTGCTGTTCATCGACGAGGCTTATTACCTGTATCGCCCGGAGAACGAGCGCGATTACGGACAGGAGGCCATTGAGATTCTGCTGCAAACGATGGAGAACCAGCGCGACGATCTCGTCGTGATTCTCGCCGGATACGAGTCGCGTATGGAAACGTTCTTTCATAGCAATCCCGGCTTTCGTTCGCGTATCGCGCATCACATCGTGTTTCCCGATTACGCGCCCGATGAGCTTCTGCAGATCGCCGCGCACATGCTCGCCGACATGCATTACCGCTTCGACGACGACGCGCGCCGCGCCTTCGAAGAGTATCTCGCGCGCCGCATTCGTCAGCCGAACTTCGCCAACGCGCGTTCCGTGCGCAATGCGCTGGATCGCGCGCGGCTGCGTCAGGCGAATCGTCTGTTCGCTGCGGCGGAACGAGGCAGCGGCGCCACGGACGCCGCCGCGCTGATGCAACTCGACGCGAGCGATATCCGCGCGAGCCGCGTGTTCACCGATTCATAACGAAGGAGAGCGCGATGCAGGATGGACGCACGACCTTATCGAAGTTCCTGATCGACACGCTGGATCGCAAGCCCGGGCCGGAAGCGGCGAGCGGCCTTTCCGCGCTGCTCATCGACGTGGCCGCATCGATCAAGACGATCGCGGCGGCACTGACACGCGGTGCGCTCGGCGGCCAGCACGGCTCGGCGCAATCGGTCAACACGCACGGTGAAGAGCAGAAGAAGCTCGATCTCGTGACCAACGACATCTTCCTGCAGCACTGCGAGTGGGACGGCCTGCTGGCGGGCATGGTGTCGGAGGAGATGGACGGCGTCTATGCCATTCCGGATGCATATCCGCGAGGCGAGTATTTGCTCGCATTCGATCCGCTCGATGGTTCCTCGAACATCGATATCAACGGCGTGGTCGGCTCGATCTTCTCCGTGCTCAAACGCGCACCCGACGAAAGCCATGCAGCCGACGAAGCATCGTTCCTGCGCCCGGGCCGCGAACAGGTTGCAGCGGGCTACGCGATCTACGGTCCGTCGACGATGCTCGTGCTGTCCGTCGGCAACGGCACGCACGGCTTCACGCTTGAACGCGATGTCGGCAATTTCGTGCTCACGCATTCCGATATCCGCATTCCCGAGGATTCGTGCGAGTTCGCGATCAACGCATCGAACGAACGCTTCTGGGAGCCGCCCGTGCGCCGCTACGTGCAGGAATGCAAGGACGGCCGCACCGGCTGTCGCGCGCAGGACTTCAACATGCGCTGGATCGCGTCGATGGTGGCGGAAGTGCATCGCATCCTGATGCGCGGCGGCGTGTTCATGTATCCGCGCGACTTCAAGACGCCCGCGATGGAAGGACGTCTGCGTCTGCTGTACGAAGCGAATCCGATGAGCTTTATTGTCGAGCAGGCGGGCGGGCTGTCGATCACCGGGCGCGAACGCATTCTCGATATGAAGGCGCGCGCGTTGCATCAGCGTGTGCCGGTGATTCTCGGTTCGCGCAATGAAGTGGCGCGTATTCATCGCTATCACGGCGAATACGACCGCGGCGAGGACAAACCTTTTACGTCGCCGCTCTTCAACGAACGCTCGCTGTTCCTGCCAGAAACGCCGGCGTGATCCTCACGTAGGGCGCTCATTAAACAGATAAAGGGAGGCAGCGCATGTCCATCAAGCATCCGATCATCGCGGTGACCGGTTCGAGCGGTGCCGGCACCACCACCGTCATGAAGAGCTTCACGCACATCTTCAGGCGCGAAAAAATCAATGCGCAGATTGTCGAAGGCGATGCGTTCCATCGTTACGATCGCCTCGGCATGCGTGAAGCGTTGAAGCAGAGCGAGCGCGACGGCCTGCTCAACTTCAGTCACTTCGGGCCGGAAGCGAACCTGCTCGAAGAACTCGAAGCCTTGTTTGCAAGCTATGGCGAATCGGGCGGCGGCAAGACTCGCCATTACGTTCACGACGAAGGCGAGGCCGTGCATTACAAGCAGGACGCCGGCACTTTCACGCCGTGGGAAGAGATCGCCGCAGGCACGGACCTGATGTTCTACGAAGGCCTGCATGGCGCGGCCGTCACGGATCGCGTGGATGTCGCGCGGCATGCGGATCTGCTCGTCGGTGTCGTGCCGATCATCAATCTCGAATGGATTCAGAAGCTGCATCGCGACCAGACGATGCGCGGTTATTCGCATGAAGCGGTGGTCGATACGATCCTGCGCCGCATGCCCGATTACGTGAACTACATCTGCCCGCAGTTTTCGCGCACGCACGTGAATTTTCAGCGCGTACCGACCGTGGATACGTCGAACCCGTTCACCGCGCGCGAGATTCCGCAGCCCGACGAGAGCTTCGTCGTGATTCGCTTCACGAAGCCGAAGGGCATCGACTTTCCGTATCTGCTCACGATGCTGCACGACTCGTTCATGTCGCGCCCGAACGTGATTGTCGTGCCCGGCGGAAAGATGGGACTCGCAATGCAGCTCATCTTCACGCCGATGATCCTGCAGCTGCGCGACCGGTGCGCGCGCGCATAAACCGTTTTCATCCATCGCATCCAGGGAGGCATTTCATGAATGCCGTTGCCGAGGCTTTGCCTCAACTTCAGCGCTCGTCCGATACGCGACAGATGGCGAACGCGCTGCGCATGCTCGCCGTCGATGCCGTGCAGCAGGCCAATTCCGGGCACCCCGGCATGCCGATGGGCATGGCGGAGATCGCGGTCGCGCTGTGGGGCCGTCATCTGAAGCACAATCCCGCCGATCCCGACTGGCCGGACCGCGACCGCTTCGTGTTGTCGAACGGGCATGGCTCGATGCTGCTCTATGCGCTGCTGCATCTGAGCGGCTACGACGTGTCCATCGACGAGATCAAGCGTTTCCGGCAGATGGGGAGCAAGACGCCGGGGCATCCGGAAGTGGGCGTCACGCCCGGCGTCGAGACGACGACCGGACCGCTCGGGCAGGGCCTGACGAATGCGGTCGGCATGGCGCTCGCCGAGACCTTGCTCGCGCGCGAGTTCAATCGGCCGGGACATGAGATTGTCGATCATCGCACGTATGTTTTCGTGGGCGACGGCTGTCTGATGGAGGGCATTTCGCACGAGGCGGCGTCGCTCGCGGGCACGCTGCGGCTGCGCAAGCTCACGGTGCTCTACGACGACAACGGCATTTCGATCGATGGCCACGTCGAAGGCTGGTTCGCCGACGACACGCCGAAGCGCTTCGAAGCATACGGCTGGAACGTGGTGCGCGCGGTCGATGGCCACGACGCCGGCGACGTATCGCGCGCGTTGCAGGAGGCGCGCGCATCGGATCGCCCGACGCTCATCTGCTGCAAGACGGTGATCGGCCACGGCTCCCCGACGATGGCCGGCACGCATGACGTACACGGTGCGCCGCTCGGTGCCGATGAAGTCGAGGCGACTCGCCGCGCGCTCGACTGGCCGCATGCGCCGTTCGTGATTCCATCGGCGATTCGTGCGTTGTGGGACGCGCGCGAGGCGGGCGCGGCGGCGCAGGATGCGTGGAACCGTCGCATGGCGGCGTATCGTCGCGCGTATCCAAACGAGGCAGGCGAGTTCGAGCGGCGCACGCGCGGCGCGTTGCCCGCGAACTGGCGCGACACGGCCCGTGCGCTCGTGCGCGACGCGGATCGCGCGCGGCAGACCGTAGCGACGCGCAAGGCATCGCAACTTGCGATCGAGGCGTTGGCGCGCGCGTTGCCCGAATTGCTCGGCGGTTCGGCCGATCTGAGCGGCTCCAATCTCACGCGCTGGAAAGACGCCGTGGATATGAGCGCCGCGCCGGAAAAGGCCAACTATATTCGCTTCGGCGTGCGGGAGTTCGGCATGAGCGCGGTGCTGAACGGCATCGCGCTGCATCGCGGTTATCTGCCGTTCGGCGGCACGTTCCTCACGTTTTCCGATTACTCGCGCAATGCGTTACGCATGGCCGCGTTGATGAAGACGCGCGCGGTGTTCGTCTTCACGCACGACTCGATCGGGCTTGGCGAAGACGGCCCGACGCATCAGCCGATCGAGCACGCCGCGAGCTTGCGGATGATTCCGGGCCTCGACGTATGGCGGCCTTGCGACACCGTCGAGACGATGCAGGCGTGGATCGGCGCGGTCGAGCGTGACAGGCCTTCGTGCCTGCTGCTGTCGCGGCAGAATCTGCCGTTCGTGCCGCGCGACGAAGCGCAGATCGATGCGATCGAGCGCGGCGGCTATGTGCTCGTCGATTGGCCAGAGACTTGCGAGCGCGATGCGCGCCGCGTCGTGCTGATCGCGACGGGCTCGGAAGTCGCGCTCGCGCTCGAGGCCGTCGGGCGGCTGAAGGACGAGGGCATTCTCGCGCGCGTCGTGTCGATGCCGTCGACGACCGTGTTCGACCGGCAATGCAATGCATGGCGCGAGCGCGTGCTGCCCGAAGGCGTGCCGCGCGTGGCGATCGAAGCGGGCGTCACGGCGTTCTGGCGGCAGTATGTCGGCCTGAAGGGCGGGGTGATCGGCATCGACCGCTTCGGCGAATCCGCGCCCGCGAGCGAGTTGTTCGCGCACTTCGGCGTGACGACGGACGCACTCGTCGATGAAGCGCGCCGCGTGGCCGCCTGAGATTTAGATTTCGCAACACTACTTCGAGGAGCGGTCACGATGGCTTTCATCGCACTGAGGCAGTTGCTGGATCACGCGGCGGAGCACGGTTACGGCGTGCCCGCGTTCAACGTCAACAACATGGAGCAGGTGCACGCGATCATGCAGGCGGCCGAGGCGACGAAAAGCCCGGTGATCTTGCAGGCGTCCGCGGGCGCGCGCAAATATGCGGGCGAGCCGTATTTGCGGCATCTGGTGCTCGCGGCCGTGGAGGCGCATCCGGATATTCCGGTGGTGCTGCATCAGGATCACGGCGCGAGTCCGTCCGTGTGCCAGCAGGCAATTCGCTCGGGCTTCACGTCGGTGATGATGGACGGCTCGCTCATGCCCGACCAGAAAACGCCCGCCGATTACGACTACAACGTCGAAGTGAGCCGGCGCGTCGTGGAGGCGGCGCATTCGGTGGGCGTGTCGGTCGAGGGCGAACTCGGCTGTCTCGGTTCGTTGGAAACGGGGCTTGCGGGTGAGGAAGACGGCGTGGGCGCGGCGGGCGCGTTGAGCCACGACCGCTTGCTGACCGATCCCGACGAAGCCCGCGCGTTCGTCGAGGCGACGGGCATCGACGCGCTCGCGATTGCCATCGGCACGTCGCACGGTGCGTACAAGTTCAGCCGCCAGCCTACAGGCGATATTCTCGCGATCGACCGCATCGCCCAAATTCACGAGCGGATTCCGGATACGCATCTCGTGATGCACGGGTCGTCTTCGGTGCCGCAGGAATGGCTCGCGATTATTCGCGAGCACGGCGGCGAGATTCCCGCGACCTTCGGCGTGCCGGTGGAGGAAATACGGCGCGGCATTGCGAACGGCGTGCGCAAAGTGAATATCGACACGGATATCCGGCTCGCGATGACAGGTGCGATGCGACGAGCGATGGCGTCGGCGAAAGCGGAGTTCGATCCGCGGCATGCGCTCAAGGCGGCGACGGCGGCGGCGCGGGAACTGTGTGTCGCGCGCTTCGAAGCATTCGGGTGCGCCGGGCATGCGGAGCGCATCAGACCGATGGGCCTGGAAGCAATGGCGAAGCGGTATCAGTGAGGGGCGCGGCGCGGGGTCAGGCTTCTGTCGTTTCGGCCAGATACTCGGAGAGTTCGCTGTCGACTGTCAGAAACCTGAGCGATTCCGTTCGCGCCTGCGCAACCAGCAGGCGATCGAACGGATCGCGATGCAGGTCGGGCATGTCCCGCACCGCTTTGGCGTGTTTCAGTTGGACCGGGAGGACGATGAACGGTTGCGCTTCAAGTTCGTCGAGGGCTTGTGCAGCGCGCGGTTCGAGCTTGCCGCGCGCCGCCTTGATCGACAACTCCCAGATGGTGGCCGTGCTGACGTAGACCTGCTCCGCTTCATCTATCGACTTGCGAATACGAGCAGGCATTCGCCGATCTTTCGAGACGCGCCAGATATAGACGTGAGAATCGAGCAGCACACGCATCATCGGCTCTCGTGGGTGACTTCGACTTCTTCCGGAAAAATCGGACCGTTGTACATCTGTTCGATGATGTCATCGGGCAAGGGCTTGAAGGATTCGTCCTCGAAGGCGCTCTCGTCTTCGGGATCGAACACGATGATTGAGCCTGTGGCCTCGGGATGGTCGTTGTCGAAATTCCTGACCGACCGTACCTTGAGCAGTAACACCGGGAGCTTGCCACCGATAGCCACATCTTTCCCGTCTGCGACAAGATCAAGCAGTTTCTGCAAATTACCCTGCGCTTCCTCAACACTAAAAATGTACACGATTACTCCGGATAACTAAGAAGAGATCCGATGCTATCCGAGTCCGATCACCTCGCCAATATGCCAAACGGCCAGCCCAACGAATTGGGAGCTATCTCATGCCCACCGAATCTCCGACTGCCGAACTCGGCGCAACGGCATCCACCTTTTCGCTGCCCGCGACCGACGGCAACACCTACACGCTCGATACGCTGAAGGGCGCGAACGGCCTCGTGATCGTGTTCATGTGCAATCACTGTCCCTACGTGAAGGTTGCGATTCCGCATCTGATTCGCGATGCGCGGGCGCTCGGAAAAATCGGCATCAACGTGGCGGGCATCAATTCGAACGATGCCCACGTCTACACCGACGATGCCTTCGACCGCATGATCGCGATGGCAAAAGAATGGCACCTGCCGTTCCCCTACCTGCACGACGAATCGCAGGAAGTCGCGCGTGCGTACGGCGCGGTGTGCACGCCGGAGTGCTTCGGCTTCGACGCGCAATTGCGCTTGATGTATCGCGGCCGCATCGATGCGTCGCGCAAGGAAGCGTTGCCCGATGCGCGTCGCGATCTCTATGAAGCGATGCGCGCCATCGCGGAAAACCGCGAGCCGCTGGATGAGCAATACCCCGCGCTCGGATGCTCGATCAAATGGCGCGTCTAGCCCTTCTTCTTCGTCGTCCCGGGTGCGTGCCACGCGGTGAGATCTTCCTCGGGACGATCGACCTCGCATCCCCAGTCTAGCGGCTGATCCTGATCGAAGCGCTTGCCCAGTTGCCAGGCGATTTCCGCGCGCGCGAGTTGCACGCCGAGATAGAACGCATGCCCGCCGTCGTGCTCGACCTTGAGTTCGGGATAGAGCGCGAACGGATCGGCGGCCACATGATGCCCGTCGCGGTTATAGACGTGAATGCCTTTGGCCGACACTTGCACGCGAAAATTCGGATCGCGCACGGCGGCGGCGATGGCATCGATTTCGGCGGCATCGTACGGAAACGGCCGCTTCGCGTGCAACGCGGAGAGATCGGCGTTGATGCCCTTCGGAAGCGTCTGCGTTTCGCGGGCCGCGTACATGATGCGCCGCGCGACATCCGCTTCGCGCACCGCGCGCCGCGCGTGCAAGCTGACGGACGTGGTCAGCACCGCCGCCACGCGCAATTCGGCAGCCATGCCGAACAACACCGCATTGATGCCGCTCGTGTCGGCCTCGGTCAGTTCGGTCACGTTGCCGACGCCCATCATGATCGGCACATCGGGATAGCGTTCGCGCAACGACACATATCGCGCGATGGACGCCGCCAGCCCGAACGGAATCGGATCGAGAATGGGGTCGGCGAGAAAGGCGCGTCCGCGTTTCGTCATGGCGTCGATAGCCTGATCGAGCGATGCGACGTCCGCGGGTTCGCGCGGCACGAGCACGGGCGTCGCGGCGATTTCATCGGCGATCCATAAGCTGTCGATGTTCAGGCTCATCACGTAGTCCGCGCCCGCGCGCCCGCCGCGCACGAGTTCTTCGTCGCGCATGGAATCGACGCTCACGCGATAGCCTTGCTCCTTCAGCATGATGACCGCGTCTTCGAGATGCGCAAACGCCGTTTCCGGCAAGCAGCCGATGTCGATCACATCCGCGCCTTGCCTTTTATATTCGCGCGCGCGTGCCGCAATGCCTTCGAGCGTGAGACGCGGCGCATCGACGATCTCCGCAAAAATCTCCGTCTCGTAGCGCGACAGATCGACATGCCGCGCCTCGCGTCCGAAGAACTGCGGCAAGTCCTTCACTTCCTCGGGACCGCGCTCGACTTTCACGCCGAAATGCGCGGTGAGCGCATCGAGATCGCCGCGGCATCGGCCGGGCAGGATCATGCGGCTCGTGCCTTCGGTGAGCGGAACGGCGACGCGGCGTCGCACCATATCGGCGGTCATGAGTCCCGCGACCTGCAAGCCGATCTCGCGCACTTCCCACGTAAAAGGCGCTTGCTTCGCGACGGGCGCGATGCTTTCGAGCACTTGCTGAAGGCTCAGTTGCGCAAGCCGGCCGGTCAGGAAGACGATGTGTTCCATGCAAGCTTCAGATCCGACAGGCGTTGATCGAGCGCGGCCTGCAGATCGTCGAGCGAGCGGGCCACGGTGGTGTGCGCGAACTGCGCAAGCCGCTCGACGTTCTCGAACTCGATCGCGCGCGGCCTCACTTCGACCCATTCCTTCGGGGCGTGCGTGATGACGGACGGCGCGGTGTCGCATGCGAACACGATGCCCGGCACACATTGTTTGCCGGCTTGCGCGTAGAGGTTGGTGGGCAGCGTATCGGAGATGCCGAACGCGCATTTGGCGACGGTATTGCTCGTAGCGGGTGCGATCACGACCGTGTGATAGTCGCCGTTATAGAGCATGCCGACGGGCGCGCTGCTCGCGCTGTTGTCGCGAAACACCTTGAAGTGCTCCCGTAACTTAGCGATGGGCCAGCCATACAGCGGCAGCACTTCCTCGCCGGCGGCGGAGAGAAAAAGATCGACGCCCGGCAAACGCAGCGCGAGCGCAATCGACTCTTCGATCATATGACCGGAGCCGGTCACGCACCACGCGAAGCGCGCGTCGGGCTTGAACTCGTCGAGCCGGCGGACGGGCGTGGGTTGCGTCATGCGTCGGACGCGGGGTTGTCGGATGCAGGCGTATCGTGCGACAGGCGAATATGCAGCCGATGCATCTTGCGATACAACGTGTTGCGGCTGATGCCCAGCACCTTCGCGACGTTGCTCACGTTCCAGCGATGTTCGTCGAGCAACTGAAGCACGGTTTCGCGCTCCTTCACCTGAATCGCGTTGAGCGACGACGTATCGGCATCTTCGGTGAGATGCATGAGCGGCGTGCTCGCGGCCGGACTCGGCGCACGCGTTGCGGCAGCCGTCGCGCCTGTACCGTTGACGATCTCCGGCGGCAGATGCGCGCAAAGAATCTCGGGACCGTCGCAGAGCGCGATCGCCATTTGCAGCACGTGCCGCAACTGACGGATGTTGCCGGGCCACGCATAGCTCAGCAGCGCGCCGCGCGCTTCGGCGGAGAGTTCGGGCGGATCGTCGGATTCGGTTTCGAGAATATGGCCGATCAGCGCGAGCGCATCGGCCCGTTCACGCAACGGCGGCAGATTGATCTCGATGCCGTTCAGCCGATAGTACAGATCCTCGCGGAACAAGCCGTTCTGCACGAGTTCGACGAGATTGCGGTGACTCGCGCTGATCAGCTGAAAATCCACCTTGACGGTGGTTTCCGCGCCGAGCGGCGTCACCTCGTGTTCTTCGAGCACGCGCAGGAGACGCGCTTGCAGCGCCATCGGCATGTCGCCGATTTCATCGAGGAACAGCGTGCCGCCGTTCGCCTGCACAATCTTGCCGCGCCGGCCTTCACGCTGCGCGCCCGTGAACGCGCCCGCGCGATAGCCGAACAGTTCGCTCTCGATCAGATTCTCCGGCAGCGACGCGCAATTCACCGCGACGAACGGCCCCGCGCCGTTCGGGCTGATGCTGTGCAGCGCATTGGCGAACACTTCCTTGCCGGTGCCTGTCTGGCCGCGCAGGATGATCGGAATCTTGCGCTGGATCACGCGCGCGGCAAGCTGAATTTGCGAAGCCATGCGCGGATCGCCGAATTCCAGATGCGAGAGCTTGTCGAGCCGGCCGGCGCCTGCGGACTCGCGCAGGTCTTTTCTCGGCGACTTGCTGCGCGCGTTCGGCGCGGACACATCGCGCGCGAGCGGATCGTTCAGGAGGATGCGCGTGCCGCCGGTCTTGCCGTCGCGCGCTGTCTGTGCAGTAAGGAAGAAGCGGCTGTTCGCTTTCGCGCTGTAGATGGTCACCGGATGAAACGAGCCGCGAATGCTGCGCGCGATCATGTCTTCGAGCGGCGCGTTGAACGCTTCCTCGACGCGCTTGCCGCACAATTCGGCGGGCGAGCGCAGATCGAGCTGGAACAATGCGCTGCGGCTCGCGGCCAGCACGACGCCGTCGTCGCTCACGGCGAGCTTGCCCGCGTGCAGCGTGCCGACGAACTCCGGGCGGCTGTGAAAGTGGATCATGTTCGCGTGCCGGTAACGCGCGTCGATCAAACGATTTTCGATCATCTGCCGCGACATGCCGACAAGGACGAGCGAATGCTGCTGCAGAAGCTTCGAGCGGCTGGTGACGTCGAGCACGCCGATCACTTCGCCGCGTTCGTCGAAGATCGGCGCGGCCGAGCAGGTGAGCGACGTATAGCGCGGATAGAAATGTTCGTGCTGACACACGGCGATGCAGTCGCGCTCGATAAGACACGTGCCCATGCCGTTGGTGCCAGCCTCGCGCTCGCTCCACAACGCGCCGACGCGCAAACCATCCGCCGCGACCGCTTCGCCGAACGGCACCGACGACACCTGATGCACGATCACGCCGTCTGCATCGACGAGCACGACCGCCAGTTCCGGATCGGCCAGCTGCTGGTAGAGCGTGGTCATTTCGAGCTTGGAGCACGCGATGAGATCGCTGGCGGCGTCGCGGCGTTCGTTCAGTTCGTGCTGCGTCAGCACGGGCGGCATCACGAAACGGCCCGGATCGAGCCGGAATTCGGTGAGACAGCGCAGCCACGATTGCGCGACGGAATCGCTGGCGCGACGCGCGGCCAGCGGATTGTGGACGATATTCAGCACTTCCCGGACATGCGTGTCTACGTCAGCAAGCGACGACATGGGGGCGTGTCTCCGTTGCGCCGCGTTCCGGTGCGCGCTTGCGGGCGCGTCCGTCCGGCGCAGAATCTGTTGTGGTTGCCGCTGGCGCCGCGGCCCGTTCCGACTCGATGATGGCTCTCGTGGACCCCGATCCGGCCCGTATCTCAAAAACTGTACATCCGATGGCGCATTGGTTCAATAAGGAGTCGCCTCCTGAAGCGTGAACGCGCCCGTTTTTTGCTTGGTGCTTACGGATGCTTTCTTTCAACGGGCCGTTTAGGCGGCGGGGACTTATGGGCCGATTTGAACCACTATACGAACCGATCCGCGACGCTGTTCATGTTGCGCCGCAACCTTCGGGCGATGCGCGCGTGATGGATATCGTCTATATCGAAGGGCTGACGGGGCAGACCGTGATCGGCATCGATGCGAGCGAGCTGCACGATGCGCAGGCGGTGCGCATGAGTCTGGCGATCGGCGTGCCGTCGATTCGCGCGTGCGTGACCGACCGAATCGACGACACCGTGAATTATGCGGCGGTGCGGGAAGCGATCCACGCGCTGCTCGCGTCGCATGGATTGCAGTTGCTGGAGGCGCTCGCGGAGCGCATCGCGCAGTTGATCATCGCGGATTTCGGAGCGCATTGGGTGCGCGTCGATCTGGCGAAACCCGCGAAATTCGATGATGTCGAGGCGGTCGGCGTGGTGATCGAGCGGCGGCGGGCGCGTGAGGAGCGGCCTGCCGGGCCGGTGAGTCTTGCGTGGATCGGGCGAGGGTATGTGCCGGAGTGAGGGTTTTGCGTTCTGCTCAACGCAGGCAAAAGTTCACTTCGCCGCAGCCGAAGCCTGCTTCCCTATCCCACACGCCTTATACGCGTCCTTCTGCAAGTCGCGAAACTTCTTGGTCTGCGCCTTCGCGCGATCGACCCGAAACTCCGCGCCGCCTTCGCCGCCAAGCGTGGCGTACTTCGAGAACGTCGACTGCTCGACGAAATCGTCATACGTGAGCACCTTCGCGATCTTGTCGATGGCGCACGAGCATTTATAGACGTTGACGAAGTCGTGGCCGTTGTCGTCCATGCAGCCGAGCACGTATTCCACGCGTCCTTCCGTCGGGTAGTCGTGGCTCTTGGCGGGCGCGGCGTTTCCTGCGCCCGTCGCGGCGAACGAAAGCGGCGAAATCAGCGAGAGGCAGGCGAGCAACGACAACGCGCAACAACGTAGGGTCATTTGATGAGCCTCATAGTTATCGGGTAAGACAAGCGGCCGGCGCGCGCGCAACGACAAAGAACCAGGCAGCGCGCGCGCACCGGCCGGACATCGGATCAGCTCGGCGAAAACGGATGCGACATCGTTCCCTTCTTCGATACTACCTCCTTGGCCGACGGCTCGCCCGCCACCGCGCGCGCTAGCGCTTCCTTCGTCGCCTGATAGTTGTAATCGTGGATCTTCTGGTCGTCGTCCGCTTCCCAGTGGATGAACACGCCCACGCACACGAACACATCGTCGGCTTCGTCTGCGGGAATGACGCCGGATTCCACGCTGTCGGCAACCGCCATCGCCACCGCGCGCTGCGCCGGGCCGAACATCTGCACGGCCTGCTTCGCGCCCTTGATCGTCACCTTGTTGAACAGGATCGTGTTCGGCTTGGTCAGCAGATTCGGCGCGACCACGGCGAGCAGCGACGTGAAGCCATCCTTGTTGTTCGTGAGCGCGTGACAGAACGCGGTCTCGGCAGCGGAACCTCGCGGTCCGATGATCAAGTCGATGTGTGCGACCTCGTTGCCATCGCCGACGAGCGACTCTCCTACCAGGACGCGGTTGATCTTGGCCATGCTGTTCCTCCAGTGGATTTGGTTCTAGAAACTAGCGACTTGCTCTCGACTCGCGACGGTAAGACTCAAAGCCGCGCAAGGCTCCCGGTTCGGCCGACTTTCGATGCGACCGCTCAACCGCGAACTTCCTAACATGTTCCGTGCCAATCTTTGGTCGGTCGTTCAGGCCGCGTTCGTCACGAGCGCGACGAACAGCGTCGCCACCGCCAAATCCGCGCTCGTGCCCGGATTGATGCCGCGCGCCTTCAGTCCGGCGTCCCACGCATCCAGCTCGGCGCTCTGCACGTTACGGCCCGCCGCGCGCCAGTCCGCGCGATGCAGCGCCGCATCGCGCGTGACACTTTGCGCCACCGCCGCGCCTTGCTTGCGCACTATGTGCGAGTCGGGCCACGCCGAAAGAAAGGTCAGGAATACGTCGAGCATCGCGCGATGGTCGGTCGCCGGCGTGAGCGCGTTCGCCGCATCGAGGCCCGCGCCGAAGATATCGGCGAAACCGTTCGCATACTGGCGGGCGATGCTGTCGCGCTCGGCGGCAAGCGTCATCGCCGCGCGCAGCGTGACCGTCGGCGGCGCGTGGACCGGTTGCTCGGGCGCGTCGCCCAGTCCGCCCGGATTCGCAAGCGCGATCGCGCGATAGGCGAGGCGGGCATCGTCGATATCGAGTTCCGCGAGTACGCGCACGGTTGCCGCCCGCCAGCGCGATGCATCGACCGCTTCGTGCGGCGCGAAGCGTTCGAGCGCCGCGCACAAGGGCGCAGCGAGCAGCACGATGCCGAGATTGGTGTTGCAGCCGACCGCGTCGAAGGTGCGGCGCACGGCATCGAGAATGCGCGCGCCCACCCGCGCGCCCGGCGTGAAAAGGCCCTCGGCCGCCGTGCCCGCGCTTGCGACGAACTGCGCCGACGTCATGCCGTGTCCCGCGCTCGCCACGCTCACGTTGCCGGGCTTTTGCGTCTCGACGTCGAGCCGGCACGCGCGCAAAAACGCCGTGCGGGCGCGTTCGGCGAGTGGCGCGTCACCGGAGTCCATCGCCGCTGGCGAGCGCAAGCTGGCCCTTCGATGCAGGCAGCTTGCGATCGAGCAGATCGTCGACGAGCAGCGCGGCGATATCGACCGGCGTCACCGACTGCAAACCGCGCCACGCCGCGACGCCGTTCACTTCGAGCACGACCGGCCGCGCGCCGTCCGACGGAATCAGATCGACGCCCGCGTAATCGAGCCCGAGCGCCTGTGTCGCGCGCACGGCGATGTCGGCGAGCGCGGGCGTCAGTTCCGCGGCCTCGCACCGCGCACCGCGCGCGAAGTTGTGAATCCATCCCTCGCCGCCGACGCGCTTCATCGCCGCGACCGCTTTGTCGCCGATCACGAGCACGCGCCAGTCGAAACCGGGCTTGCCCGCATCGACATAACGCTGAAGATAAGCGACCTGACTAAACGACTTGAGCGACGGCAACTTCACGCCGGGCTTGCGCAGACCTTTGCCCTGCGAGCCGAACAGCGGCTTCATCACGACCTGGCGACCCGCGGCCGTCTCGCGCATCAGCACGCGCTGCGCAAATGCGGCCGATTCGCCCGCCCATGTCGCGGGCGTTGGCACGCCGTAGCGGTTGAGCAGAAAGCTCGTCATCGACTTGTCGACGCTGCGCTCGATTGCACGCGCGTCGTTATAGACCGGCACGCCGCATTCGCGCAGCGCGTGCAAAATGCCGAGCCGCAACGTGACCTGCTCGAAGGTGCCGCCCGCGATGCCGCGCACGAACGCCGCGTCGGGCAGCGTGTGACCGAAGCCGGGAATCGCGAGGCCGAAGGGCGGCCATGTCGTGTCGATGCGGCAATCCGCGAGATCGACGCAGCGCGCTTCCACACCGCGCGCGCGGAAAGCCTTTTTGAGCCGTCCGGTGTGCCAGCCGGTCTCATCCGTCATGATCGCGACGCGCAGGCTCATGGCGCGGCTCCGGCGGCTTTCCATTGGGCGTCGAGCAAGGGTTGATCGACCTTGCCGCCGTGATACGTCGCGCCGCTCTCCAGACTCGACACCCACACTTCGGCGGGCGCGAAGAGCGCGGGGTCGATCTGATAAAAGTCGTAATTGAACGATGTGAAGATCTCCGCGAACGGCCGCCCGTAATCGCGCGCATTCGACGAAGGCAACTCGGCCGCGAGACGCTTCGCGACCGCATCGCTCTTGACAGTCAGATGCACGCGGCCGCCGTAGAGAATCGCGTCGTTGGTGCGGCCCATCGCCTGGATGCCGTCGGGCGCGGGCGGCGGAAGCGGCGCGCTGCCGCTGCCTTCGACAATCTCGCCGAGATCCACGCCCAGCACGTGCGTCTTGTGCAGCGCAACTTCGACCACGCGCGCGACGACCTGCACCGTGCCCGCCACAGACTGTGTCGGCGTCACGGCGATCACGAGATTCTGCGGCGCGAGGCCGCAATCGCCCAATACTTTGTCGATGACGACTTGCGGCGGCAGCCGGTCCACTTCCATGACGAGCGCGCCGCGATCGTGACGGTCGCGATAGCCGAGTTCGTCGAAGAGCGGCTCCTTGCAGGCGAGCGCGCGCGCCGGGCCGGACCCGAGCGAAAAGAACTTCTTGCCGCCGGTCTGCTCCTTGGTCGCCGAAAGGCTCCAGCCCGCGTACTGGCTCGCGAGGCAGGCGATCACCGGATTGCTCGTATGCACTTCGATGAAGCCGGGCCAGAGCGGTTGCGCATCGAGGGCGAAGCGCCGCGCCACGCGCCCGAGCCCGCCCATGCAGATGCGCGCGATCAGCACGCCGGCCTCGGCGCTGCCTTGGGCGTTCACACCCGCATCGACGATCACGGTGCCGCCTTCCGTGCGTGTGACATCGACGTGAAGCCGCGCGGCATCGTCGATGAGACGCGCGACGAGCCGCTCGCTCGACGCGTTGACGCTCAGCGCAGCAGGCGTGGCGGAAGATGAACTCATGACATGGACCGGGTTTCGATGCGTTGCAGAAGGCGCGCATGCTCGCGTTCGAGCGCGTCGCGCAAGTCGGAGAATGCGGGGACGACGGCGGTCATCGTGCAAACCGGCATGCCCGCTTCGATGCGCGCGCCCGCGAGCGGCACGTCGTGGCACGCGGGGTCGTCGAAGCATGCGTCGCTGAATGCGCGCGATACGTCGAAGCCGGCGGGCGCGAACACCACGCGCTGTCCGGCGAACAACGAGGGCGTATGCGCGAACGTGCGCGGCAGCGCGCCGTGCAGACACGCGTCGAGATGCGCGCCGACCAGACCGCGCGGCCACGCGTCGGGCCATGCGGCTTCGTAGAGCGCCATCGTCGATGACGGGCGCGTGTTGATTTCGAGCACGCTGAAATCGTCGCCGTCGAGCAGAAAGTCGATGCTGTTCAGGCCCGTCAGATCCGTCTTCCAGACGATCGTGCCGATAGCCGCGACGATGCGCGCGGCCGTCTCCGGCGGCAAACGCACCGGCCCGAGCGAGCCCGCGTGCACGAACGGCCATCGCCCCGCCGCAACGCTCAGTTGCTCCGCGAAGCCGATCACCGCAGCCTCGCGATGCGTGGCGACGAACAGCGCGGACATCGACCGGCCTTGCGCGAGCCGCTGAAAATAGCCGCCCGGCGGCGTGCGCGCGACGTCTTCGGCCCATTCGATATGCGTGCCGCCGCAACCGTCAGAGCGTTTGACCAGCCAGCCACGGCGATCGGCGGGCGGCGCGAAGCGCACTTCGGGATGCGCGATGCCCGCTTCGTCCAGCAGCGCGAAAAAACGCTTCGGATCGCGCACGGCGGCGGCCTGCGAACCGTTGCCGATGAAGCGCGGCACGCGCGGCGCGCGGCTCAGTTCGCCCGCGAGTGCTTCGAGCCCGCTCGTCACGATGAGGCCCAGCATGCGTGGCAGGCGCGCGGCGTGTTCGAGCGCATCGAATAGACGCGCGCGATCGATAGAAAGCCCGTTGCCGTTTTCAGTACCGATATCGAACCACATGCCCGCATCTTCACGCGTATCGCGATCGCCGAAGATATCGAGCGCGACGACGTTCAGTCCCGCGCGTCTCGCCGATTGCGCGAGCAGCCGCGCCGACAGTCCCGCGACCGCAATGCGCGGCGCGCGCGACACTTCGTCCGATTTCATGAGCTTTGTCCGCCGACGATCGCGCGGGCTTCGTCGAAGGCTTCGGGAAAGCCGAGATAGACCGGCTTGCCGCCCGTGCGCATGCGCACGAAGAGCCGGTGCTCGGCCTGATACTTCACATTGCCGATAGCCAGCGCGCCGATGCCGACCGCGTCCGAGCGTGCGGCGCCCGCGAGCGGCTTGCCGTCGTCCATCACGTTGACGCCCGCAATGCCTTCGGGCGGCACGGCGTTGACGTCGGCGGCGATCAGCAGGTTCTTCGCGTGCGCGAGATCGGCAGATGTCATCACCTGCACGCCCGCGACGGCGGTAGCGAACACCACTTCGGCGCGCGCCAGTTCGCGATGCAGTTGATCCGGCGTGCCGGTCGCGACGCCGGATGTCGCGATGTCGAAGCGCCGGTTGATTTCGTCGCTCACTTGCGTGGCGCGCGACTGGCTCGAATGACTCGCCACGGCGACGACCGCGCCGAGCGATGCCGCCATCGCCGCCGCGACGCGTCCGACCGCGCCCGTGCCGCCGAGAATCAGCACGCGCTTGCCGCCGAGATCAACGGAATGCGCGGCTTTCAGATGCTTTTCCGCAAGCGCGACGAGCGCGGCGGCTGTCGTATAAGCGCCGCTCGGATCGGTGAAGACGGAGACTTCGAAGGGCGGGACCATTGCGTTGCGGGCGCGCTCGAGCATGTCGGCGGCGAGCATCACGTCGCGTCCGCCGATGAAGATGCCGGTGCGCGACACGCCTTTCGGACCGCGCGAGAAGATCGCGTCCTGCGTGAGTTGCACGACGCTGTCTTCATCGACATTGCAGTACGGCACGAGAATCTGATAGCCCGCGTCGGCTGCCATGTTCACGTCGAACGGGCTCATCTGCGGCGTGCTGGTGAACATGTGCAGGACGTAGGGTCTTTCGGTGGCTTCGGGCATGGCGATGGACTCGTTGTCGTAGTGATGTCGATTCAAGCTGTCGATACGGTGACGCTCATGCTCGTGCGTGCCCTCACGCCGCGTTGACGCCGTGATGACGCCGCTCGGCCGCGCGCCACGTGGCGCCGCGGTTGCGGCCGGCCGCGATGGTGAATGTGAGCGGCGCGTATGACGAGGCTTGTTTTGCAGCGGCAAGCGCTCGCTCGGCGTCCTGCGCGCTCGCGACGAACGCGAAGCCGACCGGTCCCCACGATGTCTGTCCGATGCCCGCCTTCTGCCCGGCCGCGACGGCTTCGAGCGCGCGCGCGACGGCGGGGCTCGCGAATACGCCGCCTTGAACGGGCGCGAAGTATTCGCCGATGGTTTGCTGCAGGTCGCAGAGGGCGTCGGCGAAGGTGTCGAAGTCGTGTTCCGCGACGGCGGGCAGCACGCGCATCAACACGAGATGGCTCAGATGCGCGGCGAGCGTCGCGGGAAAGGGCGCAAGCGAGGCGAGGCCGCGCTTTTCCTCGTCGCCGTGCAGGCCTTCGCGCGAGGTATCGTCGATGAGAAGGACGCGCCATTCATCGGGAAACGGCTGTCTCGCGATGAGCGGCGGCAACGTTGTCGCGGACGCGTTGCGTGCGTCGCGCCCGCCGTCGACGAGCAGGCCGCCATGATCGAATCCGTGGATGCCGATGCCGGAGCGCGCGCCGCGCGCGAGCATGCGGGCGATGTCGGCGGTGGTGGCTTCGTGGCCGCGCACGCGGGCGAAAGCGGTGCCGAGCGCGAGCGCCAGTTGTGTGCCGGAACCCAGACCCGTGTGAGCGCGCGGTGCGTCGTGTAGTTCGATATCGACTGCAGGGCCGGGACCCAGCGCGGCTTCGAGCTTCGCGAGGTGCTGCTCGATGCGTTCGCGTTGGGCGTCGCTTACCGCGCCTTCGATGTTCGCGCGATGGCTCGCTCCCGGCGCGCGGCGCGCGGTGATGCGCGTGCCGTGCGTGTCGATGGCGAGGCCCATGCTGCCGAATACACGGCCGAGCGAGCCGTTCGGATCGATAAAGCCGAGATGCAGGCGTGCAGGCGATTCCACTGTGATCGCCGTGGGCGGCGACAAGCGTCCGGGGGAGGTCTGCATCGAAGTGGGCTTCCTGTTGGCGGATTTCCTTTGGGCCTTGGAGTTAGGCAAATCCTGTACCAGGAAGGGGTTTTGTTTCTTCGCTTTTGCTTGGGTTGGTCGTAGGAACTTGCTTTCGCGTTGGTTTATTAGCGTGCCGCCCCGCACAGGGGCAACGCTAATAGACCAACGCGAATTCAGGATTCAACGAACGAACAAACAAACGAGCAAGCAAGCCATCAAGCGTCGTACTTGATATACCGAAACCGCTGATCATCGGAAGGCGTGCCCTCGAGAGGACCATCTTCCTTCGCGGGTTGCCACTGCAAGACATCTTCGATCTTGGAAGCCAGCGCGAAGTCTTTATCGGTGATGCCTTTCGCCGAATGCGTCTTGAGCTTGACGACGACAAACGCATAAGACACCGTCAAGTCCGGATGATGCCAGGCGGCTTCGGCCAAATGCCCCACGGTATTGACCACCATGAGCGTGCCTTTCCAGCCTTCGGTTTTGATCTTGCGTCTGAGCCAGCCGTCTTCGAGATACCAGTGCTTGAGGGCGCCGGTCAGACGCTGCTGGACCTCTTCATCGGAATAGACTTTTTCTGTTTGAGCCATGGCGACGCCTCCGGAAAGATGAAAACACCAATCAAGTATGCGCCGCTCGAAGCAAGCTCACCATTTAAAACCCTTAAGCGAAAGCCCTAAGCGGAGCATGCTGCGACGCGTCATGTCACGCGCGCCGCTTAACCGTTCCTCAAGTGTTCCATCGCGCGCATTCTTTCGCGTATTTGACACAGTATGTGTCGCCATCCGACGTGGATTCGTCTGCACGCGACAGCAGTGCCCGCCAAATTCCCGATTTAAAGCAAATGCTCAAAACCGGCATGGAATATGCAAATGGCCTCTCTACGCAAGCGTCCGGCAATGCACCGGGCAAAGCGCAACTCGTTACCTGCATTTGAAGGCGCGCACGATGCAACCCGGTAGCGTGGTCATCCCTGGGTCGGAGGCATCACCATTCTGGAGGAGACATGAACTTACGCACCCTGGTTCTTGGACTGGCGGTGGTCGCGACAGCGGGCCTGAATTCTTACGTCGCTCAGGCCGACTCGCAGCTCGACAGCCTGATCAAGAATCCCTCGAACTGGGCGGCGCAAGCGGGCGATTATTCGAATCACCGCTATAGCACGCTCAAGCAAATCAACGAAAACAACGTCGGCAAGCTACAGGTTGCCTGGACCATGTCGACTGGTGTGCTGCGCGGCCATGAGGGTTCGCCGCTCGTCATCGGCGACACGATGTATATCCACTCGCCGTTTCCCAACAAGGTTATCGCCATCAACCTGAAGGATCAGACCTTCATCTGGCAATACCAGCCCAAGCAGGATCAGCAAGTCATCTCGGTGATGTGCTGCGACACGGTCAACCGCGGTCTCGCTTATGGCGACGGCAAGATCTTCCTCCAGCAAGCCGATACCAAACTCGTCGCGCTCGACGCTAAAACCGGCGACGTCGTATGGACCGCGCAGAACGGCGATCCGAAGAAGGGCGAAACCAACACCAACGCGCCGCACGTATTCGGCGACAAGGTGCTGACCGGCATCTCGGGCGGTGAGTTCGGCGTGCGCGGACGTCTCGTCGCATACAACATCAAGGACGGCAAGGAAGTCTGGAAGGCCTATAGCGTCGGCCCCGACAGCGAAATGCTGATGGACCCGCAAACGACGATGACCTGGGCGGACGGCAAGATGGTGCCGGTCGGCGCGGACTCGTCGCTCAAGAGCTGGCAGGGCGATCAGTGGAAGTACGGCGGCGGCACGACGTGGGGATGGTACGCATGGGATCCGAAGTTGAATCTCATCTACTACGGCACGGGCAACCCCGGAACATGGAACCCGACGCAACGTCCCGGCGACAACAAGTGGTCGATGACGATCTTCGCTCGCGATCTGAACACCGGCAAAGCGAAGTGGGCTTATCAGATGACGCCTCACGACGAGTGGGACTATGACGGCGTCAACGAGATGATCCTGTCGGACCTGAACATCGGCGGCAAGAAAGTGCCCGCGATCGTTCACTTCGACCGCAACGGCTTCGGCTACACGCTGAATCGCGAAACGGGCGAACTGCTCGTCGCGCAGAAGTACGACCCGGCGGTGAACTGGGCCGACAGCGTCGATCTGAAGAGCGGCCTGCCGATTCGTAACGCGAGCTACTCGACGCAAAAGGCCGGTCCCGATCACAACGTGAAGAACATCTGCCCCGCGGCGCTCGGCTCGAAGGATCAGCAGCCGGCAGCGTTCGATCCGGGTTCGAGCCTGTTCCTCGTGCCGACGAATCACGTCTGCATGGATTACGAGCCGTTCCAGGTCGATTACGTGTCGGGTCAGCCGTTCGTCGGCGCAACGCTCTCGATGTATCCGGGCCCGAACGAGAAGGGCGCGATGGGCAACTTCATCGCATGGGATGCGGCCAAGGGCAAGATCGTGTGGTCCAAGCCGGAGAAGTTCTCGGTGTGGTCGGGCGCGCTCGCCACGGCCGGCGGCGTGGTCTTCTACGGCACGCTCGAAGGCTACATCAAGGCAGTGCGCATCAAGGACGGCAAGGAGCTGTGGAAGTTCAAGACGCCGTCCGGGATTATCGGCAACGTGTTCACTTATCAATACCAGGGCAAGCAGTTCATCGGCGTGTATTCGGGCATTGGCGGCTGGGCCGGCATCGGCATGGCAGCGGGTCTCGAGAAGTCGACGGAAGGCCTGGGCGCGGTCGGTGGCTACAAGGACCTCGCTAAGTACACGGCCCTCGGCGGCACGCTTTTCGTGTTCGCGATTCCGGGTGGTTGATGCACATCGCAGTTCATGATTGATCTCGCAGCAAGGCGCGGCGGCTGCAATGGCCGCCGCGCCGCAAAACCCCCTAATAAAAGACATGTTCAAGGAGTCAGACGTATGAAAGGCCGATCACTCTTGCTGCTGTCGATGGCGCTCGCTGCGTCTTCCGCTTCATTTGCCCAGACGGCGCCGAGTTCGGGACAGATGAAGCCGGTCGCGTATAAGGTCGTCGACGGCAACAAGGTAGACAGCGACACGCTGCAAGGCTGGAAGACATGGCGCGCGCTTGCGTGCGAACGTTGTCACGGGGCGAAGCAGGAAGGTATGGTCGGCCCGTCGCTGATCGACGCTTTCAAGTCGCTGGACAAGAACGAATTTCATCGCACTGTGTTTGGCGGACGCGTGGACAAGGGCATGCCCGATTTCAGCACGAGCCAGATGATGCAGAAGAACTGGGAGAACCTCTATGCCTATCTCAAGGGGCGCTCCGACGGCAAGATCAATCCCGGCGACTTGCAGGCGATCGATGCAAAATAAGGACGTCGTGTGCCCGATGGCCGGGCTGACGTCCGATGATTGCTTTCATACCCGGAGGTGTGTCGATGTCTGATCGTCATGTAAGCCGCGCCGCTTCGTTTCGATTCGCAGTTGCACTGTGCGCGGCGCTCGCAACGTTCTCGGCGCAACAGGCCGTAGCGCAAGGTGCGGCCGCGCCGCCGCCCAACCTGCCCAACAACGATGGCGCGGACGGCGTGCTGCGCGTATGCGCGGACCCCAACAACATGCCGCTCTCGAACCAGAAGGGCGAGGGCTTCGAGAACAAGATCGCGAACCAGATGGCGAGCGATTTCGGCTACAAGATCGAATACACGTACTGGCCGCAACGCATGGGCTTCGTGCGTAATACCTTGCGCGATAAAGTCCCGCAGACCGAACGCTTCAAGTGCGATCTGATTATCGGCGTGCCCAAAGGTTATGAACTCACCGCGACCACGCGGCCATATCTGCATTCCACCTACGCGATGGTGTTCCCGAACAAGCCCGAATACGCGAGCATCAAGACGCCTTCGGACCTGATGAGCCTGCCGCCCGATCAGTTGAAGAAGATGAAGCTCGGCATCTTCGTGAAGAGTCCGGCAGTGGACTGGCTGCTCAGTCATGACCTGATCAATCAGGCGGTTTCATATCAAGGACAGAGCGGCGATCCGGAAGCGTTTCCGGGCGCGATGATCGAGCAGGATCTGGTCAAGGGCAACGTCGATGCGGCTTTCGTATGGGGGCCGATCGCGGGCTATTTCGTCAATCGCTCAGACAACAAGGTTCGCCTCGTGCCGTTCCCGGCCGGGCAGCCGATCCGCTTCGACTATGAAATCTCGATGGGCGTGCGCTATGGCGAGAAGGCGTGGCGCGACAAGGTCGATAACTGGATCGCATCGAATCAGCCGAAGATCGACGAGATACTGACCAGCTATCAGGTTCCGTTGCTGCCGTTGCAGCCGGTGGCCGCGCAATGAAGCGAATGAACGGGGTTTCGCTTCGCGCGTGGACATTGGCTTGCGCAGGCTTCGCGATGTCGCTGGCTGCAACGAGTTCGCTTGCCGCCGACGCGCCCGCGGCTTCCGCGCCCGGCGTTCAGATCGCGCCTGCCGAGAATCTGCTGTTCATGCAGCCGCACCTGAAGGGCGTCGAGCCGCAGACCGAACTTGACTACGCGGTGGATTATTCCGGGCCGCCGTCGAAAGTGAACGACACTGTGCGCGTGCTCGTTGTGAGTCCGGGCAACGCCAAGAACGACGCGCGTGTGACGGATCGCACCGGCAGCGTCAACGTGCCGGGCGGGCTGCCGTGCAATCCGGTGATCATCTATTTTCTCGAACACGATATCGCCGAGATGGAACAGCTCACGGGCGGCCAGCGGCGCTATTTCCAGCAGCGCGTGCGCATGGCGCTCGCAGCGGGGCCGGCGATCACGCCGGTGTCCAGCGAGTCGCTCGGTCTCGGCAAGCATGCGAACGCACAACAGATCGTCATTCAGCCTTATTTGAACGATCCCAACGCGGAGCGGTTCGGCAAGTATCTGGGCAAGCGCTATACGTTCGTCGTGGCCGACGACGTGCCCGGACGTCTGCTCATGATTCGCACCGAAGTGCCCGGCGAAGGCAACGATTTTGCGCATCCGATGATGAAGGAAACCGTGGCCTTTCAAGGCGCGCTCAAGAACCTGAGTCCGCCTGGCGGCGCGCCGGTCAAGTCATCCAATGCACCCCGGGCCAGCCGATGAGGGCGCGTTTGCCTTAGCTTGAGCATCTTGTGCGAGGCACCCGACGCCGTGAACTTCATCCGTTCCCTGACGCTGCGCCAGTTGCAGATCTTCGTGATCGCGAGCCGCTGTCCGAGCTTTGCGCGCGCCGCCGAGGAACTGCATCTCACGCAGCCCGCGGTATCGATGCAAATCCGTCAGCTGGAAGAAGCCATCGGTCTGCCGTTGTTCGAACGGGTTGCGCGCCGTCTTGCGCTCACTGAAGCCGGCGAACGGCTATCGCATCATGCGAGTCGGATTCTCGGCGAGATCAAGGATGCCGAAGACGCGATGATGTCGCTCACGCAAGCCGACAGCGGCTCGATTGCGGTGAGCATCGTCAGTTCGGCAACGTACTTCGCACCGAAGCTGCTCGCGCTCTACTCGCAGCAGTATCCGAAAGTCGATGTGCATTTTTCCGTGGGCAATCGCGAGACGCTTTTGCGCCTGTTGCAGGACAACGCGACCGATCTCGCGATCATGGGGCGTCCGCCGCCTGAACTCGGCACAACGGCAGAGCCGCTCGCCTATCACCCGCATGTGATCGTCGCGCCGTTGTCGCATCCGCTGCGTCATGCGCACGGCTTCGACTTGCAGGAACTGGCGGGCGATACCTTTCTGCTGCGCGAGCCCGGCTCCGGCACGCGTATGGTCGCTGAACACGTCTTTCGCCAGAACCTCTTCGTGCCCGCGCGCAGCGTCACGCTTGGCAGCAACGAGACCATCAAGCAAGCCGTGATGGCGGGCATGGGCGTGAGCCTCATCTCGTTGCATACGCTCGGGCTTGAATTGCGTACCGGCGAGATCGCCGTGCTCGAAGTGAACGGCACGCCTGTCGAACGCACATGGCAACTCGTGCATGCGCGCTCGAAGCAGCTTTCGCCGACCTGTCTCGCGTTTCGACGCTTCCTGCTCGAACACGCCGAGCCGTTTCTCGAACGTGAATTCGCACCGTTCGGCCTGCGCCGGCCCAGACGGCTCGCCGAAGCGGACGGCACGCGATGAATCTCGCAGCAGCATGGCGGCGGATTGCGTTCGTCATACTGATTGCATCTGCAACTATCGCGCGCGCGGAAAACGCGCTGACGGTTCAGCAGATCGCGCCGGGCAACTATGCGCATCGCGGCCACGACGATGTCGCGACACCCGCGAATGGCGGCGATATCGCGAATGTCGGCTTTATCGTGGGGACGCGCTGCGTGGCCGTGATCGACACAGGCGGCACGCTGGCGGAAGGCCGCGCCTTGCGCACCGCAATACGCGCGGTCACGCCGTTGCCGGTGTGTTATGTCATCAACACGCACATGCATCCGGATCATATCTTCGGCAATGCGGCGTTCAAGGACGATCATCCGCAGTTCGTCGGCAGCGTGAGGCTCGCGCAGGCGGAAGCGGCGCGCGCCGACAACTATATGCGCGCGCTGAATCGCGAACTCGGTGCGGCCGCGAAAGGCAGCGAAATCATCCCGCCGACGCGCACCATCGACGGAATCGGCACGCTCGATCTCGGCGGCCGGACGCTTACGTTGCGCACCTGGAAAACGGCGCATACGAACAACGATTTAACGGTATACGATGAGAAGAGCGCCACGTTGTGGACCGGCGATCTGCTTTTTGTCGGCTGTATTCCGGTCGTGGATGGCAGCGTCGTCGGCTGGCTCGACGATATCGCGCGCATTCGACAGATGAATCCGCGTCATGTCGTGCCGGGACACGGTCCGCTCGATCCGCCGTGGCCGCAATCGCTCGACGCAGAAGCGCGTTATCTCGCCGATCTGGCGCGCGACGTGCGTGCGGCAATCAAGAAGGGCGAGACGATTCAGCAGGCCGTCGACAGCATCGGCGTGGATGACGGGCAGAAATGGCTTCTCTTCGACATCTATCACCGTCGCAACGTGACGGCCGCGTATGCGGAACTGGAGTGGGAGCAGTAGCGCCGAGGCGCACTGGAGGGACATCATGAACACAGCATGGTCCAACATTCGCGGGATGGCGCTCGCGAGCCTCTTGGCCACGGCGCTCGCGCCCTATGTTGCGCAAGCGGCGCAGCCCGACGACGACCCGGCCAAAAATCCGCGCTGGCTCGACTTCAAGGAAGGCACGTTCAAGGGACGCACGATCGATCCGCACGGCGATGCGGTCATCAAGCTCGATGCACCCGCGCGCGCCGCCGACGCCTCCGTCGTGCCCATCGCGATCAATGCGCAGTTTCCGCAAAGCAGCGCGCATTACATCAAGAAGGTTTATCTCTTCATCGACGAGAATCCCGAGCCTTATGCAGGCTCGTTCGAGTTCTCGCCGGAGTCGGGACTTGCGACCATCGAGACACGCGTGCGGGTGGAGGACTACACCTTCATGCGCGTGGTTGCGGAAACGAACGACGGACACCTGTATAGCGCGATTCGTTTCGTGAAGGCATCGGGCGGCTGCTCCGCGCCCGCCGACAAGGACGAAGACGCGGCCGAGCGTTCGGCCGGGCAAGTGCGCCTGCAAACGGACGGTCAGGCAGTAAGCGGCAAGCCCGAACTCGCGCAGGTGATGGTGCGCCACCCGAACCGCACCGGCATGGCGATGAATCAGGTCACGCGCAATTATGCGACCGCCTACTTCATCCGCAAGATCGAAGTGACTTACGCCGACAAGCCGGTGATGATCGC
The DNA here is from genome assembly GCF_000402035.1 of Caballeronia insecticola. GTDB lineage: Bacteria > Pseudomonadota > Gammaproteobacteria > Burkholderiales > Burkholderiaceae > Caballeronia > Caballeronia insecticola. The sequence goes on from NC_021294.1 coordinate 171,948, forward strand.
GAACGTCAACTTTTCGATCAGCGAGAACCCGAACTTCCGCTTCTACTTCGTCCCGAGCGGCAGCGGTGAACTGAAGGCGCATATCGAGGACACGAAGAACAAGCGCTTCGATGGCGCGGTGGCGGTCGACGCGCGGCCCGGCGCGCAGACATCGGCGATGAAATGACGCGGGGCTGCCTGCGAGCACTCCTGTGCGTGCTGCTTCTCGCGGCCAGCGGTTTCGCCCACGCCGTGTTGAGCGGCATGCCCGCACCGGTCGCGATCGCGCCGGGCGTGTATGCGTTGATCGGCGACAACGACGCGGTCGCGCCTGCGAATCACGGCATCGTGGCGAACAACGGCTTTATCGTCGGGACGGATGGCGTGACGGTGATTGATACTGGCTCGTCATACCGCTATGGCCGCGCGATGATCGAAGCGATCCGCAAGGTGACGCCGTTGCCGGTGAAGCTCGTCATCATCACGCATCAGGCGCCCGAGTTCGTGTTCGGCGCGGCCGCGTTCCGCGATGAAGGCGTGCCGATTCTTGCGCACGCGCGCGCAGCGCAATTGATTCGCGAACGCTGTTCGATCTGTCTCGCGAATCTGCGCAAGACGCTCGGCGAAGATGAGATGGCGGGCTCGCGCGTGACCGTGCCTGATCAGACCATCAACGGCACCACGGAAATCGAAAGCGGCGGGCGCAAGCTGCAACTGTTGCATTTCGGACCGGCAAGCACGCCGGGCGATCTTGCCATTCTCGACACGCAGACCGGTGTGCTCTTCGCGGGCGGACTTGTCTCGAACGGACGCATTCCCGAGTTGCGCAACGAGCAGATTTCCGGCTGGCTTGCCGCGCTGGAGAACCTGCGCGCGCTCGATCTCAAGACCGTGGTGCCCGGCTTCGGCGCGCCCTTGCGCGGCGAGGACATCATGCAGACGGGCGTCTATCTGCGCGAACTCGATGCATCGGTGAAGCGTGCGTACAAGAACGGCCTCGGACTGACCGAAGCGATGCATACGGTACAGGTGCCCGCGTTCACGAACTACAAGATCTATTCGATCGCGCAGCCGCAGAACGTGCAGCGCATCTATCTGCAACTGGAAAAGCAGTGACTTGACGCCGTACAACCAACAGGAGACACGACGATGGCCCATCTCATAGCGCTCTACAAGAACCCGACCGACACGAAGGCATTCGACGATTACTACGCATCCACTCATGCGCCGCTCGCGAAGACCCTGCCGGGGCTGCGAAGCTATGAGATCAGTGCGGGGCCGGTGGCCGTCGCATCGGGCGATTCACCCTATCATCTCGTTGCGCTGCTGAAGTTCGATTCGCTCGAAGCGATCAAGACCGCGCTCGGCTCGCCCGAAGGCCAGAAGACGGCAGCCGATCTCGCTAACTTCGCGCAGGCAGGCGTCGAGTTGCTGATGTTCGATACCAAGCAAGCCTGAACGCCATCTACGCCTTCGAGGACGCACGCGCGTCTTCGAAGCGCCTCGTCATTCTTCAGTCGATGTCCCGCTCCCGGCAAGACCCGCATCCCCGTATGGAGATACCGCGCGGTTTTGTATCTATCGATATATAATCTGTTTTGTATCGAACGATATAAAACATCGGTATTCCGATTCGATGGAGCGAGATCATGGCGCGACCGCGCAATTTCGACGAGGACAGCGTGCTCGATGCTGTTGCCGACGCGTTCTGGACACACGGCTACGACGGCGTGTCCACGCGCGACCTCGTGCAGTACACGGGCTTGACGCAACCGAGCCTCTATAACGCTTTCGGCGACAAACGCGCGCTGTTTTTGCGCGCGCTCGATCACTATCTCGAACACACGTTGCGCGAGCGCATTCAACGGCTCGAATCGTCGCTGACGCCGTCCCGCGCTATCACCGCGTTCTTCCGCGAGGTTATCGAACGCTCGCTGTCCGACGAGCATCGGCGCGGCTGCATGCTGGTGAACGCGGCGCTCGGCGTGTCGCACGAGGACGAAGCGTTTCGCGAACTCATCGCGGAAGAGATGTCGCTGATGCGTGCGTTCTTCGAACGTTGCATGAAGGCGGGCCTGAAGAGCGGCGACATCGAACGCGTCATGTCCGCCGATGCCGCCGCGACCAGTCTGCTGGCCGTGCTTCTCGGCGTGCGCGTGCTCGCGCGCGTCGATCCCAAACCTGCGTTGCTGAGCGGCGCAGTCGCCCCGACGCTCGCCATGCTGAAGCTGCCGCCATTGGGCTCGTTTGCGGGCAAGCGCTAAGCCTCGATCCTCACAATCCGTTATCCGGCCGCGTGCAATTGCACCCGGCCGCATGGAGTCGTTTTTATGTCAGATCAAACGATATCGGCCGTGCGCGCCGATCAACCTTCTTCACTCGATGCGCGCGCGCTGTTCGCGATACTGGCGGGCTTCTGCGCGAGCCTGGTCGCGATCGGACTCGCGCGCTTCGCTTATACGCCGCTGATTCCGCCGCTGATCGAGGCGCACTGGTTCACGTCGTCGCAGGCAGTGACGCTCGGCGCCGCCAATTTCGCGGGCTATTTCGCGGGCGCGGTTTTTGGCCGCGCGATTGCGAACATGCTCACGAACCGCCACGCGCTGCGTCTTTTGATGGCGATCGTGACGGCCGCGTTCTTCGGCTGCGCGTTTCCGTTATCGATCACATGGTTCTTTGCGTGGCGCTTTTTGTCGGGGCTGTCGGGCGGCGCGATCATGGTGCTCGTCGCGACGACGATCCTGCCTCACATGCCGCCCGCACGGCGCGGCTTTGCAAGCGGCATGATTTTCGTCGGGCTGGGCTTCGGCATTGCGGCATCAGGTACGTTGATTCCGAAGCTGCTGCATTACGGCTTGCACGATACGTGGATCGGTCTCGGCGTGTTCTCGCTCGTCCTGACCGCGCTCGCGTGGTTCGGCTGGCCCGCTGCGAATCCGCCGGCAGTCACGGTGTCATCCGCAACGACGCATGCAAGCCAGCTTGGCGGCGCGCGTCTGCGATTGCTGTACGCGCAGTATGCGGCGAATGCGCTCGGCCTCGTGCCTGTGATGATTCTGCTCGTCGATTGCATCGCGCGAGGCTATGGGCGCGGCGCCGATGTGGGCGCGAGTTACTGGGTGCTGTATGGCATCGCGGCGGTCTTCGGGCCGCTCATTTGCGGCAATGCGGGCGATCGCATCGGCTTCGGCATGGCCTATCGTTTCGTGCTTCTGTTGCAGGCGTGCGCGGCGGTGTTGCTGGCGTTGTCGGCGAATGCCTATGCGATCGGCGTGGCGACCGTCGCGCTCGGTGTTTCAACGACGGGTATCGTGCCGCTCGCGCTCGGTCGCGTGCACGAACTCCTGCCGCACGATCACACGGAGCAGCGCGCGGCGTGGAGCCGGGCGACATCGGCGTTTGCATTGTGTCAGGCGCTTGCGGGTTATGGCTATTCGTTCCTGTTCTCGCATACGCATAACAACTACGCGCTGATTTTCGCGTGCGGGGCGTTTGCGTTGGCGATGGCGTTCATGGCGGATCTTGTTGTGAATCGCAAGGGTAGAGCGTACATGGTTAGCTAGCCCTCTCGCGTTGCAATCGCACATGAAGCCGGCGATAACCTTAGCAACGCCCTTGCGCTGGAATGGCCATCATCCGGCATGGCGGTACCTCTTCATCGACTCGGCGGGGCGGTTCATGCTGAAACAGCGAATGTGAAATCGCGACCACCGCAGGCTCCGGCAACACCCTTGGCGCGCTCAATTGTCAATAACCCGACGCTTCGCGTTTGGCTTGGGCGCTAACTACGTTCGCAATAGCAGTGCCAGTAAGCACCACGCTGTCTAGCGTCGACTTTTGGAACATATACTTAGAAATAGTTGGAAAAGTGATAAATGGGCTTAGGAAAAGGACGAAAAACAAATGGAAGTTATAGGATAACTAACTGAATCTAAATAGGTCGAGCCGAAGCGGGATAAATTCTTGCCTCCATGCAGGGCTTTTGTAAGCCAAAATAAACCTACATTGGCCCCATTCTGGATACGCCGACGCTTGCAGGAACAGTAGGCTGCGTCTCTGAACAGGGTTGTTTTAATGTGGTCGTTGCGCAAACGGCTTGAGTCTTTCCTCGATTCACCAGCTTAAAAACATAATCTATGAACAACAAGAAGCACCTGATTGCTGTCCTGTCTGCGGTCTCATTTTTGTCCGGTTGTGCCGGCACCGACTTCGTGCGGCCGGAAGCGGGACAACTGCAAGTGGGAAGATCGACTGCGACGGATTTGGAGTCGAAAATGGGCAAGCCCTATCAGAACGGCGAGCTCACAAAAAATGGCCAGATCGTCAAGCTCAAGAAATACGCTTATGCCAGCACGAGTGGCGAAGCGGTGAAAAGCGGGGTTACACCAGCTCGTGCGATGAACTTCGCCTTGTTCAACGATACGCTAGTCGGAGACGAGTTCATCAGTTCATTCAAGTCGGACTCCACTGACTTCGATGAGTCGAAGGTGAGTTCGATCGTCAAAGGCAAAACGACGCGACATGAAGTGATTTCGACGTTTGGAAACCCGGGCGGCCACGCTGTCTATCCGCTGATCAAGAACAAGGGGGACGATGCGCTGATCTATAGCTACACGCAGGTTTCCGGTTCGGCGTTCAGCCTTAAGATCTACAGCAAGCAGCTTATCGTGGCGTTCAACGACAAGGGTCTGGTAAGCGACGTCGAGTTCACGTCGAGCGGCGATAAATAAATTTAGCGTGATAGCGCCGTGCTCCCGGTGCAATTTCCGTCAGACGGGCTTCTCTGGCCCGTCTGCGTAACCTAAAAGTCGTCAGGGACACTCGGAGACGGTAAGGGGTATGCAGGCGCACGAATAGATTCAATCCCTTCGTCTGTCAAAGACTTGATGCATCCAGGATGCCCCGTTCGTTTCACGCTCACTTCGTCAGCGCATGCACGCAGTGTGGCCCGATACGGTTGTGATCGGCCACCTACTCAGCGCCCCCAGAAGACGAATCCCCCGCCTCATCCTCCGGATCACTCACATCCAGATCTTCGCGCCGATGGTTGATCACAAGAAACACGCTCATCAACACGATAAACGCGACGACGAGCATCGCCGCATTCAGCAGTACGCGCTCATAGCCGAGTTCGCTGACATTGATGAACGGATAAGGATAAAAGTCGGACAGTCTCCCGCGCCATAACGTGATGCAAAGATAAGACAGCGGATAGACGAGCCAGAGCGCACATCGTCGCCATGACAGATGAAAGCGCGGCACGAACAAAAACCAGTACAAGGCCGCGAGCGCAGGCACCACCGTATGCAGCGACTCGTTGACGAGCGCGCGATAGCCCGACGGCGTCCACAAATAGCGCAGCAACCCGTTATACGCGATCCCGACGAACACGATATACACGACCACCGCCGTCACGACGGTCGGCCTGCGAAAGAATCGCGCGAGCGGGAAGGGCGCGCGCGTCGCGACGCACGTGAAGCACAGCGCGGTCAGCAGCACCGTGAGATTCGTCAGATAACTGGTCATCCGCGCAAGGCCGTCGAACACGGTGAAACCGCGATTGACCAGCCGCGCGATGGTGATATCGGTCTGCGCGGCGAACGCGAGCCACGCGATCATCGCGATGGCGGCCGCAACCGCAAGCGACGCCGTGCTCGGCGCGTGTAGCGGCAACCCGGATTCTTGCCGCGACGATCGGGAAGATTCATTCGACATCACGCCATTCTACGGGCGCGGCGATCCGGCCCCGCCAAGGCCAGCGCGCCCGCACAGCGCCCGCGCCGCACTCACACGCCGCGTGCGAAGCAGTGAGTTTCATTTTCCGTATCGCGAAATTGGGATTCGTCTCGTGTTCGTCTTATCTCGTAAACCCAAGAATACGTCCCCAGAGCAGTACCACCTTGGATCAAACAGGCGACGCGGACGGATAAACGGAAAGCCCTCGAACGAAGGCTTTCGTGGTGACCTGAGTTCACCTCCCGCCGGCGAAGCATTACCGCTTTTCGGGAGCATTCGTGGAAATCAGCAAGATCGCAGTGTGTGGCTTGGGTTATGTGGGTCTTCCCGTGGCAGTGGCATTCGCCCGCCGTTTCGATGTGGTCGGCTTCGATGTCGATCGTCGCCGTATCGACACGCTGCGTAGCGGCGAAGACTGGACCGGCGAAATCGAGCGCGACGTGCTGAATGCATCGACGTTGCGCTACACCGACAACGCGTCGGATCTCTCCGAGTGCAATTTCTTCGTGGTGGCCGTGCCTACGCCCGTCGATGAAAAATGCACGCCCGACTTCTCGCTCCTCGTGAGCGCGTGCAAGACGATCGGCCCCGTGTTGCGTCCGGGCAGCATCGTGGTATTTGAATCCACCGTGCATCCGGGCGCCACAGAAGAAATCTGCGGACCGGAACTCGAGAAGGCGTCGGGTCTGCGCGCGGGTATCGACTTCAAGCTCGGTTATAGCCCCGAGCGTATCAATCCGGGCGATCGCGAGCATCCGCTCGAAAAGATCGTGAAGATCGTATCCGGACAGGACGATGAAAGCGCGGACATCATTGCCGATGTGTACGGAAAGATCATCGATGCGGGTGTGCATCGCGCGTCGTCGATCAAGGTAGCGGAAGCGGCCAAGGTGCTGGAGAACACGCAGCGCGACATCAACATCGCGCTGATGAACGAGATGTCGAAGATCTGCGATCTGGTCGGCATTTCGACTTCGGAAGTGCTCAAGGCAGCCGGCACCAAGTGGAACTTTCTGCGCTTCTCGCCGGGTCTCGTCGGCGGGCACTGCATCGGCGTCGATCCGTACTATCTGACCTCGAAGGCGCAGGAACTCGGCTATCAGCCGGAAGTGATTCTCGCCGGCCGGCGCATCAACGACGGCATGGCGGCACACGTCGCGTCGAAGCTGGTGCAGATGCTCGCGCGCAAGCACCGTCTCGGGCGTTCCACGCGTGTGGGCATCCTCGGCATGACCTTCAAGGAAGACGTGCCCGACATTCGCAATTCGAAAGTGGTCGATCTGTATCACGCGCTCGGCGACTACGGCATCGAGCCGATCGCCTTCGATCCGATGGCGGATAAAAGCCAGATGGAGCACGAGTACGGCATCACGCTGGCCGACCGGTCCGAGTTGTCCAATCTCGACGTCGTGATTCTCGCGGTGCCGCATCGCGTGATCCTGAAGACGTTCTGGAACGACCTTCCGCTCATGATCGCCGACGGCGGCATGGTCTGCGATCTGCGCTCCGCGCTCGACAGGTCACGCCTGCCGTCGCTCATCGGCTACTGGGCACTGTAAGCCGTTTTTGCAGCAAAAACGATCAGCGGGGAGCATCGCATGTCAGCGTCAAAGTTGTTGGTCAGTCCGGTCGGGACGTGTCGCATTCATACGCCGTTGCGCAAGGGTGCGGCGCGCCTGCCGGTGAAACTCTCGAACGCGCGCAACTACGGTTTCGTGCACACCAGTGCCGAAGCGCTGCAGCAGTTGCGCTTCATGTTCGGCCAGCAGTCGATTCCCGCTGACGTGCAGACGCTCGTGTGCCGCCCCGGCGTTTCGCTCGACGCGTATGCGAAGCCGCACGTCGCGGCGGATCTGTATATCGTCGAGCTGTCGTCGCGCAAGTTGCTGACCGTCGACGGCTATCCGATCCAGTGCAACTACATGGGCCGCCATTTCAGCGACTTCTTCGCCGATCGCGCGCGCTCGCGAAAATTCTGGGCGATGGCGAACATCGACATGATGGCCGAGCGGCGTGCGTGGCTCGAAGAAGAGCCCGTGTTCAAGCGTCTTTCGCCGGGCGATCAGAATCTGCTGGCGCGCATTCTGAGGCGCGATCAACCGGATGACGAGATCGAACGCGAGTTGCGCGAGATCGCGGTGCTGGTCGGCCCCGAGCGCGTCGTGTTCGTCACGCATGTCGATGCAACGACGCCGGACAACGTGCTGATCGAATCGCGGCATCGTCTCATCGAAAGCGTGCGTGCCAGCGCGCAACGCATTGGCGTGCCGTGTTACGACCCGACCGCGCTGATGCTCGAATTCGGTCAGGTCAACGCGCTGGAGAACGGCGGGCTCGATCTCACGCATTTCACCGATGCCTTCGCGGAAAGCCTCGTTTCGGACTGGTATCGGAGCTTCATCGCGCCGCGCGTGTTCTCTAAGGGAATCCGCGAGGATATCGGGCGGGCCACGAGCCGCGACGTGCCGGTGGATGATGCACACAGCATCGCGACAGCATGGGAGGCCGGTCAACTGTGCACGGCCTCGAAGCGCGTGCGTGCGGTGCTGCGCGCCAGTCACGGAAGCGCGGATCATCGCGCCCTGCTTGCGCGCATGCAATGGGCGCTGGGCGACTACGAAGGCGCGATCGGCCTGCTGGATACCGAGCGTCAGGACAGCGGCCCGAACGAACGACTCGATCTGTTGCTCATGCGCTGTCACTTCGAGCTGGGCCAGTTCGAGCCGGCCCGGAAGCTCGCGACCGCGATGCTCGCCGATGAAATCGAGACCGAAGAACTGCTGCGCGTCAGCGCCGTATCGGCCACGAAGCTCGGCGACAGACACATGGCGCTGGCGAACTGGAAGCGTTTGTTCCGCGTGTCGCAAGATGGCGCGGAGGCCGCCACCGCCGTGCTCGATCTGCTCGATGCATCGGCCGATCGCGAAGGCGCCGAAGAATGGGCGCGGGAAGTGTTGATCAAGTTGCCGTCTCACGACGCGAGCTTCGCGTGGTTGTGGAATCGCGCAACAGGAATGAACGATCACACCGGTCTCATGCGTCTGGCGGAAGCGCCGGTCAGCCTGAGTTCCGCTGCCACGCTCGAACTGGCGCGGAGTGCGGCTGCGCGCGGCTTTGCGGTTCCTGCGGCCATGTTGTCCAGCGCGCAGCGTTTGTCGCGCAGCGACGATCCGGAGGCGGTCGACTGGATCGCCCGTCAGGCGGAGCAATGGCTGCGCGAAGGGAACGCCGCGCTGCACGCCGACGGTCTGCCGGCGGCGGCTTCCAGGATTCAGGCAGGCTGGCTGCTCGATCCGATGAGCGACGACGCCATTCGCGCCCGGCGCGCGCTCGAACGGCGCATGCTTCTGGACGCGCGCTCGGCCTTCGTGGCGGGCGATCATGCGACCGTGATCGCGTTGTCCAATCTCGCACTCGATACGCGCACGTCGTTCCCTTATCTCGACGGCCTGCGCGGCCGCACAGCCGATGCGCTCGGCGATACGCACGCGGCGCTCGAGCATCTGAGGCGTGCCGCGCGCGCGGCCGATGCGCCGGTATCGATCCGCATGTTGCTCGCGCGCGTCGCGGTGCGTGCCGAGCGTTATTTCGAAGCCATTGAAGCCTTGTCGCAGATTGCGGCCGACCCGCAGGCCGATCAAACCGCACGTGACGATGCCGTGAGCCAGATCACGATGCTCAAAGGGCGCTCCATCCGCGCCGCGCGCGACATGCTCGCGCGAAACGAGTACGAGGCGGCGTGGGCGCTGCTGGATCTCGTCGGCGAGGCGGGTTCCGTCAGCACGGAGATCGCGCCGGAGAAGAAGCGGGTCATCGCCGCGCTGCGTGCGCGCCTGCGTGCGCTCGATTTGTCCGGCAACGAAGAGCGCGTGGCCGTCGCGGCCACCATCCTCCGTCTGGTTCCCGACGACGCGGTCGGCCTGAAGGCTGCGGCTTCTGCATGCATGCGTCTGCATCGCTTCGCCGATGCGTTGCCTCACTGGCGTGCGCTTCGTGAGCAATCCGAAGACGTCGAACAGATCGACGCGAACATCCAGAAATGTCTGCTGTGGATCGACCGGGCAGAGCGCCACGCGTCGGCATCGGCGCACGTCGCGGTGGCAGTCTGATGAGCCGCGCGAGAACACGGCCTCGCCTGCGCCGCACGAGCGAGCAGACGCAGACGCAGACGCAAACGCAAACGCAAACGCAAACGCAAACGCAAACGCGAGACAAGATCGGCGAAGACGAACTGCAGCGCGTGCGTGCGGAACTGGCGCAATGCGCGGCGCGGGCGTCGGCGGGGGAATGCGCGCAAAGCGCCCTGGCGAGCGCACGGGAGATCGCGCGTGGGCACGACGGCGACGTCGAAGTGCGATACACGCTGCTGACGCTGGAAGAAATGGCCGTACCCGCTGCGGTGACGCTGGACCGGTGGTCCGCGTTGCTCGCCGAGGCGCCCGGTCATGCGGCCATTTTGCGCGGCTACGTGTTGCGTCTGCTCAAGGAGAGCAAATGCGACGAAGCGCGTGTGGTCGTCGACCAGCATGCGCCCGAAACGCTCGACGAGGTCCGCCAGGGTCAGACGCGCGCGGAACTGCTTGCCGACCTGCGGGCGCATGATGCCTCGGACGACTTGTTTCGGCGTCTGATCGAACGGCACGACCGGCGCGATACGCGGGTTGCTTTCGCCAAGCGCCTCAAGAAGCGCGGATTGCTGGCGCAGGCGAACGCGATGCTGGCGCCGGTTGCGGCTTCGTTCCCGCCGGACAGCAAGGCCGCGCAGCTGGCAGCCACGCTGGCGAACGATTACGCGTTCTACCGTCGCTTCGAAAGCGAGTCCGGTCTCGCCGATCAGGATGTCCGGATCGTCGCGATGAAGTACGCCATTCTGTCGTTTCGCGACCGCGTGTTGCCGCAGCCGGAGCCGCGTCGTCCGAAGTCGATTGCGTTGCTCACCGGCAGCCTCGGCCCGGGCGGCGCGGAACGCCAGTTGACGCGTCTCGCGTGTCATTTGCAGAAGGCGGCCACGACCGCATGTGCGGACGACGATGCAGCGCGCCCGGTGGGCCGCGTCGAGGTGATCGTCAAGCAACATGCGATGCACGCGGCCCCGCAAAAAGGCCAGCGGCTCGACTTCTTCCTGAGCACGCTCAAGGATGCGGGCGTTGCCGTCACGCAAATCAATGCGCTGCCGGTGGTCGCCGCGAGCGAGCAGAGCATCGCGGACGCCGATCTTCTGCGCATGCTGCAAAACCTGCCCGCGACGGTTCACTACGGCGTGACGCGAATCGCGCCGCTCTTTCGGGAGCGCCGCTTCGATGTCGTCAGTCTGTGGCAGGACGGCACCTGTCTGTTCGGCGCGCTGGCGGCGCTGCTGGCAGGCGTACCCGTGATCCATCTGGTGTTTCGCGGTTTGCCGCCGAACATCCGGCGCGAACGTCATCGGCCCGAATACGCGGCGCTTTTCAACGCGCTCGCGATGGTGCCCGGCGTCTATTTCGTCTGCAACAGCCGCACCGGCGCGCAGGCGTATGCGGAGTGGCTCGGCCTGCCGCTGGAGCGGTTTCGGGTGCTCTACAACGGCGTGCCGGAACTCGACGTCCATGGCGATGAAAGCGACATCCGGCGCTGGGAAGCGTTCGCGCACAAGACGGCCGACGCGACCGAGACCATCGGCGGCGTGTTCCGCCTCGAACCGGACAAACGTCCGCTGTCGTGGATCAGGCTTGCCGCCGAGTATCTGAAGAAGCGCCCGCGCGCGCGTTTCTTCATCGTCGGTGACGGGCGTCTGCAACAAGACGCGATCGATCTCGCGAACGAACTCGGTATCGCGGATCGGCTGCTGTTCGCCGGGCTGTCGTCGCATGTCGGCTTCTGGTACTCGAAGATGGACGCGAAGGTCATGTTGTCGCGCTTCGAAGGCTTGCCCAACGTGCTGATCGAAGCGCAGATGCTTGGCGTGGCAACGTTGTCGACGCCTGCGGGCGGCGCGGCCGAATGTTTCGTCGATGGCGTGACGGGACATCTGCTCGAATGCGCCGAGCAACCCGATCTGCAGTCCGCGTGCGAGCACCTGGCGCTGCTGGTCGATCGCTGCCGCGCGGAAGCATCGACGCGTCAGCACGCCCGCGATCGCGCACGCCTGTTGTTCTCGGTGAACGCGATGACCAGCACGTTCAACGAATTGTGTTTCCCGGACATGGACGCCGCTGCGTCCAGCCGCCCGGGCGATGTCCGCGAGCGCCCGCGCGTCGTTTGAGCGCGCATGGCAGCACACGCAAATCTCTTAACGGTCAGGATGGAAGTCGTCGTGAAATCGATCGGTACATTGTTTCAAGGTTTCAATTTCGGGCGCTCGCGCTTTGCGGCGTTGATGTGTGTCGCGCTGACGGGCGCCGCCACGTTGCAGGGATGCACGCTGCCGCGCAGCGCGCCCTTGCAGAGCGAAATGAACGCGTCCAGCTCGGACGACAACATTCGTCTCGTCGCCATGACGCCTGCCATCGCCGGCGCCGGCCGCGGCGCTTCGCGCGCGAGTTTTCCGGCGGCATTGCGCGACGCGCTGCCGCTCGACTCCGACCGCATCGCCGTGGGCGATGGCATCGAAATCGTCATCTGGGAGCGTGACGGGCTCGGCGTGTTTCCTGCCGGAGACAACGGCGCGTCGAATCTGGGCGAGTTGCAGGTCGATAGCGCAGGCGACATCCACTTGCCTTATGTCGGAAACGTGCGGGCGCAAGGACTCACGCAGCCGCAATTGCGCGAGGCGATCTTGCGACGCCTGAGCCGGCTCGTCGCGGCGTCGGATGTCGTCGTGCGTGCAACCGCGCGCAAGGGACAGACGGTCACCGTGCAGGGCGATCTGCAAAAGCCGGGCGTGTATCCGCTTGGCCGCGATCTGGTCCGTCTGAGCGATCTGCTCGGTCAGGCCGCGCCGAACCAGACCAACCCCGAGCAACTGGCCATTTCGTTGCGGCGCGGCGGTGCGGAAGGCACCATCCGGCTCGCGGACGTGTATCAGGACCCGGCCAACGACATCGCGCTTCGCCCCGGCGACTCGATCGTGGCGCACAATGTCGTCGAGCAACTGACCGTGCTCGGCGCAACGGGCGTGCAAGGGCGCATCAAACTGACGAAGCGCAATTTCAGCGTGCTCGACGCCATCGGCGAAGCACACGGCCTCAACGATACGCTGGCGAATCCGCGCGGCGTCTATCTGTTGCGCAGCGCGCAGGCCGCTGGGGCCGCGACCGCCGACATGCGTCCCACGGTCTATCAGTTCGACTTCACGCGTCCGGAGCAGATCATGTTGGCGCAGTCGTTCGCGGTGCATGACGGCGATGCTATCCTCGTGTCCGATGCGCCGTACTCGCAAGTCCAGAAGGTGCTGTCCGCATTCGGTTCGACGCTGGGCGTCGCGCGCACGGCCACGGCATTCTAAGGTCGCGTGATGAGCAACGAAGGCCGAATCAAAAACTGGCAGGCGCGGCGGCAGTCGGGCGCCTATCAGCCGGGTGCGGGCGCCGTCGAGCCCACGGCGCGTTCCTCGCACACGAGCACGCCGATGCCGGTCACGACGCTCGGGCGCATTCTCGATGCATTGAGCGTGTCGCCGCATGAAACGCCGCTCGAACGCCGCCGCGTATATGAAATGCTGCAGGCGGAAGGCATCCGCGAGGCGTTGCAGGCATCGCTCGATGAAGCGCTCGTCGATCTGCAAAGGCGGCAATGGCGCACCGCGATTCGGCTGGTCGAAGACGATATCCGCGCGGGCGTCGATGTCTTCAGAGAAGGCTATGCGCCTGCCGCGCTCGCGTCCGCCGAAGCGCGCCTGGCCGATGCCTATGCGAAGCACGAGCGTCGCCGCGTCGAGCAGGAAACACGCGACGCGCGACGGCGTGCGACGCGCGACGACGTCGCGTTGAAGATCGATCTCGCGCCGGCGGACGCCGCCGACCTCGACGTGCTCCGCGCCAGTGCGAACCTGCTGCATGCACGCCAGCGTGCGTCGCATGTCTGCGTCGGGCGCTCGAATCCGCAGGCCTTGTTGCCGCTGCTGATTCTGCAATTGCAGATGATTCAGGGCGAGAGCCGCTTCGCATTGATCTGGGCGCTTGTCGGGCCGGCCGTGCTGTTGACGCTGATTTCGTCGCTTTACTTTTTGATGGGAACGCACTTCGTGCTCGGCATGGACGTGCCGACGTTCTCCTTGCTGGGCGCGACGACCTGGATCATGTTCCGCCAGATCATTTTTCGCAGCAGCGCGAGCTATGTATCGGCGCGCGGCTTGCTGAATCTGCAAGGCGTGACGCCGCTCATGGGCGCGCTCGTCCAGTCGATCATCTATCTCGCGATCTACATGATCGTGTTCGCCATTTTGATCGTGGCCGGGCATTGTTTCGATATCGTCACCTTGCCTTCGAACTGGGCGGCGTTTCTTTGCTTCGTCGCGTCGATGGGCATGGCCGGCGCGGCGATGGGACTGATCTTCGGCGCGATCGCCACCGAATGGCGCTTCTTCCTGAAGCTCGGAACCGCGCTCGAACGCCTGCTCGAAATATTCAGCAGCGTGTTCTTCGTGTCGGAGCAACTTCCGGAGCAGTACCGTGCTTATGTGCTGTGGTCGCCGTTCGCACACGGCATGCAATTGTTGCGCTCAGTGTATTTCGACAGCTACCACTCGAGCGACGCGAGCCTGACCTACTATGTAATGTCGCTCGTGATTCTGGTGAGCGTCGCGCTTGGCGTCGAACGTTTCGCGCGCAGCAACGTTCAGCCGATGTGAGTGCGCCATGATCCATCTCAACCGGGTTTCCGATGCGCCCAGGCTCTTCGGTTCGCAGTCGCCGTTGCTCTCGCAAGCGAGCGTCGATATTCCCCGTGGACGTTACGCATTGCTGTCGCATACGCCGGAACGTCATCGTCCGTTGATCGACATTCTCGCGGGTCTGCGGCCGCCTCGCGAGGGCGTCGTCGAGCATCGGGGACGCGTGTCGTGGCCGCTCGGCCGTCAGGGCTTCATTCGCGGCAAGGCGAGCGGCATTCGCATGATCGAGTTCGTGTGCGCGTTGCATGGGATCGAGCCGGCGGCGTGCATCGATTTCGTCGCCGACATGATCACGCGCCCTGAGCATCTCCATGTACCGATGGAGCACTGGCCGCTTTATACGCGCCAGGAAGTTTCTTTCGCGCTCGCGCTCGCGCCCGACTTCGACGTCTATGTGATCGAGGGCGCCATTCCGTTCGAGCCGTGTCGTTTCACGCGACTGTGGCTCGCATTATTCGAGGAACGTCTCGTTGGCCGGACGCTGATCCTCTCGACTTACCGTCAGCAACAGATGGCGGACTACTGCATCAAAGGTTTGGTTTATGAACGAAGCACCCTTCGAATCGACGACGACCTCGACGCGTGCATCCGTCGATTCCCTTCACGCCAGTCGCGAATCGAATCCGTCGATGCAGCCGACGACGCCTCATCCGACAACAACGCCTACGGCTCAGCCGATTTCTGAGCCGGAACCGGGCATCGAGACACGTCGTCGCGAGCGCGCGGCGGCCGCGCGTGCACGGCGTCGCGGGCGCTGGATCATGCTTGCGCTGATTCTCGCGCCGGTAGTGCTGAGCCTCGTTTATTCGAGCTTCATCGCGCGGCCGCGTTACTCGGCGGAGGCGCGCTTTTCCGTGCGCGCGAGCACGGCGCAGTCGCCGGCGTCGAACGCCGCGAGCTTTCTCACTTCGGGCGACGGCTCCGGTCTCGCTGCGGGTTTCGTCGACGGCTGGGCCGTCAGCGATTTCCTGAATTCGCGCGACTGCATGCTGCAACTCGACCAGAAGATCGGCCTGCGTCAGCGGCTCGCGCATAGCGGCTTCGATATCGTGAACCGCTTGTCGGTGGACGCGTCGCAGGACGATCTTTATCGTGCATACCATGCCGCCGTGAAAGTCTCGTACAACATGATGGAACAGGTGGACGTGATGAAGGTGAGCGCGTATTCGCCTCAGGATGCCGCCATGATCTCGGCGGCGCTGATCGATCTCGCGCAGGACTTCGTCAACCGGATGGATCAGAAGGGCGTGGAAGATGCGCTCAAGGTAAGCCGCGAGGCGGTGGCGCTGGCGCAACGCGAAGCACAAGCAGCGCGCGCGGCGCTCACGAAATGGCGCGTCGACAATCAGAACATGGACCCCGCGGCGAATGCGGCCATGCTGCTGACGTTGTCCGGCCAGATCGAAGCGGAGCTGAGCACCGCGCAGCTCAGTCTCGACAAGATACGTGCGCTCGGCAATCCCGATCATCCGATGCTGGCGCCGACAGCCGCGCAGGTCTTCGCCCTGAAACAGCGCCTCGCCGACGTCCGCCAGCGCATGAGCGGCAAAGGCAACACGCAGGCGACTCAGCTCGAACAATATGAGCAATTGAAGAACGCGCAGGTCTTCGCCGACAGCAATCTCAACGCCGTGCAACAGGGCTATCAGCAGGCATTCACGGACACGCTCAAATTGCAGCGTTATCTCACCGTGATCAGCAAGCCTTTGCCCTCGGACCGTCCCACCAGTCCCGATGCCTTTCTGCTGGCGCTCGAAGCGTTGGCGGTCGGCTTCGCGCTGGCGCTGTTCGTCAAACTAGCGACGAGCGTCGGGCGTTCCTTCTTGCGGGGATAAGCCGACATGGCCGAGCATCGGGACGCGCAGCCGGCAAAGCAGAGCGTGGATGCGTTTGCGGCCTGCAGGCGGGCCGTTCTCAAGAGCGACTGGGCGACAGGTCTCGCCGCGTTCTCGGCCGCCGCCGCAGCCGGTGCGAAGCCCGATGCCGCCGCGCTCGTGTATCGGGCGATCGCGCTGATCCGTTCGCACGATGATCCGTCGCAGGCGATCGCGCAACTCGACGCGGCGCTCGTGCGCGAAGCGAATGTGCGCGACGATCTGAGACGTCTGCTGGTGTCGCCGCTGGTGCGCGAAGGCGCGTTGAGCGCGGCGGCCGATGTTCTGTCCGTCGTGGTCGAGGCATGGCCTGATGGCGCCGATGACCGCCGCTTGCTGTCGAGCCTGCTGGGACGCCTGAAGCGCTGGGATGAGGCCATCGCTCATGCGGATGCGGCCGCGCGCGCCTGTCCGGACGACGCGCCCTTGCAAGCAGCCCGCATTCAATTGCGCCTGCAGGCAGGTCGTGCCGACGATGCCGCACACGTTGCGCGAGCGACGCTTGAACTCGCGCGGCGAAGCGGCAAGCACGCGCACACGTGGCTTATCGCGTTGATGCGCGGCGGCGACACGGCACTGGCCGCCGGTTTCGCGGGCACGCTCGACGCTGACGCTGCGTCCGACGAGCGCGTCGCTGCTGCGATGGTGCAGGCGCTGCTCAACGATGAACGTTTCGATGCCGCCGTCCACGCGGGTGAAGCTGCGTTGGCTTCGGGTCAGGATGGCGCGGCGCTGCGCTCTCAACTCGGGCAAGCCTGTCTCGCGCGCGGCACGCCGGAGGACCGGCATGCGCGCGCGATCGAACATTTCTCACGAGGCTTGGCGCTCGCGCCGGACGACATCCGGCTCGTGTCGCTCCTTGGCGAAACGCTGCTTCGCGCGGGCCGCTACGCCGAATCGATACCGCATCTGCAACGGGCATGCGAACTCGCGCCTGCACTCGAACAGTCCCGCGCGCTGCTCGCCCGCGCGCTGCGCTATGCGGGCCGTCACGCGCAAGCCGCCGATACGCTCGTCACACTCGTCTCGCAACATCCGGAGCGCGGACGCTGGCAACGGCTGGCAGCGGCGGCGCTGTCGCAGGCGGGCAGGCACGACGAAGCGTCGGCGCTGTATGCGGGCTATCTTCGTGCGCGCAGCGCGTCGTTGCCGGCGTCCTTCGACGAAGCCATGGCCGCGCTCGATCGCAAGATCGACACGTTGGCGATTCCGCGCGCGCGGCTCGACTGGGCGTGGTCGCTGCGGCGCGATACTGGCCAACTGACGCGCGCGCAATGGGAACGCGCCGCGCGCTGGGGACATCTGGCCGACCATCTGTTGCTCGAATGGCTCGAATGCCGCGACGACCGGATCGAAGAAGCGTTCAACCTGCTCGGCAGTCTCGATGAAACCGAGCGCGTCCTCATGCCGCTGATGGCGAACGGCAAGGGCGTCGTCGTGGCGACGGCGCATGTCGGCCCGATGTACGCGGGGCTCATGGTTCTGGAACTGCTTGGCATTCCGTCGCGCTGGCTTTCGACCACGCCCGGCGTGACGAGCGCGAAGTACGCGTCCGCGCTCATTTCGACTGCTGACCAAAGCGAGGCGCAGGTGGCCAGGGAAGCATTGCGGGCGCTCCAGTCGGGCTTCGCGGTATGCATTGCAGTCGAAGGCGCGCTCGATCCGGCCGCGCCGCGTGTGCCGTTCGCGGGACAGGAGATCACCTATTCGAGCTTTGCGGCGCGTGCGGCGCATCGTCTGGGCTTGCCGTCCGTGTTCTATGCGCCGCGATGGGAGAACGGAAAGATCGTCGGCACGCTCGAATTGATGCCGGCCGTGCGTCCGGGCGAGGACGTCGAAGTCTATGCCATGCGCTGGCAGCAAGCCTATCTCGGCCACTTGCGCGCGCACCTTGCCGGAGCGCCGGAGAATTTGCGGCTGAGCGGCGGCATCTGGCGGCATGTGCGTCCCGTGGATCGCTCGACACAACCTTATGACGTCGACATTACGCAGGCGCGAACTTAACTCACACGCAGGAAGCGGATATGAAACTCGAGCAGATACTGAACGAACCGAATGTGCCGGCCTGGCTCAAGGACGCCACGCAGCGTGACCTGTGCGAGCGATTATTGTCGGGACGTCATCGCTGGCTTGTTACGGGAGCGGCGGGATTCATCGGCTCGAATCTGGTCGAGACCTTGCTCATGCTGGATCAGGACGTGCGCGGCATGGACAACTTCGCGACGGGCCACAAGCACAATCTCGACGAAGTCAGGAAGCGCGTCGGCGAGACGCGCTGGAGCCGGTTCTCGTTCCACGAAGCCGATATCCGCGACGTGGCCGCCTGCGAGCGAGCGGTCGCCGAGATGGATTTCGTGCTGCATCAGGCTGCACTCGGCTCGGTGCCGCGCTCGGTGAAAGATCCGATCACCACGCACGATATCAACGCATCCGGATTTCTGAATATGCTCGATGCATCGCGTCGTGCGGCGGTGCGCCGCTTCGTGTACGCGGCGTCGAGTTCCACCTACGGCGACGAACCCAATCTTCCGAAACGTGAAGAACGCATCGGCAATCCTTTGTCGCCGTATGCGGTGACCAAGCTCGTCAACGAAATCTATGCGGGCGTGTACGCGCGCACGTATGGTTTTGCGTCGATCGGGCTGCGCTACTTCAATGTGTTCGGTCCGCGTCAGGATCCGAATGGCGCTTACGCCGCGGTCATTCCGAAGTGGATCGCCGCGATGCTTGCCGGCGATGAAGTCCAGATCAACGGCGACGGCGAGACGAGCCGTGACTTCTGCTATGTGGGCAACGTCGTGCAGATGAACCTGCGCGCGGCGCTACGCGAAGACTTGCGCACGAGCGAGGTCTACAACGTCGCCGTGGGAGACCGGACCACGTTGAAAGACCTCTTCCATGTGATTCGCGACGGCTTGGGCAGCCGTGGTTTCGCATATGAAAAAGCGCCTGTTTTCAGGGATTTTCGCGCAGGCGACGTGCGTCACTCGCAGGCGGACGTGTCCAAGGCGCGAGCCGAACTCGGATATGCACCGCTGTTGAACCTGCGCGCCGGCATGAACGAAGCGTTGCCCTGGTACATCGCGAGTCTGACGAATCGATGATGCGACGCTTGACGTTTGCGTTCATCGTCATGATCGCGACGATGTGCGCCGATGCACAAGCGGCGCAGAACACCTGCGAAATCGCGGACGCCGCGTGCCCGATGGTCGCAAGCCTGCTCGCGCAAAGAGAAGGGTACGGCCGCGATGCAACAGGTGGCGTGTCCGCCCGCGTGACGATCGTTTCGTCCGCCGCGGACTCCGGTCCGGGATCGCTTCGTGACGCGCTCGCGCGGGCGCGAGGACCGACATGGATTCGCTTTGCGTCGGACATGACGATTCCACTCGAATCGCAGCTTCGCGTGCCGTCGAACGTCACGATAGACGGCCGTGGGCATCGGGTAACCCTGCTCGATTATGGCTTCGGCATTTACGGACGCTCGAATGTCATCCTGACGCATCTCACGATCGACGGGCGTCTGCGCACGTTCACGCAGGCGGTCGATATTGCCAACGGCTCGCGAAACGTGTGGATCGATCATCTCGATCTTTCGCGTTTTGCGGCGCGACTCGTCAACGTGAAGAACGGTTCGACCGATGTCACCGTCTCATGGGTCAAGTTCCACGACGATGACAAGGTCATGCTCGTCAACAACATCACGTCGAAGAATCTGTTCGAGCACTTCGATCGCGATTCGATTGCGCGTGTGACCATTCATCACAGCTATTTCGTCGACACGATGCAGCGCAATCCGCGCGCGCAATTCGGCACGGTGCACCTCTATAACAACTTGCTTGAGAACTGGGACTTCTATGGCATGAGTTTCAGTCTGGAGGCGAAGGCGCTTGTCGAAGGAAACATCTTCATTAACGCTGCGCGACGCGCTTGCAAGGAGCCGCCATATTTCCCGACCGTCGAGGGCGTGAACGCGAACTATTGCAGCTACATTCCGGTGGCGCCGGGGCGCAGCGCGCTCGCGAACGGCGAGTCGGACCGCAAGAGCTACGAGCAAACGAAGGCTTTGTATGGCTATACGCGGGGTTATAAGGCGTTCATCTCCGCGCGGGACAATCTTTATTTGCGTGACGCGAAAGCCGTTTTAGAAAGCGATCAGCCGGAGAAGGTGCCGGAGCCGTCTTATTGCTATACGTATGACCACGCTTCGCCCGAACTCGCTGAACTGATTCGGACGCAGGCGGGGAATACGGATAACGACGTTTGGCAATCGCGTTGTCGGCGGTGATGAGCGGTTGGGAAATTGTTGATGAGCCCAGATCGCCCGAAACACTAACCCCGCGCCAGCCCCATCGACCAGCGCGGCTCCAACACTCAAGCAAGCTTCCCTGCCGCATCCCGCAACGCGGTCCGCAGCCCTTCCTCGACGACCGGATGATAAAACGGCATCCGCAACATGTCGTCGATGGTGAGCTTCATCTGAAAGGCCCACGCAAGCAGATGCGCGATATGCTCCGCATCCGGTCCGATCCACTCCGCGCCGACGAAGCGGCCGTTTTCACGATCGGCGTACACGTGCATCAGCCCGCGATTCCTGAGCATCACGCGGCTGCGTCCCTGATCCTCGAAGCTCACTTCGCCCGTGACGAAGGACTTCGGCACCAGATCCGCATGACGCGCGCCGACCATCGCGATGCCCGGGTCCGTGAACGCGATGCCCAACGGCGCGCGACGTTCGAGCGGCGCGACATCCGGATAGCGCGCCGCATTGAGTCCCGCCGCGCGGCCTTCATCGGCGGCTTCGTGCAGCAAGGGCAGCACGCCGTTCGCATCGCCTGCAATGAACACCGGGCGCGCGCCGGCCTGCAAGGTCAGAGGATCGTAGACGGGCAAGCCATCCGCATCCAGTTCGAGCGACGTATTGCTCAAACCGAGTCCGCCAACGTTAGGCTTGCGCCCGGCCGCGACCAGCACGTAATCGAACGTATCTTCGATCGTCTCGCCCGCATCCGATACATAACGCACACGCACTTCATCGCCTTCGCGCACGGCCGCTTGCACTTGCGCACGCGGCTCGAAACGAAACGCTTCGCTGAACACGCGCTCGGCATACGCGCGAACGTCAGGGTCGGTCAACGGGCCAACGCGGCCCCGCGCGCCCAGCACGGACACATCAACGCCGAGTCGCGCGAGCGCCTGACCGAGTTCGAGCCCGATCACGCCCGCGCCGATCACCGCGACGCGCCGGGGCAGATCGTTCCATGCGAAGACATCGTCGTTGATGATGGCGCGCTCGCCGAGCGCACGATACATCGCAGGCATCACGGCGCTCGATCCCGTCGCGATGACGATGCTCTTCGCCTGCACCTTCGTGTGCTCGCCGACCTGCAGCAAGTTATCGTCGATGAAGTGCGCGTAGCCGGTGAGCTTGTCTGCGGCGGGCATCGCGTCGACACCCGCAACGACGAAGCCCACGAAACGATCGCGCTCGCCCTTCACGCGCGCCATCACCTCGCGTCCGTCAATGCGCACAGCTCCGTCGATATGCACGCCGAAAGCCGCCGTGTGCGTCGCGTGATGTGCGGCATCGGCGGCCGCGATCAGAAGCTTCGACGGCATACAGCCGACGCGCGCACACGTTGTGCCGTGCGCGCCGCCTTCGATGAGAATCGCCGACGCGCCCGCCGCCTTCGCCGCGCGATACGCCGAAAGTCCCGCGCTGCCCGCGCCGATGATGGCGACATCCGTATGGATCGTGTTCATGGTGCTGTCTCCGAATGGTTGATGCGTTGGATCAATCATCGGTCGCGACGGCCCAAAGGTGAATGCTCGTGCGGATCGAATTCCTGCTCGATCGTCTCAATCCTCCACGGCGCAAAAGTGATGTATTCATCTAGACGTCTCATGCGCGTCACTTTCTCGTCACGTTGAGTTCCTAGAATCTCCCGAACGTTTCAGCGCGCCATTTGAGCGCGCCCATCGAGGGAAGCTATGGACGCAATACGCATCGAGCGTCTCACCAAGACGTTCAGAAACGGGCGCAAGGCGCTCGACTCCGTCGATTTGCGCGTGGAAGAGGGCGAAATGGTCGCGCTGATCGGCGCGTCGGGATCGGGCAAATCGACGCTCTTGCGCCATATCGCGGGCTTTGTCGCTTCCGACCCCGCGCCGTCGCATATCACGCTGCTCGGACGGCCGATTCAGCAGAACGGCAAGATCGTGCGCGAAGTGCGCGCGATTCGCCGCGATGTCGCCTTCGTGTTTCAGCAATTCAATCTGGTCGGACGGCTTTCGGTGCTGACCAACGTGCTCATCGGCGCATTGTCGCGCGTGCCGTTGTGGCATCGTCTGGCGGGCCGTTTTCCGCGCGGCGAGCGCGCGCTGGCGATGGAGTCGCTCACCGCAATGGGCATCGGCGATCACGCGTTCGAGCGCGCAAGCAATCTGTCGGGCGGTCAGCAACAGCGCGCCGCGCTGGCCCGCGCGCTCGTGCAGCGCGCGCGCATCGTGCTCGCGGACGAACCCATCGCATCGCTCGATCCCGAATCCGCGCGCCGCGTGATGGAGCTGATGCAGACGCTCAATCGCGAACGCAAGCTGACGGTCGTCGTGTCGCTGCATCAGATCGATATCGCGATGAAGTATTGCCCGCGCACGGTCGCACTGCGCGATGGGCGCGTCGTCTTCGATGGCGCTTCCGAACGTCTCACGCCCGCGGTGCTGCGCGAACTTTACGGCGCATCGGCGGAGGAACTGCTTACGCATCACGCCGCGCAGAACGCGCGCACGCAGGCCTCTGCGTCGTTCGCATCGGCCGCAGTCTGAAACCCACTCATTCATCCAACCTGGATCGCATCATGAAATCAGCGCGCTTTTTTCTGGCGGGCGCCGCGCTCGCGTCGTGCCTTCTGTCGCAGACCGTGTTCGCCGAAACCATCAGCTTCGGCATCATCTCGACGGATTCGTCGTCCGCGCTCAAGCAACGCTGGCAGCCGCTCATCGACGATCTGAACAAGCAGACCGGTCTCGACGTGAAGGCGTATTTCGCGACCGATTACGCGGGCATTATCGAAGCGATGCGCTTCAACAAAGTGCAGATCGGTTTCTTCGGCAATGCATCGGCGATCGAAGCCGTCGATCGCTCCAACGGCGAAGTCTTCGCCAAGGTGAAGTACAAGAACGGCGAGGCAGGCTATTACTCGCTGCTCATCACGAATGCGAACAGCAAGTGGACGTCGATCGATCAGGTGTTGAAGAACACGCGCGACATCAACCTGGGCTTCGGCGATCCGAACTCGACGTCGGGCACGCTCGTGCCTGCGTATTATTTGTTCGCGAAGAACGGCATCAACGTGAAGACCGCATTCAAGAGCGTGCTGCCGTCGAGCCATGAAGCGAACATGCTCGCGGTCGTGAACGACAAGATCGATATCGCGACCAACAACACCGACATGCTCGACACCATCAAGACGCAGCATCCGGAGCTGTATCCGAAAGTGCGCGTGCTGTGGAAGTCGCCGCTGATTCCGTCGGACCCGCTCGTGTGGCGTCGCGACTTGCCGCAAGCGACGAAAGACAAGCTGCGCAATTTCTTCGACCATTATGCGGAGAAAGACCCGCGCGAGCAGGCGGTGATGACGGCGATCTCGGGCTATTCCGGCTTCGCGGATTCATCCAACGCGCAGCTCGTGCCGATTCGTCAGATGGCGCTGTTCCAGAAGAAGCAGCAAGTGCAGAACGACGCGCATCTCGATAGCGCGGACAAGCAAGCGCAAATCGCCGCGCTCGATCAAAAGATCGCGGCGCTCGACAGCACGGCGGCGAAGTAAATGAAGCCGCTCGACATCGCCCCGTTCGAGGCCGGCATCGGCCGGCCCGTGCAGTCGGTCGCAAAGAAGCGCAGCTGGACGTCGATGCTCGGCTGGATCGTGCTGATTGCCGTGCTCGGTCTCTCGTGGCAAAGCGCCGACATGCGCCCGCTCGATCTGCTCGGCGCGTCGGGCAACATGAGCCAGTTCGCGCGCGACTTCTTTCCGCCCGACTTCACGGAATGGCGCACGTACGTGCATGAAATGAACGTGACGCTCGCGGTCGCCGTGTGGGGCACGGCGCTCGCGCTGGTCTGCGCGGTGCCGTGCGGTTTGTTGTCGGCGCAGAACATCGCGCCTATGTGGATCGCGCAGCCGGTGCGCCGCCTGATGGACGCATGCCGCGCGATCAACGAGATGGTCTTCGCGATGCTGTTTATCGTCGCGGTCGGGCTCGGGCCGTTCGCGGGCGTGCTTGCGTTGTGGGTGCATACGACGGGCGTGCTCGCCAAGCTCTTCGCCGAAGCGGTCGGAGCCGTCGATGCGCGCCCGGCCGAAGGCGTGCGCGCTACCGGCGCGAGCAGTCTCGATGAAATCGTCTATGGCGTGCTGCCGCAAGTGTTGCCGCTTTGGATTTCGTTCGCACTCTATCGCTTCGAGTCGAACGTGCGCTCGGCGATGGTCGTCGGCATGGTCGGCGCGGGCGGTATCGGCGTCGTGCTGTATGAGGCGATCCGCTCGTTCAACTATGCGCAGACGGCCGCGGTGATGCTGATCGTTATCGTGATCGTGTCGCTGATCGATCTTGCTTCGGGCTGGGTGCGCGAGCGCGTAATCTGAACCAGTCTATGAACTTTCGATGCCGAGCGCCGTGATCAGGCGCTCGCGCCGCTCCAGCGCCTGCAGCGAGCGCTTGCCGAGACGGGCCGCAACCAGATTGAGCAGACCCTCGCAGAACACGAGATAGGCGCCCATGCTGTTGCTGAAGAAACTGCTTTCATGCGGGATAAGGAACGCATGACGCGCGGGCGCCACGAGCGGCGACGCGAGCGTGTCGGTGATGGCGATGACGTCGAGCCCGACCTCCTTCGCGGCGAGCGCCGCATCGGCGACGCTGCGCGTATAGGGCGCGACGCTCGCGACAAGCACGACATCGCCGGGCTGCAACTGCGCAAGTCCTTCCGCGACGCCGAGCCCTTGCGAATCGAGCAGTGCGACATCGGTGCGGATCATCCCGAGGCCATAGCACACGAAGCTCGCGAGCGCGCTGAACTGGCGCAGGCCGTGCACGCGCACGCGTTTCGCATTGGCGAGCAGGCGCGCGGCACCGCGCAAATCGTCGGCCGATAACTGCGCGATGAAGCCTTCGACATTGCCGATCGATTCGCGCGCGAGCGACACGACCATATCGACTTCAGGCGCGGCATCGTGCGCGCGCGTCTTGCGGCTCGCAACGATGCGCTCCGCCTGCTGACTATAGAAATGCCGATGCCGCGCGGCGAGGCTGTCGCGAAACACGCTCTGAAAATCGGCGAATCCCGCATAGCCGAGCCGCGTGGACAAGCGCGTGAGCGTGGACGCGTTGATATCGAGCGATGTTGCGAGATCCGTGATGGTGCGCACCGCCACTTCCTCGGGGCGTTCGAGCAGTTTCGCGAGCACGGTATGCGCCTTCGCGCCGAGCGAGACGTTCGCCTCATCTCGGCCGATGCGTATCACGAGCGCGCGCAAGCCATCGACGCTGCGCGGCGGCATCTGCATGTCTGCTTCAGCTTCGCTCGTGCGTTGTCGCTTCTGTTTGCCTGTGTCCATTGATCATCCGGTACCGGGCGGGCTGCCCGGGATGTTCGTGAACTCGCCATTCTATGTGAGACGCATGAATCGTAATGGCGGCGGTGGCGAGCGTGTTTTCGGCGTCGGGGTCGTCGGGTTGCGTGCGATGGATCGGCAATGCAGCATCTTCGCGATCGGCGAGTATCGCGAGCGGATCGATTGCTTCGTTCGATGCGAGCAGCGCATCGCCGCGTATCTGCCGATGATGCGACGAATCCGTGATGATCTGCTTAAAGCCGCGCATCGCGGGATGAATCGCATGATTCGCATGCAGCGAAGGCGTTTGCACTTCAAGCACCGAGCAATCATGCGCGCTGAATTCGACGCTCAACAGCGCCGTGTTCGCGCAAGCGCCGAGCGTCAGATGGAAGCCGCCCGCACGCGGGTTATCGCGCACAATGGAGATGGCTTCATCGAGATTCGCCGCATCGAGAATCGCGCGCGTGAGCACCATGCGCGGAACGCCCGCGACGATGTCACGCTGTCGCAGATTGTTGACGGTCATCGCCAGGCCGGCGTTCGTGACGGCGAACGTGTGTCCCGGCAGCGAGCCGGGATAAACGAAAGCCGCGAATTGCGGGCCGCCTTCGATCTCGCACTGGGCGATCGCGCAATGTCCCGCGAAGCCGGGAGAACCGTCCTCGTTATGAGCGATGTGTCGAACATCCGCGCCTGGACGTTGCACAGTGGTGCAGCCATCCGGCGACATTGCCCAGACATCGCCTCGGCAATTCCAGAGGAAAACGTCTTCGAAGGGCAGGGCGAGGCCGGCAGCCAGCCCTTGAAGTTCGTCCCACGCGCGCGGGAAGCGTTCGCGCACGAGCGCGGCCATTGCGTGATACGTGGCGCTGCCGCGCCATTGCATGACCGTTTGCCACGCATGTGTGTTCAGCAAGTGTGTGTGAACCGCGTAAGCGCCGAAGCGCCCGAGCGCTTCGCCCGCATCGCGCGGTGAGCCGGAGATTTCGATAAAGCCGAGTGCCGCCATAAATTCAGGTGATTCGAGAAAAGTTATTCGACGTGAAGGAAGTCGCGCACGGGAGTTTCATGAGCGATTCCTGGTTGGAGTAGTGACAGTCACGCAGTGCAATCCGATTTGCTTGTATGTATTGTACGCAAATTTATTTGCAACTAAGGAATGCGCACAACTGCGCCGCGGGAAGGCGCGGTCGATCAAACGCGAAGTGGAGTCAGGCGCAGCTTGCCTGTGAGAGCACGTCGAGGAACTGCGTGCCGGCATCGGCGAGCATGCCGGAATTGTCGATTGTCACGACGCGCGCCTGCGACGGCAATCCGAACGCCGGCCGCCGCGCAAGACGCGCTTCGATCTGCCGCGCGTCTTCGCGTCCGCGGCGCGCGAGACGTGACGCGAGCACGGACGTGGTTGCATCGATATGCACGAACTGCGCGTCGGGATAGCGTTCGAGCGCGAGTTCCGCGTGCTGCCGCGAGCCGTTCACGACGACCGGCATGCCGCGCGCGAGCCACGCATCCAGTTCGATGCCGATGCCGTAGCGCAGCCCGAGGCTTTCCCAATGCATCGCGAAGAGGCCGTACGAAAGCCTCGTCGCGAATTCGTCATGTGTGAGCGCGATATGGTTCTCGCCATCTGCAACAGCGCGCGTGATATAGCGGTGCGCGAACATCACGCGCGCGCCCACGCGTTCGCGCGCGAAGCCGAGCAGCGAGTCCTTGCCCGCGCCCGAAGGTCCCATCACATAGATCAGTTTTGCGCTTGTTACCCGGGTCATGCCACGTCCTGTGCGTTGTTGAACGGCAGGCGCTGCCACAGCGTGAACGGCGCGCCCGGCTCGGGTTCGATGAAGAGCGCCGCGCCATGTACCGGCATCGGGCCGAGCGCATCGATGCGTCGCGTCCAGTCCGATACGATCGACGCGCGCGCGTGTGCGTCATCGAGCGAATCGGAAAGCGTCATGTGGAAGCGGTATTCGTCGAAGACATACGGATAGCCCCATTCGCGCAACAGTGCGATTTGCCGTGCGCTCATGCCACCGACAATGCGCCGCTCGATGCTCTCGTGCGACGGCCGCTCGCGCAACGCGGCGAGCGCCTGCAACGCGCTGCCGGAGAGCGTGCGAAGCGCGTCGTCGTCGCGTGCGTGGGCGGGACGCAGCGCGACGAAGCGGCTCAGTTCCGCAGCCTTCACCTGCATCTCGAAGCGCGGCACCGAACCGGCCCACGCACGCGCGCAGGCGAGCACGTCCGCCAGTTCGACGCCCGCCGCCATATGAAACGGCGCGACGATCGTGGCGTGCCAGCCATAGCGGCGCGGTGCGCGCGTCACGTCGTGCGCGGGCGTGTCGGTTTCGCGGCCGTTCTCGGCGTCGCGGCCGAGCCACTCGCAGCCTGCGCGCCACCACGCGGACGAAGCGGGCGGCGCGTAATAAAGCGCAACGCGCGGATTGCGGGCATTCACTTGCGCGACGATCATAGGTCGTGCTCGACCATCAGTTGCACGCGATCCGCCGCAAAATGCGTGATGCCGTATTTGATGGGCACGCCTTCTTCGTCGACATCGACGTTCTCGACCCACAGCACCGGCTGCTGCCGGTTGATCTGCAACCGGCGCGCAACATCCGACGAAGGCAACACGCTGCCGATACGGCTCCACTTGCGCATGTAATCGTTCACGCCGAACTTCTTGAGCGCCGCGCTCACGCCGCCTGCCGCTTCGATCGCCGCGGGCAGGTCGTTGAAACGTGCGGCCGGATACCAGTTGCGCGCGTAGGTCATCGGAATGCCGTCGGAATCGTGGCGCGTTTCGATCTGATAGACGAGCGTTCCCGCGCGCACGCCGAGCGCCTTGGCGACGGTCGGATCGGCCTTCACGCGCTCGGACGTGAGCACCACACCCGCCGACGCATGCTTCTGGCGGCGCAGGTTTTCGGTGAAACGCGTGCGGCGGCCGATCTGATAATCGATTGCGCCGGGCTGCACGAACGTGCCGCGTCCCTGCTCGACGCTGACCAGCCCCGTCGCCGCGAGCCTGAGCATCGCGCGCCGCACGGTGTGGCGGTTCACGTCGAAACGTCGCGCCAGTTCCGCTTCGCTCGGCAGGCGTCCTTCCTCGCCGAAGCTCTTCGCGGCGATCTCGGCGGAAAGGATCTGCTCGATCTGCCGCCACACCGCAACTCCCGCGCCGCGCTCCACGGCGTGTCCCGGAGCGGCGTTTTCAGTGGATGTCATTGCGCTGTCATTCCTGTCGGTTTGAATATCGTTCTCTGGATTGTAGTGCGCAACTCGTGATGGAAATGTGAAAGCCGGACTACATGACCAAACGTCTAGACGACTAGATAAGGCAACGAGTAGCATACGACGACCGAACCCTTTTCAGACATAGGGAAAGCGATGAGTATTTCGATGGAGTCGCAGCACGCGACAAGCCGCCGCGAATGGATGGCGGTGCTCGCGCGCACGCCGCGCGACGTGCTGAAAGCCGCGCTCGATGCGGCGCTCGACGGCGCGCCGCCGCCCGCTTACGAGTGGCTGCGCGCGCCGGATATCGGCCTTGCGATGGTGCGCGGGCGCATCGGCGGCACGGGCGATGCGTTCAATCTCGGCGAAGCGACCGTCACGCGCGCAACGCTGCGTCTGCGTACCGGCGAGGGCAGCGCGCCGGTTGGCGTCGCCGTGCATCTGGGCCGCGACAAGGAACGCGCGACGCTCGCCGCGCTCGCGGATGCCTTGTTGCAGACGCCACATCATGCGCAGCGTTTGCAGACGCAACTGATCGAACCGCTCGCCGCGCGCATCGCCGATGAACGGCGGCGCAAGGAAACCGAAGCGGCCACGACCAAGGTCGAATTCTTCACGATGGTGAGAGGCGAATGATGACTATCGACATGACCACGCTCGTACCGGGCTTCAACGACACCGTGCACGACGCGCAGCGCGTGTTCCGCGCGTTGCTCGATGCGCTGTCGCGTCCGGGCGGCATCGTCGCGATCGATGCCGCGCTGCCCGACAACCATGCCATGCGCGATGCGCTGGCCGGCCGCGTGCCGCTTGCGGCGTTCGCGTCGTTGCTGGCGCTGACCGATTATTCGACGCCCGTGTTCATCGAAGGCGAGAACACCGTGCTCGGCGACGCGCTGCGCTTCCATGCCAGTGCGCCCGTGACGCGTGACCGGCGTGCGGCCGCGTTCGCCTATATCGACGATGCACGCAACATGCCCGCGCTCGATGCATTCGCGCAGGGCGACAGCGAAACGCCGGAGGACGCAGCGACGCTGTTTATCCGCGTGCCGTCGCTGACCGAAGGCGAGCCGCTCGTGTGGCGCGGGCCGGGCATCGCGGAGTCGCGCACGGTCGCCATTGCGGGGCTCACGCGCGCGTTCTGGCAGCAGCGCGCGGCGCTCACCGCGCTGTTTCCGTGCGGCATCGACTGCTATTTCGTGGCGGGCGGCGCGCTCATCGGCTTGCCGCGCACGACGCAAGTGGAGGTGTACTGATGTACGTCGCAGTCAAGGGTGGCGAACGCGCCATCGAACGTTCGTGGGATGTGCTCGCAAAGAAGCGCCGCGGCGATCCGGCCGTGCCCGAGCTTTCCGTCGCGCAGATTCGCGAGCAGATGCGCCTGGCTGTTGCGCGCGTGATGACCGAAGGCTCGGTCTACGACGAAGACCTGGCCGCGCTCGCGATCAAGCAGGCAGCGGGCGATCTCGTCGAGGCGATCTTCCTGCTGCGCGCATATCGCACGACGCTGCCGCGCTTCGGGTACACGCTGCCGGTCGATACGGAAGCGATGTGCGTCGAGCGGCGCATTTCGGCGGCGTTCAAGGACATTCCCGGCGGCCAGATGCTGGGCGGCACGTACGACTACACGCAGCGTCTGCTGGACTTCAGTCTGCTCGCGGAAGGCGAACAAGTTGCTGATGCAACTATCGAACCGAAGACACCGAAGACGCCGAAGACGCCGGACACGAGCGCGATGCCGCGCGTGCTGTCCATGCTCGACAAGGAAGGGCTGATCGAACAGGAACGTGTGCGGGAAAACGCGCCGGAGCCGGGCGATCTGTCGCGCGAGCCGCTGTCTTTTCCCGTAGATCGTTCCACGCGATTGCAAAACCTCGCACGCGGCGACGAAGGTTTTCTGCTCGCGGTCGGCTATGCGACGCAGCGCGGCTATGCGCACAGCCATCCGTTCGCGGGCGAGATTCGTCATGGCGAAGTGGCGGTCGAAATGCATATCGACGAACTCGGCTTTGCTGTCGAGATCGGCGATATCGACATCACCGAATGCCAGATGATCAATCAGTTCGCGGGCAGCGGCGATGTGCCGCCGACCTTCACGCAAGGCTACGGTCTCGCGTTCGGCCACTCGGAGCGCAAGGCCATGGCGATGGCGCTGGTGGACCGCGCGTTGCGTGCGGACGAACTCGGCGAGACGATAGGCTCGCCGACGCAAGACCCCGAATTCGTGCTGTATCACAGTGACAACGTGGAAGCGTCCGGTTTCGTTCAGCATTTGAAGCTGCCGCATTACGTCGACTTCCAGTCCGAGCTGGAGTTGCTGCGCCGCTTGCGCGCGGCCCACGGCGCGGACGACATCAAGGAGAATGCGGCATGAACGCGCTCACCGAAGGCTATAACTTCGCCTACCTCGACGAGCAGACTAAACGCATGATCCGCCGCGCGCTGCTCAAGGCGGTGGCGGTGCCGGGCTATCAGGTGCCGTTCGCGTCGCGCGAAATGCCCTTGCCTTACGGATGGGGAACGGGCGGCTTGCAGGTCACTTCGGCGATCATCGGCGCGAACGATACGCTGAAGGTCATCGATCAAGGTTCCGATGAAACGACGAATGCGGTCAATATCCGCCGCTTCTTCGCGCGCACGGCGGGCGTCGCGACCACGACGCGCACCGCCGATGCAAGCATCGTGCAAACGCGCCACCGCATTCCCGAGACGCCGCTGACGGACAAGCAGATCCTCGTCTATCAGGTGCCGATGCCCGAGCCGCTGTTCCGCCTCGAACCGCGCGTGACGGAATGCCGGAAGCTGCACGCGCTCGCTGACTACGGGCTTATCAACGTGAAATATTATGAAGATATCGTGCAGCACGGCAGCATTGCGACCACTTACGATTATCCTGTGCTCGTGAACGGCCGCTATCTGACTTCGCCGTCGCCCATTCCGAAGTTCGATAACCCGAAGATGCACATGAATCCTGCGCTGCAACTGTTCGGCGCGGGCCGCGAGCGGCGCATCTATGCCATTCCGCCTTATACCGAAGTGAAGAGTTTAGATTTCGAGGATCATCCTTTCAGCGTGCAGAAATGGGAGCACGCCTGCGCGCTGTGCGGCTCGCACGAGAGCTTTCTCGACGAGATGATCGTCGACGACCAGGGCACGCGCATGTTCGTCTGCTCGGACAGCGATTACTGTCACAGCCGCCGTGACAATGAAGGCGATGCAGGCGTTGAAGAGGTGCCGCGATGAAACCACTGCTGAAAGCGACGCGCCTCACGAAGCGTTACGACGGACGCGGCGGCTGCGTCGATGTCGATCTCGATGTCCATGCGGGCGAAGTGTTGTGTATCGTCGGCGAATCGGGATCGGGCAAATCGACATTGCTGAACGCGCTTGCATTGCGCAGCGACATCGACGGCGGCGCGCTTGCCTACACCACGCGCGAAGCCGAAACGCTCGATCTGCTGACGCTCGCCGAGCCGCGCAGGCGTTTGCTCTCGCGCACCGAATGGGGCTTCGTGCATCAGAACGCGCGCGACGGCCTGCGTCGCAACGTATCGGCGGGGGCGAACATCGGCGAGCCGCTGATGGCCATCGGCGCGCGCCACTATGGCCGTCTGCGCGAAACGGCGGCGGACTGGATGAACCGCGTCGAACTGGATGCCGCGCGCATCGACGAATTGCCTTCGGCGTTTTCGGGCGGCATGCAACAACGTCTGCAAATCGCGCGTAATCTGGTGACCGGCCCGCGCCTCGTGTTCATGGACGAACCCACCGCCGGGCTCGACGTCTCCGTGCAGGCGCGGCTGCTCGATCTCCTGCGCACGCTGACGAACAGGCTGCATCTCGCGGCGGTGATCGTCACGCATGATATCGGCGTTGCGCGCTTGCTTGCGCATCGGCTGATGGTGATGAAGGACGGGCGCGTCGTCGAAAGCGGCCTGACGGATCAGGTGCTCGACGATCCGCAACATCCTTATACGCAGACGCTCGTCGCGTCCGTGCTGCCCGTTTGAGGTGCGAGACATGACCATGAATTCTTTTATCGACAACGATCGTTTGATGTTGCAGGCACGCGGCATCGAAAAGACTTTCACGCTGCATCAGCAGGGCGGGGCGCGCATCGCGGCGTTGTCGGGCGTATCGCTCGATGTCGAACGCGGCGAATGCGTCGTGCTCGCGGGCGCATCGGGCGCGGGCAAGAGCACGCTGCTGCGTTGCATGTACGGCAACTATCTCGCGACGCGCGGCACGATCGCGATTCGCGACGACAGCAACGCCGCGCGCCACGTCATGCTGACGGACGCCGCGCCGCACGACATCATCCGTCTGCGCAATACGACGATGGGCTACGTAAGCCAGTTCCTGCGCGCAATTCCGCGGGTGTCGTCGCTCGATCTCGTGGCCGAGCCGCTGGTGTCGCGCAACGTGAACGAAGACGAAGCGCGCGAACGCGCGAGCGTGCTGCTCGAACGCCTCAACGTGCCGCGCCGCTTGTGGACGCTTGCGCCCGCCACGTTCTCGGGCGGCGAGCAACAGCGCGTGAATATCGCGCGCGGGCTGATCGCGGCGCATCCGCTTCTGTTGCTCGACGAACCCACCGCGTCGCTCGATGCGGAAAACCGCGACGTGGTCGCCGATCTGATCGTCGAGGCGCGCGAGCGCGGCGCCGCGATCGTCGGCATCTTTCACGACGAAGACACGCGCGAGCGCGTCGCGACCCGCATCGTGCGGCTTGCGAGCGCCGCCGCCGCGGGCGATCGACCCGCCGTTCAAACCGATTCCGGAGTGTTGCAGACATGCTGATCAAGAATGCGCGCATCGTGACGCGCGACGAAGATTTCGTGGGGACCGTGCGAGTCGAGGACGGACTCATCGCGGAGATCGCGCCGGGCAATACGTCGGCGCGCGAAGCAGTGGACTGGGACGGCGACTATCTGTTGCCGGGCTTCGTCGAACTGCATACGGACAACATCGAAAAGCATCTCGCGCCGCGTCCGGGCGTGTTGTGGAATCATGAAGCCGCGATCATCGTGCACGATGCGCAAGTGGCCGCCGCCGGCATCACGACCGTGTTCGATGCATTG
Source organism: Caballeronia insecticola (assembly GCF_000402035.1). Lineage (GTDB taxonomy): Bacteria > Pseudomonadota > Gammaproteobacteria > Burkholderiales > Burkholderiaceae > Caballeronia > Caballeronia insecticola. The sequence goes on from NC_021294.1 coordinate 206,281, forward strand.
GGCGTGGGTTCGCGTCCCGAAGACGGCGTGCGCGGCCGCGAGTTGCAAGTGCGTTGCGCGCAGTCGATCGGCAAGTTCGCCGCGCGCGGTCTGCTGCGCGCCGATCACCTGCTGCATCTGCGTTGCGAAGTGGGCACGACGGATGTCGTCGAAGTGTTCGATTCGCTGTCGTCGCATCCGCTCTTCAGGCTCGCATCCGTGATGGATCACACGCCGGGCCAGCGGCAATGGCAGGACCACGAGAAATGGCGCAGATATCAGGAGCGTCACGGCAAATGGAGCGACGAACACGCCAACAAGATTCTCGTCGAGCTGGCCGAGCATCAGGCGCGCTACGCCGCCAAGCATCGCGCGGATATCGTCGCGCGATGCAAGCATCTGAACATCTCGCTCGCCAGCCACGACGACACGCTCGTCGAGCATGTCGAGGAAGCGGCGCGCGACGGCATCGCGCTTGCCGAATTCCCGACGACGCTCGACGCCGCGCGCGCCGCACGTGCGCACGGCATCGCAACGATCATGGGCGCGCCGAACGTCGTGCGCGGCGGCTCGCATTCGGGCAACGTGTCGGCGCTCGAACTGGCGCACGAAGGCTTGCTCGACATTTTGTCGTCGGATTATGTGCCGTCGAGCCTGCTGATCGCGGTGTTCGATCTCGTCGCGAAGGCGGGCTGGTCGCTGCCGCGCGCGGTCGCGACCGTCTCGTGGGCGCCGGCGCACGCAGCGGGACTCGCCGACCGCGGCGCAGTCGCCACAGGCCTGCGCGCCGACTTCGTGCGCGTGGCTTCGGCGGACGGCTTGCACGTGCCGCGCGAAACCTATCGCGAGGGACGGCGCGTGTCCTGAGCGGCAGCGCTTCTTTTGACTCTGACTTTCCTGACAGCCACACGTCAGCGCTTCGTCATACGCGGGTAAGCCCGCGTTGACGAGGCGCAAGCTTCTTAAGTACCCTCACTCGCGTGTTCGCTATGTGAATCGGTGTTCGCCTGTCGAACTTTTCTGACCGATTACTTTTGGAAAGGGAATCAAGTGAGTAGAAGTCCTGCCGTGAACGTACAGACGTTCATCAACGAGCATCCGTTCTCGCCGTTTCAGTGGCTCATCTTCGCGATGTGCTTCGTCATCGTGTTGCTGGACGGATTCGATACCGCCGCGATCGGCTTCATTGCGCCGTCGCTCGTCGCCGAATGGAAGATCAGCCGGCCGGCGCTCGCGCCTGTTCTGAGCGCCGCGCTGTTCGGTCTGGCCGCGGGCGCGCTGCTGTCCGGGCCGCTGTCGGACAAGCTCGGCCGCCGCGCAATGTTGCTGTCGTCCGTGCTGCTGTTCGGCGTCGCGTGTCTCGCGTCGTCGTTCTCGGCGGACCTCACGCAATTGACGGCGCTGCGCTTCGTCACCGGTCTGGGCCTCGGCGCTGCCATGCCGAACGCCGTCACGATGATGAGCGAATTCTGCCCCGACCGCCGCCGCGCGACGCTGATCAACCTGATGTTCTGCGGCTTTCCGCTGGGCGCGGCGTTCGGCGGTTTTCTCGCCGCGTGGATGATCCCGCATTTCGGCTGGCGCAGCGTGCTGCTGCTCGGCGGCATCGCGCCGCTGGTGCTGTCGGTGCTGCTCATCGCGACGATGCCGGAATCCGTGCGCTATATGGTGGCGAAGGCCAGGCCGGTCGAGAAGATTCGCGCGACGCTCGCGCGCATTTCGTCAGAGGCGATGCAGGCCGGTTCGTTCTTCATGACCGAGGCAGCGCCCACGGTTGCCGGACAAAGCGGAATGAGCGTGGTGCTGTCGCGCTCGTATATCGTCGGGTCGGTGATGTTGTGGATCGCGTATTTCATGGGCCTCGTGATCTTCTACGCATCGATCAACTGGATGCCGATTCTGCTCAAGGAGTCGGGCCTCGCGCCGCAAACCGCGACGCTGATCTCCGCGTTGTTCCCGCTGGGCGGCGTCGGCGCGGTGCTGTGCGGCGTGCTGATGGACAAGTTCAACGCGAACCGCATCATCGCCGTGTGTTATGCGTTGACGGCCGTGAGCGTCTATCTGATCGGCCAGGCGGTGGGCAACGTGGGCCTGCTCGTGCTCGTCGTGTTCCTGGCGGGCGTGCTGATGAACACCGCGCAATCGTCGATGCCCGCGCTCGCCGCCGCGTTCTATCCGACGCAAGGGCGCGGCACCGGCGTCGCGTGGATGCTCGGCATCGGACGCTTCGGCGGCATCGCGGGTTCGTTTCTCGTCGCCGAACTGACGCGTCTGCACTTCAGCTTCGGCGGCATCTTCGCGACCGTTGCCGTGGCGGGTCTGGTTTCGGCCGTCGCGCTTTTGATCAAGCAGGCCGCGCATCCGCAAACGGCCATGACGAAGGATCTCAAGGCGGCGGGTCCGGTCGGGCATTGATTCGAATGGTATTGCCGTAACGGGTTGCCGTAACGTATCGCCCCGCGTGATGAATGCATCGCGCGGGGCGATGTGCATTTGGGGCCGCGCGCGCCGCTAAAGATCGCTCTCGACTTGCCGTTAAATTGCACGCAGCTTTCGATATCGGGGCGGCGTCGCAGCCGCGTGCGCAAACGTAAAAGCCTCGCGATCGAAGCCGCATACAGGCGCTGTCCCCGGCACATTCATCGGCCCCTTCATGGGCCCCTTCGACCAGATCGTGAAAAAACTCTCCTTCAAGACCAAGCTCATGAGCACCGTGGGCTTCGTATGGCTCAGTCTGATTCTGCTGTGCGTACTCAACGCGGTATCCACGAAACACTCGCTGATGCAGAACCGTCAAGGCGCGCTTGCCGAGCAAGTGCAGTCGGCGACGAGCGTCGTCAGGTTTTATGTGAAGCAGGCGCAAAGCGGCGCGCTTCCCGAAGAAGAAGCAAAGAGACTCGCCATCGCGAGCGTGCGCGCGATTCGTTACGGCACGAACGGCTATCTCGGCATCCTCGATTCGAAGCTGTTTCAGATCCTGAATCCCGTGCGCCCGGACACGGAGAACAAGATCAACGATTTCGTCGACAGTACCGGCAAGCATTTCACCGGCGAAATCGTGAAGCACGGTCTCGACGGCTCGCACGTCACGACCTATCTGTATCCGAAGCCCGGCGAGCAGGAGCCGCTGCCCAAGATCACCTACGGCGACTACGTGCGCGAGTGGGACTGGCATGTCTACACGGGCGCTTATGTCGACGATATCGACGCCGCCTTCCACGCGATCGTGCTGAAGTCGCTGCTGCTCGTCGGCGCGATCGGCGTGGCGCTGACGCTCGCGATGATGCTCATCATTCGCGGCGTGCTGAAGAGCATCGGCGGCGATCCGCGCGATGTGGCGATCGTCTGTCAGCGCATCGCGGCGGGCGATCTCGCCGAGCCGGTTCAGGTTGCAAGCGGCGACGATTCGAGCCTCATGCATTCGATGCACACAATGCAGTCGCGCCTCACGCAGACGATCGCGCAGATCAAGCTCGTCGCCGACGGCATCACGGCCGCATCGCGCGAAATCGCGGACGGGCATCACGATCTGTCGTCGCGCACCGAAGAGCAGGCGGCGTCGCTGGCGGAAACGGCATCGAGCATGGAAGAACTCACGTCGACCGTGCGTCTGAACTCCGACAACGCGGGACAGGCGAGCCAGCTTGCGGCGAGCGCGTCGTCGACGGTGGAAAGCGGCAGCGGCGTCGTGCTCGGCGTCGTCGCGACGATGGACCGGATCGCGGGCAGCTCGGAGAAGATCGTCGATATCATCGGCGTGATCGAGGGCATCGCGTTCCAGACGAATATTCTCGCGCTCAACGCAGCCGTGGAAGCGGCGCGCGCGGGCGAGCATGGTCGCGGCTTCGCGGTGGTTGCATCGGAAGTGCGGGCGCTCGCGCAACGCTGCGCGGCGGCGGCGAAGGACGTGAAGACGCTGATCGACGAATCGGTGACGAACGTGACGGCGGGACAGGATCTCGCCCAGCAATCCGGCGATACGATGAAGCAGATCCTGACCTCCGTCACGCGCGTGACCGACATCATGAACGAGATTTCGTCGGCATCGTCGCAGCAGACGCAGGGCATCGAGCAAGTCGGCGTCGCGATCACGCAGATGGACGCGGTCACGCAGCAGAACGCCGCGCTCGTCGAGCAGGCGACGGCGGCCGCTTCCGCGCTCGCGGTTCAGGCCGAAGAGTTGAAGCGCGCTGTCGCCGTGTTCAGGACGTGACAGGTTTCATCGAAGACTCCGTGTTTGCGCGATGTTTGGGAATCGTCAGACCGTGGCATGTGGCGTGCTGAATCGTTACGTGCAGGCAGAATCCGCCGCATCGAACGCATTTCGTACACGCAAACAGGAGTTTTCGACATGACACGTATCGCTCTCTCGGCTGGCGCGTTCGCGCTGGTGTGCGCTTCCGCCTTCGCGCAAGACAATCCGCCGAGTTCGACCACCGGCTTGCAGGCCGGCGACAACGCGCAGACGACCACGCAAGGCGCGAAGTCTTCGCACAAGTCGATGCATTCGAAGAAGGCGCACACGAACTCGATGAACTCGGGTCCATCCACCGCGCCCGGCGGCACCGCGACGCCGAGCGGTCCGGGCGCGCCGGTGAGCGCGAGCGGCTCGGGCAAGTAACATCGATATCGATGTACATCGACATAACCGGAAACGGGACGCCCGCGCGGCGTCCCGTTGTGCTTTTGGATCAGCGCACGAAAGTGCCGAGACCGTCCGCGTCGTAATACTCGAGGTTCACGCGGTCGCTGGAAAACGATGCCTTCGAAATAGTGCCCGGATTCGCGTTTTCGTCGACGAGCGTGAACGTGAAGATATCGCCGTCCCAGTGCGAAAGTTTCAACGTCAGCGGACGCGGCCCGATGATGATGGCAAGCGCGCCACCCTGATCGACCACCTGAATCGGCCCGAAGTAGTCGTTCTTGTAGGTGCCGGTGTAAGTCGACAACGCCCGCGCAGGCAGCGGAGAAACGGGCGGCGTCGCGCCCACGAGCGAGCCGGTCGGCTTCGCGAGCGGCGCCAGCGCATCGCTGTAGAGCTTGAACCAGTCGCGCTGGACCGACCCGTATTGCACGATGTCGAAGAACTGCTGGTTCAGCGCCTCCGCCACGCCGATCGGAAAGGCGTTCGTCAATGTGACGATCGCGAGATTCGTGGACGGCACGACCATGAAGTTGGTCGCCGCGCCGAGCGCGAACGCGCCGGAGTGGCTGTACGACGGACGCCCCGCGCTCGTCTGTCCCACGTTGAAGCCGTAGCCGTAGAAGCCTGCGGGACTGCCGTCGCCGGGCGGCGAGCTTTGCACTTGCGCGGTAATCGCGGCCGTGAGCGCGTTGGCATCGACGATGCGCTTGCCGTTGAACATGCCGGTGCCGAGCATCATCGCGAGCCACTTCGCCATGTCGTTGACCGATGAACTCACGCCGCCCGCGGGCGATTGCGCATCGGGCATCGTGCCCGCGCCTTGCACCCACTTGTCGCCCACTTTCACGTGACCGAGCGCGCGATTCGGACGCGCGGCGAAATCCGCGTAACGCGAGCTGGTGCTCGTCATGCCGAGCGGTTTGTACAGCACGTTCTCGGAGAGCGTTTCCCAGTCGATGCCCGCGGCCGTCGCCACGGATTGCGCCGCCGCCGTGAGCCCGAAGTTCGTATAAAAGTACGAGTGACGAAACGGATGCAGCGGCAGATAGCGCAGCCGTTGCAGACCTTCCATGCGCCCGTAGCCCATGTCTTCGAGCGTGTCGCCCGCGTGATCGGGCAGGCCGGACTGATGCGAGTACAGATCGCCGATGGTCACGGCCGCGCTCACTTTTTCGTCGGACAACGTGAACCACGGCAGATGCGTGCGGATGGTCGTATTCCACGCGACGGCGCCGGTCCCGACCTGCTGCGCCACGACCGCCGCGCCGACCGATTTCGATACCGACGCGAGCTGAAACACGGTATCCGCATCGACGGCTTGCCCCGAGCCGACGAGCCGCGTGCCGAAGCCCTTGGCATAAACGGTCTGCGTGCCGCGCACGACCGCGACGGCCATGCCGGGCACGCCGGTGCTGGCGAGCAGGTTATTGGCGAGCGTGTCGAGTTGCGCGAGCGCGGCGTTGATCTGCGAGTCCGGCACGGGGCCGGTCTGCGTGTTGCCGGATGGAGTCGCGGCGTTGGAGTCGTCGGAATCGGAACCGCCGCACGCGGCGATCGTGCTGCATAGCGCCGCACCGAGAAAGCGGCGGCGTCCCTCTGATGGCCTCATTTTTATTCTCTCCGATGTCGCGCACGGCGCGCTCGGCGGATTCTATATTGGAAACGATCCGTCGGGCGCGCGTCATGTGCGCGAAAGCGGAGCGAGGCTTTTGGCCGCCGCGTTACTTCGCGAACAGCGACGACATATCGGCGAATGCCTTGATTTCGACGGCATTGCCCGACGGGTCGAGGAAGAACATCGTCGCCTGTTCGCCGACTTCGCCCTTGAAGCGCACATGCGGCTCGATGATGAAGCGCGTGCCCGCGGCGGTGAGCTTCGCGGCGAGTTCTTCCCATTGCGGAATGGACAGCACGACACCGAAGTGACGCACCGGCACGGCATGACCATCGACGGCGCTCGTCGAACGATGGCCGGCTTCCTCGGGCGCGAGATGCGCGACGATCTGATGACCGTAGAAATTGAAATCGATCCACGCGTCCGAACTGCGGCCTTCCGGGCAGCCGAGCAGTTCGCCGTAGAACTCGCGCGCGGCGGCGAGACTGTGAACGGGGAATGCGAGATGGAACGGCGGAATGCTCATGGCAAAGAGTCCTTTATAGGCGGGCAAAACGATAGTGTATTCATGAATAAATGTGTTGAGAAACGATATATTGCGGGAGTCAGCCCCAATATTTTCGATGAATCGACATGCTGCGCGAACTACAGACTTTTATCGCCGTGGCGCGTCACGGCACTTTTGCGGGCGCGGGCGCGCAGATCGGGCTCACGCAGTCGGCGGTGAGCGCGCAGATGCAGCGGCTGGAAGCGCATCTCGGTTTCGCGCTGTTCGACCGCACCGGCCGCTCGGCGACGCTGAACAAGGCGGGCCGGCGCACGCTCGAACTCGCCGATGAACTCATCGCGCTGTATGCGCGTCTCGCCGAACCGGAGGGCGAGGACGGACGCGGCGGATTGCTCGCGGTCGGCGCGATCGCGTCGGCGCATGCGGCGCTGCTGCCCGATGCCATCGACGCGTTCGGGCGCGCCTTGCCCGCGTGGCGCATCCGGCTCGTGCCGGGCGTGTCGCTCAATCTGCTCGCGCAGGTCGATGCGGGCGAAACGGACATGGCCGTGATCATCCGGCCGCCGTTTTCCCTGCCGGCGGAGCTGACGTGGCGCACGCTCGTCGCGGAGCCGTTCGTGCTGCTCGCGCCCGCAGCCCGCGCGGGCGTGCACTGGCGCGAACTGATCGAGACGGAGCCGTTCATCCGCTATGACCGGCGCTCGTTCGGCGGCCGCCAGGTGGATCTGTTTCTGCGCAAGCGGCGCATCGCGGTGCGCGACGCGATCGAAGCGGACGAACTGCCGGGCATCGCGCAACTCGTCGCGCGCGGGCTGGGCGTGGCGCTGCTGCCGGTGTCGGACGGTATCGGTGCGTGGCCGCGCGGCGTGACGGCGCTCGATCTCGGCGACGACACGTTTCATCGGGAGATCGGCCTCGTCGAGCGTGTCCGGCGCGCGCGTGCGGAGGAACCGGATGCGGCGGCGCGTCTGGCGGACTGCATCGTCGAGGCGGCGCGGCGCGGCGGGCAGGCGGCGCGCGCGCCGAAGAAGCGTGTGCGAAGCTGAAACGCGGCGTGCGGCATCGCCTAGAATGCGTTGCAGACGCGGCATCCGTCGCGTGTTCCTCGGTGAATCGCGATGGACGACGAGCAGCAGGCCGGCGACATGAACACGCGTTACGCGCCTTCGGCACGCGGCGCGGCGAAGGCGACGACACGTCACGCGCAGGCGGCGCTTGCGTGGCTCGATCGTGTCGATCCGGGCACGCATCGGCGTATCAAGGGTTTGCGGCTCGTGACCGCCTACGGTCTCGCGGCGGCGCTCGGCGCGCTGCAGGACGTGACGCAGACCGTGCCTGCGGGCGTGTCGGTTGGCGCGCTCGCGGGCGGATTCGCGCTGTGGGCGAGCGTTTCGGAGGCGCGCACGACGCGCTATGAATCGAGCCGCGATCTCGCCATTCTGTGCTGCGCCGCGGCGTTCGGCGCGCTGACTTTCGCGTTGTTCGAACCGTTGTTCAGGCAATGGGGCCGTGGCGGCGCGGAACTCATTCTGGTGACGGGCGCGTTTCTCGCGGGTTATCTGAAGCGCTTCGGCGTGACCGGCGCGGGCATCGGCTCGCAGCTCTATATCGGGCAGCTTCTTGCGTACGGCATGGATCTCGCGCCCGCCGATTCGTGGGGGATTTTCATCGCGCTGGGGATCGGCATGGTCGCGGCGATCGTGCCGAGGGTGCTTTCAGGACCGGCGGAGCATCCGGTGCTGTTGCCGGCGTTGCGCTCCGAGCCAACGTATGGCGGATATGCCGTTTCACCCGCGCTCGCGATGGGTTTGCAGGCGGCATGCGGCGCGCTCGTCGTGGTGCTGTTGAATCGCGCGTTCGTGCTCGCGGAGTCGGCGTGGGCGATGACTGCGTGTGTGTATGTCGTGGCGACATCGGCGGTGGGGACGGCGGAGCGCGTGCGGCGGCGCATCTATGGGACGCTCGTCGGTGTGCCGATAGGGATTGTGTGTTTGCCGCTCGCGGAGCACTGGCCGCTCGTCGTGTGGATGTTGTCCGCCATTGCGATGATCGCTTATGCGATGGCGTTGCCGGAGCGGTATGACATTGCGTGTGGCGCGTTTGCGTTTGTGTTGGTTGTGACGCTTGCGGCGAGTGGCGTGCATTCGATGGCGCTGCTTACGGCCAGGGCTTGGGAGACTTTGCTTGGTGGGGCGTTGGGGCTGGTGGCTTCGAGGGTTGTTTTTCCGTTGCGGGTGGTGCGGGGGTGAGGGGCATCTCGTTATACAGAAGTCATACGCCCTCGTTGCGGAGAGCGTGAATCGTAGCGGCAGCATTCATGGTTCGCTGCAATCCGATCCAGAGCGTCTTGACACCCGGTTCGCCATCCCCCTTGCGGCCCAGGAAGCCGCCCAGTGAAGCAATCAACCGAATCATTTGATTAAGTGTGGCTGATTCGTAGGGCGCGGCTTCTTCGACCTTATCCAGGCAACGAAACGCCGAATCAGGGAGTGCAGCCCTAGTCTAGGCGAACCAGGCAACGCATCGGCATCGCCCGGTTGGAGCATGACCGCAACGCCCGCGCTGACAGAATTCAACCGCATTCTGCACTGGCAACGTCACCCTTGTTCTCCAACCCGGCAAGCCCATATGATCCTCACTGATTGTGTTGTGTGCAAGGTTCTCGCAGGCCTCGAGACTCGCCGGTGGGCCGTCGCCTGTGCGGTAAACCGGGGATGGGAACCCCAATCACGCCCCTCGCAGCAATCTGCCGAAGAAGCGCCATGCCTTCGTCATGCGCCATGAGCTGGACGAGAGCAATGCTTCGATCTTTTCATCGCGTTCGGTCATGGCATGTGTCAGGGCAGAGACGCGCTCATCACGTTCGGACACGGCCTGCGTCATGACGGAAAACTGTTCGTCTCGCTCGGATACCACCTGCGCCAGAGCGAATATCTGCCCGACATGTTCAGACAGCGTATGCGTTAACGCGGAGAGCTGCCCCTCTCGCTCCAACACGGCCTGCGTCAGGGACGCGATCTGCCCCTCTCGGTCGGACAGCGTCCGCGTCAAAGCGGAGGTGTGTCCATCCTGCTCGGACAAGGCCTGTCTGAGCGCGGAGATTTGCCCATCGCGCTTGGCCAGCGCCTCTTCGAACGTCTTGCTTTGGTTGGCGAATAACACTGAAAGCGCCACACGCTCGGCTACGGGAGAGCCTGCAAACATCTTCGCGTCCAAGTGCATAAGCTCCAGGTATTTTTCCAAATGACGAAGGATGATCAATTCTTCGGCAGGCCTGGCGATGCGAAAGCGCAAATATTCGGGATCGAGTTGCAGCGGAAAGGGTACGAGATAGGCCAAGAGATAGAACGCGAGCCTGCTGATCACTTCAGCTTCATCCGAGGCGGACAGGATGAAGTCAAACGAACTCTCGCCGAAGACTTGAACGGGTTTGTCCAGAAGGACCGCCTCTAGGCCGACGCTGGAATTGATGGTCAGGATACGTCGACATCGCTGGATGAACAGCGGGCTGCTAGGCGATTCATCCACATGGAAACGGCCAGTCCGAATGCCAAAAGAACTTCCAGGATGCGCACGGACCAACGGGCACTCGCCTAGCGGAGCCACATCGTTCGTTGCAACCGTCAACAAGCCGATATTGTCCATGCCGTTACTAAAAGCAACCAGATTCGAGTCGTCCTCGACCTGTAGGACCACGCCCAGTTCATGATCAGGTTGTGCGTCAGGCGGGACCGGCCGCCACGTCCTAGCGAAGAATTGGAAAAGATCGGTTCGTGCCAGAGGCAAGTCCCATTTGTCGAACGCTTCGTAGCGGCCTGCACTTTCGGTATGGCCGTTCACACCCTGGAAATCGACGTAACTCGTCTCCCAAAAGAGCGGTGCACGGAGTGCGCCCAACTCTACATGAACGACGGGAATGCCCAACTCCGCACACACCGCTTCCAACGATGGAACATTGCAAATGGACACGAGCGCCTCGACAGGCGCAGATGCCTTCGCTAGCAGTCGACGCAATTCCTGCTCGAAATCATTGTCGCGCTCCGTTAGGAAATAACGGAAGGCTGCAATAGGATTGTGGCCGGCCGCCGCCAGCCACTGCTCGAAACGGCTCTCGTCCAGCCACTGATACTCGTGACGATCGATCGCAGCATGTTCGGGCAGCCGGTAACCAAGCCGGGATTGCATTTCGGGCGCGCACTCCCACCGACCATTCCACTCCTCCACTGGCCGAATATATTCCCGCCCAGTAATGAACATTGCGGATTCGCCGGCCCACTTGGTCAATAATCTGTAGTAAAGCCAGAGGTAAGGGGCGCGCACACCGCGGAACGGGTAAGGCGGAAGAAAAGCAGCCAGCATTGAATCCCTGCACTAGAAAACTATTGGCGTATTGCGATTATCACGTTGAGTACTGTGCACGCCGTCAAATAAACCTGCGCGGCACGAGGCCTTACCTGGGTTAGCATGATTGCCAGAGCCGTGTGGTGCGCACGAGGGCAACCTGGCGATTTCCCTCACGGAGCCAGCGTGGAAGACGATAGCATGTTATACGCATATCTGGCTGTACTCGAACGGTTTGGTATCAAAATCCTCGATCATTCGGTATCCGAATGATCGAGGATTTTGAGGAGAAGTCACTGCCACTGTCATCTGTCGAATCTTCGCCGCCGAACACAGCCCCGGCAACCGATTCAGCAGCGCCGAGCCAATCGAAGCCGCTGCCGCCACTCGCCTTACTGCCGCTTGAACGGCTGCCGCCGGCGAGTCTGCTATTCATCACAATGTCTGCTGCATGCATTGCGGCAGAGAACGGGCCGGTGAATCGACTTGTCGATATATTCGCCCCGCCAGCGCTCGTGGCAAATGAAACACCGCCGCCGTCGCGCGGCCAGTGTAGCGGGGCGTAGTGCTTGAACACCCATTAGCTGTCACGCACGGCATTGCGCAGCACGTGCGTTATGCCGTTGCCGCCGATCGGTATGTTCCAACTCGATGTCCGTAAGGTGTTGCGAATAACGTCTGCGTAGTGGCCGAATTCGAAAGAGCTTGTAGCGTCGCGCGGATCGATTTCGATCTTGAACAACCGATGGAAGTCGTCCTTGTCCTGCTCGATTTGCTTCTTCCGTTCTCTCCGCTTCTTCTCGCGCTCTTCGGACGACAATGATCCGTTGAAGCTGGCTTCTTCTTTCACTTCACCGGCAGGCATCAGCGCGCATGCCAAGCCCATTGCCGTAAGCACATAAAGCGCGTTGTATGAACGCCCCCATTCGGGAAATGACATGCCATCTCCGTATTAGAAAGGAGTGCAAATCGTAGAGGCCTAAACGCTCGACATTGCGCAACTTTCTCAAGAACGGAACGCGCCGAGAACGACCAAGTGCAAATCCCGTCCTGAGAGCCAATAACGGCACCGCATGAAGCAGGAGAGTCGAAAAAGGACTCGCTCACCCATCGCAGCGATCACGCTACGCCTCACGCCCCCCAACCCGCTCCAACAACCGATCCAGCTCATCAAAATCCACCGGCTTCACCAAATGCGCGTCAAACCCCGCCGACGCCGAGCGTTCCTTGTCGCTGCTCTGCCCGAAGCCCGTCATCGCCGCGACCTTCGCGCGCCCGATGAGCCTCAGCGAACGCAGCATGCGCAACACCGCATAGCCGTCCATATCCGGCAGCGCGAGATCGAGCAGAATCAGTTCCGGCGGAAAATGCCGGACCACTTCGATCCCTTCCTTGCCGTGATAAGCGATGCGCACATCATGGCCCTTCATCTGCAGAAGCATGGCGAGGCTGTCCGCCGAATCGCGATTGTCGTCGATCACGACCACGCGCACGCCATTGCCCGCCGCCATCTCCGCACTCTGCGCAAGCACGCGATGCGGCCGCGGGGCATCGTCGTCGGATGCGTAGGGCAGGCGCACCGTGAACGTGCTGCCGAGATTCGGGCCGCCGCTCGCCGCGGTAATCGACCCGCCGTGCAACTCCACGATCGACCGGCACAGCGTCAGCCCGATGCCCAATCCCGACTCGCCCGGATTGAGGTAGTGATCCTCCTGCACGAACAGATCGAAGATGGTCATGAGCCCTTTCTGCGAAATGCCGCGCCCCGTGTCGATTACCTTCAGCAATAACGCATTCGCCTCGCACTCGACGTCGACGGAAATCGTGCTCGCGCGCGGCGAAAACTTCGACGCATTGCTCAAAAGGTTCTGCACCACCTGCACGAGGCGCGTGGCATCGCCCATGACGTAGGCGGGCCGCGGCGGCATCGTCGTCGCGACGGTCTGCGCGCGCTCGTCGGTCGAGGGACGCACAAGCTCGATGCTGCGCGCGACGATATCGCTCACATCCGCCCGCGTCATGCGCAAGTCGATCTTGCCGGTCGTAATGCGGCCCATGTCGAGCAGATCGTCGACGAGGCGGCCGAGATGCGACGTCTGACGGTCGATGATGTCGCGGCACGCCGCCACGCGCGGCGGCATGTCCGCGTCCATCTGCATCACGCCGATCGCGTTGCGTACCGGCGCGAGCGGATTGCGCAGTTCGTGCGCAAGCGTCGCGAGAAACTCGCTGATGCGCCGCGACGACACTTCCAGTTGCTCCAGCCGCTTGCGCTCGCTCATGTCGCGCGTGACTTTCGCGAAGCCGCGCAGCACGCGATGCTCGTCGTACACGGCCGTAATTACGACATTGGCCCAGAACAGCGAGCCGTCCTTGCGCACGCGCCAGCCTTCGTTTTCCACGCGGCCGGTGCGGATGGCCGTCTGCAATTCGATTTCGGGAAGATTGGCCGCGAGATCTTCCGGGCCATAGAAAAGAGAGAAGTGCTTGCCGAGAATCTCCGACGGCTGATAGCCCTTGATGCGCATCGCGCCCGTGTTCCAGCTTGCGATATGGCCGCTCGGGTCGAGCATGAAAATCGCGTAATCGCTGACGCTTTCCACGAGCAGACGAAAGCGCTCCTCCGAAAGACGCAGCTTTTCTTCCTCGGCGCGTTTGGTCGTGAGATCGCGCGTGTACTTCGCATAGCCGATGATCTCGCCGCTCGTATCGCGCGCCGCCGTGATGACCACGTTCGCCCAGAACAGCGAGCCGTCCTTGCGCACGCGCCAGCCTTCGTCCTCGAAGCGGCCGGTCGCATACGCCTGTTCCAGTTCGTACTGCGGCCAGCCCCGCGCAACCGATTCCGCCGTATAGAAGCGCGACAGATGCTGACCGATGATCTCGTGCGCCTCGTAACCCTTGATTCTGCGCGCGCCGGTGTTCCAGGTCGTGATACAGCCGTTCAGGTCGAGCATGAAGATGGCGCAATCTTCGATTGCATCGACGAGCGCGTGATATTGCGCATCGCTCAGGCCGTGTTCGTTGGCGGCCGGGCGTGCGGCGTCGAGTGTGGGGGCAGCAGCTCTGGGTCTGGTCATGGTTCTGATTATGATCGCAATACGCGAGCGTGAATCGTACTTCGATGAACACGCGCAGAAAATGCGGACATCTGCCGCGCAATCCGTCGAAACCACAGTTTAGTCGCTGAGCGCGCCGCAGAGCCATGCCTTTATCGATTAGTAGCAAGCGCCGGGCCGCCTCCGAACGTGCTTGACAGTGCGTGATGCGGTTTATAGCTTGTAAGCGTTTCGGTTTCGGAAAGAGAGCCGCGCTCATCCGTCGGAATTCCGCTCGACGCATCCAGCGAACTCCCGCTTATCGCTTATTGCGTATCGCGCTGAATCGCCTTGATGCCCGCACACGGAGACTCTCATGGACCGTCGACGTTTCATTTCGCTGTCCGCTTTCTACACGGTGGCGGCCGCATCCGGCACGCTCGCCGCCTGCCATTCCGGCCACGACGACGACAACGGCAGTAGCCCCGGCAACGGCGGCCCGACTCCGCCGCCCGCGGGCGCGTTCGCATTTCCGCAAGGCGTTGCGAGCGGCGATCCGCGCGATGTCTCCGCCGTGTTCTGGACGCGTTGCGTGGCATCGAACGCGCAGACTCCAGTCGCCGTGACCTTGCAAGTATCGACTCAAGCGACCTTCGCGCAACTCGTCGCGAGCGTGCCGCTCAGCGCAATCGCCGATTACGACTTCACGGTGCGCGCGAAAGTAACGGGCCTGACTGCGAAGACGACGTATTACTACCGCTTCGTCGCGGGCAGCGATGTCAGCGCAATGGGCACGACGCGCACCGCCGCCGCCGCCGGCGAGTCGATTCCGCAACTGCGCTTCGCCTGGTTCGTCTGCCAGAACTGGAGCGCGAATCACTGGCAGGCCATGTCGCTGCTGGCTGCCGAAACCGATCTCGACTTCGTCGTGCATCTGGGCGACTACATCTACGAAGCGGGTTTCGCGGCGCCGCCGGGCAGCGTCGAGCCCGCGCATCCGACGATCACGCTGCCGAGCGGCGGCACGTACGCGAACACGCTCGACGATTACCGCACGCTCTATCGTACGTATCGCGGCGACGCGCGGCTGCAGAAGGTGCATGCGAGCTTTCCCGTCATCGCGATCTGGGACGATCACGAGTTCTCCGACGATTGCTGGCAGGATCATCAGACGTACACGAACGCGAATCTTCAGCAGACGGCGCGCCGCCGCAACGCGAATCAGGCGTGGGCCGAGTATCTGCCGGTGGACTGGGGCGACGTGTCGTTCGATCTCGCCAACCCGGCTTACGACAATATCCGCATCTATCGCGACTTTCATTTCGGTTCGCTGATGCATCTCGTGATGACCGACGAGCGGCTTTATCGCGACGATCAGGTCGTGTCCGAAGCGGCTATCGCGCAGGCGCTCGGGCACGATCCGGTGAACGGCAACGATCTCGTCGGCTCGCGCTACTTCGTGCCGCAAGCGGTGCTGGCGCAGTTCGAGGCGCTCGACACGCAGCGGCTCGGACACGTTCCGTCGATCCTCGGTGCCACGCAAACGCAATGGTGGAAAGACACGCTGTCGGCGTCGACGTCGATATGGAAGGTGTGGGGCAACGAAGTGATGATGAACCGCCTGTGGCTCGATCTCTCGTCGATTGCGCCCGCGCCCGACAATGTGGTCTTCGTGCTCGATTGCGACGCGTGGGACGGTTATCCGTCGCACAAGGCGGATCTGCTGTCGTTCGTGAAGACGCGCGGCATCACGAATCTCGTCGCGATCACGGGCGACCTGCACGCGTTCCAGGCGGGCATCGTCCGCGACGTGCCCAATCCCGCGACGGGCACGCCCGTGATGATCGATCTGATGTCGGCGGGTATCAGCAGTCAGCCGTTCTTCGAGGACGTCAAGACGTATTCCGCGGGCATGCCGCTCGCGTCGCTGATCAGTTCACCGGCATTGTTCGATTCGTTCATTCGTCAGAACAACCCCGACATGCTGTATTCGGATCACGACGGCATCGGCTATGCATCGGCGACGATCACGTCCACGCAGTTCATCGCCGTCTTCAACAAGATGAAGTTTCTCAACGCCGACGGCACCGCGCCGCAAGCGCCGCTGCAAAAGCGCACGCGCCTGACGATCAATGCGGGCGCCGTGTCGGTTGCGGTCGAAGACAACATATGAATGTGCCATGCGCTTCATTCATAGCGAACGCATCCATCCATTTTTATCCTTGCTTTAGAGGGGATTTCAACACGAACTTGCGCACGTAGACTGCGTGCACATTTCAGAAGGTCGGTTGCTGGGCAGGCAGTGCATGAGGCCGATGAAGTGGATATTGAAACCCTCAGGAGCACTATCATGATCGGCAATCTCAAAGGCATCATCTTCGTCGCGGCGCTGGCGGGCGCGTCCTATGCGCTGGCAAGCGGCTACGGCCCCGCGCCGCATTACTCGCCGATGGACGGCGCGCCCGTCTCGCAACAAGGCATGAATCTGCAGACGATGGCGCAGGGCGCTCAGTCCACCGACGACGCAAGCGTCGACAAGTCCAAGCAGGAAAGCCCGCTGATCCAGGCGCAGGATTGAGTGCGTGGGTGTTGGCGTTAGCGTCGCGGCCCGCCGTTCATCGCGGCGGGCCGCGCTGCGTTTCAGCGTTCGTTGTCCAGCAGTGTGCGCAACATGCGTTCGGGGTTCGCGAGAAACGCGCGCGTTACCTTGAAATGCTCGGTGTCTTCATAGGCGACGCGTTCGATGCCGTCTTCGGTAAGCGCGTAAATCCACGCATCGGGGTAGGCCATGAGAATCGGCGAATGCGTCGCGATGATGAACTGCGATTGGTCTTTGACGAGATCGTGAATGCGCGCGAGCGCGGCGAGCTGACGCTGCGGCGATAACGCGGCTTCGGGTTCGTCGAGCAGATAGAGCCCTTGTCCGCCGAAGCGTTCCATCAGCAGCGTGAGAAACGATTCGCCATGCGATTTCTCATGCAGCGACCTGCCGCCATACGACGCGATAACCGGCGGACCGAAGCCGGGCTCGCTGTCCAGTTGTTCGATTTCCGTCGCCACGTTGAAGAAGCTTTCCGCACGCAGAAAGAAGCCGTCGCGCGGCCGCTTGAAACCTTTCGCGATGCGCAGGTATTCATGCAGCGGCGAGTGCGATGCGCGCGTGCCGAAGCGAAAGTTTTTCGTGCCGCCTTCGGGATTGAAGCCCATCGAGACGGCGATCGCTTCCAGCAATGTCGACTTTCCGGAGCCGTTCTCGCCGACGAGAAACGTGACCTTCGGATGCGGTTCGAGCGTGTCGAGCGCGCGCACGGCGGGCAACGAAAACGGATAGACGTCGAAGTCCGGCGCCTTGTCGCGCAAGAGCGTAATGCGGCTGATGTACTGGCTCGAGATCATCGGCGATGCTCAATGGAACGCCTGATTCGCCGCCGCTTTGGCCGCATCTTCGCCGCCGACTTTTTCAACCGTTTCCTTCGCGCGGCCGATGTCGATCTTCGGCATGAACATCATCGAGACGACGGCGCCCAGCGCGATCACGAACATTGCCGTAAAGGTCAGATGCAGCGAATGATGCAGCACGAGGCGGATGTCGTCGTTGGCCGCGAAGTTGCCCGGCACGGCCGAGAGCAACTGCTTCAGCTGATCCGCGTGCACCGGCGGCAGGCCGTCCGTGTGCACGAGGCCATAGTTCTGCACGGCGCCGAACACGGCCGCGCCGAGCGTGTTGCCGAGATTGCGCGAGAACAGATTCGATGCGGTGGCGCTGCCGCGCTCGATCGGCTGCACGATTTCCTGAATCAGGATCAGGCACGACACGCTCGTGATACCCATGCCGAAGCCCAGCACCGCCGAGCCGATGCCCGCCCACACCGGGCTCGACTCCGGGCCGAGCAGCACGAACGGCAACGCGCCCAGCGGGATGAACACCGGACCGATCATCAGCAGACGCCGCAGGCCGATGCGCGCAAACGAGCGTGACGTGAAGGTGGCGCCGCTCGGCCAGCCGATCATCATCATCGTGAGCGTGAGGCCCGCTTCCACCGGCGTGCGATGCATCACGCCCTGCACGTACATCGGCAGGAACGTGGTGAGGCCCATCATCGCCATGCCGGCGAGCAGCGTTGCCATATTGCTCGCCGCGATCGGGCGATGCGCCCACAGTCGAAACGAGATCATCGGATCGGCGGCGCGGCGTTCCTGCACGACGAACAGCACGCAGCTCAGCACCAGCACCGCGATCTCCACGCCGACGCGCGCAGGGCTCGCGTGGCCGGCATCGGTGAGCGCCATCATCAGCGCGGCGACGGCGGTCGTGAAGAGACACGCGCCCGCGAGGTCGATCGCCGGGCGGTCGTGACGCTTTTCTTCGTGCAGGAAGGTCACGAAGAGGAACGCCGCGAGAATGCCGATCGGCACGTTGATCCAGAAGATCCACGCCCACGAGAACTGACGGATCAGAAGGCCGCCGACCATCGGGCCGAGCACGGCGGACACGGCCCAGACGCTTGCCAGATAGCCTTGCACCTTGCCGCGCTCGCGAGCCGGATAGAGGTCGCCCACGACCGTCAGCGCAACCGGCAGGATCGCGCCCGCGCCGACGCCCTGAACGAGCCGGAAGACGATCATCGCGGGCATCGACCAGGCGAAGCCCGCGAGCACCGAGCCGACCAGAAAGATCGCGATGCCGGCGAGCATCGCGGGCTTGCGTCCGTAAAGGTCCGCGAGCTTGCCGAACACCACGGTGAGCGCGGTCTGCGTCAGCAGGAACGACGAAAACACCCAGCTGTAGAGATTGAGGCCGCCGAGCTGCGTGGCGATTTGCGGCATCGCGGTCGAGACGATGGTGGCCTCGATCGCGACCATGGCCATCGAGGCCATCACCGCGGCAATGACGAGGGGACGAGCGGTTTTTCTGGTCTGTGACATGCGGTTCTTGAAAGGCATATCGCCCGCCGCGCACATCATGACGATGCGCACAAACGGGTCATGCTCGATGGAAGAAAAATTCGGCGGCGACGCTCAAACTTGCAGATTCCTTGCAGCCCAAGCGATGTTGTCGTTAAGGAAGCGCCGCATGCAATGTTATCCCTACGCGCGAAACGCTGCTGGACCTCGCCCGGGCATAGCGCGCTCATTCATCGCTCATTCTGCGTCTCTAAGCTGGGTCGTGTGGACGGACGGTGCTTCCCCGAGCGCTTCCAGCTCCGTTCACATCCTCGTAACTCCTCAGCCCTTGGGCGTCGGCTCCGACCGGACCGGCGCCTCTTTTTCGCCGGAGGGCCCCGCGCTCGGGCCACGCCCATGTCGTCTTTCAGACCGAAATCCGCCGAAATGTCGCCTAGAATCGGACGGGCGGATGAATCGTCGCGCGATTCGCCTTCTCCCTTTCCGAAGCGGCGGACTCGAATGATCAAATCGCTGAAAAATCAACTGGTCGTCGCGCTGGGCTTGCTCGTGAGCGTGATTGGCGTCGTGCAGGGCGTGAGTTCGTATCAGTTGAGCAAGACCGGCATGAGCGCGCTGCTCGACATGCGGCTCGAACAAGTGGCGGCGCGCATGCGCGACGGCTTCGCCGAAGGCATTCCCACGAACCCCGCGCGCGGCTCGCAGGACGACCGCGATGTCGTGGTCGTCGTATGGAAGCCGGGCGAGGCGCTGCCGTTCCGCACGACCGACCCGTCCGCGCATTTTCCGCGCGACGCGCAGCCGGGATTTTCTGGCGTCACCGTCAACGACGAACTCTGGCGCATCTTCACGCGTCAGGAGCCGACGATGACCATTCAGGTCGCGCAACGCTCGTCCGTGCGCCGCGAGATCACGCAGGAAGCCGCCACGGTCACGCTCTGGCCGATTGCCGTGCTGCTGCCGCTCGTGTGGATCGCGGTCGCGCTCGTCGTGCGGCGCTCGCTGCGGCAACTCACGCAACTCGGCGCGGAAGCGCAGGCCATCGACGCCGCGCATCTCCAGCCGTTGCCGACCGTCGGCGTGCCCACCGAAATCGCGCCGTTCATCCATTCGATCAACACGATGATCGAGCGCCTCGCGATGTCCATCGAAAAAGAGCGCAAGTTCATCGCCGATGCCGCGCACGAACTGCGCACGCCGCTGACCGCGCTGCAATTGCAGGCGGACAATCTCGCGCCGCATATCGTGGCCGGCAATCAGGAGCGGTTTCAGGAACTGCGCAAGGGCATCACGCGCAGCGGCAGTCTCATCACGCAGCTTCTGCGGATGGCCCGCGCCGACGCACCCATGGGCGGCGCGCCGCTCACGCGTGTGGATCTGGCGGAAGTCGTGACCGGCGCCGTCGCCGACGTGCTGCCGATCGCGCTCGCGCGCGGTCTCGACATCGGCGCCGAGGAGATGGTGAGCGCGCATGTGCGGGCCATCGAGACGGACATCGGCATGGCGGTGAAGAACCTCGTGTCGAACGCGGTCCGCTATACGCCCGACGGCGGCACTATCGATCTGCACATGCGGCGCGACGGCGACATGGTCTGGGTCGATGTCATCGACAACGGGCCGGGCATCGACGAAGCGTTGCTGCCGCGCGTGTTCGACCGCTTCTTTCGCGCGAATCCGGATATCGAGGGCAGCGGGCTCGGCTTGTCCATCGTGAAGGCGATCGCGGCGCGTTATGGCGGCGACGTCACGCTGCGCAATCGCGATGACGGACAGTCGGGCATCGTCGCGTCGATCGGCTTTCCGGTCGAAGAGGTGCCGGAGCGCGCTGCCGCGGCTGCATCGGCATCGGTTTCCACATCTGCATCCGCATGAAACGCATAGGGATAGGCGCGCCTATTTGCGCCGATTACAATGCATTCGCTGCGTGGCGCGAGTCGATCGGCATCGGTCAGTCGAAGCAATAAAAAGACCGGGCGTGCGATTTCGATTCACATCGCGCCGCATTGCCGGCGCGCGGGGGTGTGCGCCATTTCCGGCCGTCCGGCGGCGCCATGCCGTGCGGTCCGCTGTAGTCCGCTGTGGTGTGCGGGTGCGGGGTGGAACATGCGAATTCTCCTCATCGAAGACGACGTGCAGATCGGCACAAGCCTGATGCGTGCGCTCAAGGATGTCGATTACGCAGTCGACTGGGTACGCAACGGCAACGCCGGCCGCGAGGCGCTCAAAGGCGCCGATTACACCGTCGTGCTGCTCGATCTCGGCCTGCCGGGCATGACGGGCATCGAACTGTTGCGTCAGGCACGCACGGCGGGCAACGCGACGCCGGTGCTGATCCTCACCGCACGCGACGATCTCGACACGCGCGTGCAAGGCCTCGATCTCGGCGCCGACGACTATCTGCTCAAACCATTCCTGATGCCCGAACTGCTCGCGCGCATCCGCGCGGTGCTGCGCCGCAAAGCGGGTTACGCGATCTCGCGTCTCGGCGACGATTCCCTCAACCTCAACCTCGACCAGCGCACGCTGACGTGCGGCGAGTGTTCGGGCGTGCTGTCGGCGCGCGAGTTCGCGCTGATGCATGCGCTGCTCGAACGCCCCGGCACGATCTTCTCGCGCGATCAGCTTGAGGATCGCCTGTACGGCTGGGGCAAGGAAGTGGAGAGCAACGCCGTCGACGTGCTCATCCATTCCGTGCGCAAGAAGTTCGGCGCGGGCGTCATTCGCAACGTGCGCGGACTCGGCTGGACCGTGATGCTCGGGCAGGCGGGCCGCGAGGACGCGAAGTAGCGCGTGCCGCTCAGTGGGCTCAGTGGTCGTCGTAGTGCCGTCCGCCGGACGCGCTGTAGAAATGCATGTTGTACATGTGGTCCTGCGTTTCGACCTCGCGCATGCGGCGTTCGAGTTCGGCGAGATCGCTCGATGACGAGAGATATTCGTCGCGGGCATGGTGGTCGGAGAAAAAGCTGCCGAGGGACTGCGAGAAACGTTCAAACATGATGCACCTCCGTCGTTGAAAAGCGGCCGTGAGTGAAGCAATGAGTGGGGCCGACGGAATGCAGGTTATGCCCCGCGAATTAGCGATAAATGAGAGCGCCGCAGGCACGACGCGCGCGTTCTTCTTTCACTGCGCAGCGAGCGTTCGCCAGCGCACCGTAAAGGCCCTGCGCGCAGCGTGACGGCAGTGCCGCGCCGCACCATCCCGTGCTATCGTGTTTCATACGGATTTCATACGGATCGGCACGACATGCCGTGCGTGTGCCGCATTCGTCGATCGTCTTTCGTGAAGACCGCCATGAACGATGTGCCCCGTACCCTCAGTGCTCGCGACCGCGTCGAACTGCTTTGCTGGCTCACGTGCGGCAGCCTCGGCGCGTTCTATCTGAACGGCGACTGGCCCGCAGCCGCGTTTCACGTGCAGGCGGCGCACAAGTGGCTCGAACGGCATCAGCGGCTGGCGGACTGGCTCACAATCGCGAAGCTCGCCGCCATCGCTCGCGAAATCGCCACGCAGCATTGCGCGCTGCTCGAAGCGGACTGGGCGCGCGACGCCGTAGAGGAAATTCTCGACAGCGAAGACCTCAACTATCAATCGGACGTCGTGCGGCAGGTTTTCGACGACTGCCGCCGCGCGCTCGCGGAAAAGCGCACGCCGGAGTGAATGAGCGCGAGCCTGCCTGCACGCCCTCTGGCGCGAATTACTGTATGGATGTACAGTAAGCCATTTTCTTTCTGCGCCACGCCGCCGCAACGTGCACCGTGGTCCCGCTACCGCATGTTTGACGCATCTCTATCTGTCCATTTCGCTCGGGGCGCGGCGGGCGTTCCGGCGCTCTGATCACACGAATGGACGCGCAGTCTTTCCCTCGCCGCATCGCGCATCTCGACATGGACGCGTTCTTCGCATCGGTCGAACTGCTGCGCTATCCGGAGCTGCGCGGCATGCCGGTCGTGGTCGGCGGCGGCCGCGACGCCACACCCGAAACGCTTGCCGACGGCACGCGCCGTTTCAGGC
The DNA here is from genome assembly GCF_000402035.1 of Caballeronia insecticola. Taxonomy (GTDB): domain Bacteria; phylum Pseudomonadota; class Gammaproteobacteria; order Burkholderiales; family Burkholderiaceae; genus Caballeronia; species Caballeronia insecticola. The sequence continues at coordinate 229,324 of NC_021294.1, forward strand.
GGCTGCGCGACTACGCGGGCCGCGGCGTCGTGACCACGTCCACATACGAAGCGCGCAAATTCGGCGTGTTTTCCGCAATGGGCATGATGAAAGCCGCGCAACTCGCGCCCGACGCCATTCTGCTGCCAACCGATTTCGAGTCGTACCGTCATTACTCGCGTCTGTTCAAGGCGGCTGTCGCCACGTTCACGACGCAGATCGAGAATCGCGGCATCGACGAAATTTATATCGACGTGAGCGATATGCCGGGCGAATCCGCCGATATCGGCAGGCGCATGAAGGACGCCGTGAACGAGGCGACCGGTTTGACGTGCTCCATCTGCATCGCGCCGAACAAGCTGCTGGCGAAGATCGGCTCGGAGCTCGACAAGCCCGACGGCCTGACCATCCTCACGATGAACGACCTCGAAACGCGTATCTGGCCGCTCGCCGCGCGCAAGGTGAACGGCATCGGACCGAAGGCGAACGAAAAGCTGGCGGCGCTCGGCATCGTCACGGTCGGCGATATCGCCGTGGCCGATCCCGGCCTGCTGCAGACGCATTTCGGTCATACCTATGCAGCGTGGCTCGCGCGTATCGCTCAGGGGCAGGATGACCGGCCGGTGGTCGTCAGTTCCGAGCCCAAGTCGATGAGCCGCGAAACCACGTTCGAGCGCGACTTTCATCCGAAGCACGATCGCGCGACGCTCTCCGTCGAGTTCACGCAACTCTGCACGCGCGTGGCCGAAGACCTTCAGCGCAAGGGCTATCTCGGGCGCACGGTGGGCATCAAGCTGCGTTTCGACGACTTCCGCACCGTCACGCGCGATCTGACGATTCCCGTCGCCACCGCCGATCCGCTCGAAATTCGCCGCGCGGCGACCGAATGCCTGAAGCGCATCGTGCTGGATCGACGAATCAGGCTGCTCGGCGTGCGCGTGAGCGCGTTGTCGGGGCGTGACGAGAGCGGCTTTATCGAGCCGGTGCAGGTCGAATTGCCGTTCGATGCCGCCGACAAATGAGTCGACAGCAAGTCTTATAGCTTCCGCTGATATCCAAATCGCAGATGCTTCGTTGCCCGCCGAATCGGCACGCGTTAGATTGATCGCTTCCCTAAAGTGACCGATTGTGACCGACCCGACCGTGACGATTCAGACCGCCTCCGCAACACTCGAAACACCCGAAGCCGCCGCCGATCAAGCCATCGAAATTCGCGCCTTCGACGCCCCGCTCGGCGCCGAAGTGATCGGGCTCGATCTCTCGAAGCCGCTCTCACAGACGGATTTCGCGCGCATTCATCGTGCGCATCTGGATCATCACGTTCTTGTGTTTCGCGATCAGCGCATCACGCCCGACGAACAAGTCGCCTTCAGCAAGCGTTTCGGCCCGTTGCAGATTCACGTGCTGCATCAGTTCGGCCTCGCGGGACATCCGGAAGTGCTGATCGTGTCGAACATCGTCGAGAACGGCAAGCCGATCGGTCTGGGCGATGCCGGCCATTTCTGGCACTCGGACCTGTCGTACAAAGAAAAGCCGAGTTTGGGTTCGCTGCTGCACGCGCAGGAGTTGCCGGCCGTCGGCGGCGACACGCTGTTCGCCAATCAGCATCTCGCGTGGGACGCGCTGCCCGCGCATCTCAAACACGCGGTCGAAGGGCGCGTCGCCGAGCATACCTATCTCGCGAAATACGGCGAACTGCAAAAGCGTAGCCCGTGGCGGCCGAACCTCTCCGCCGAACAGATCGCGCAAGTCAAGCCGGTGACGCATCCGATCGTGCGCACGCATCCGGAGACGAAGCGCCGTGCGCTGTTCGTCAGCGAGCATTTCACGACGCGCGTGATCGGCCTGCCGGAAGACGAAAGCCGCGCATTGCTCGCCGAACTCTATGCGTTCGGCACGCAGCCGGAGTTCATCTACCGGCATCAATGGCGCGCGGGCGACATGGTGTTCTGGGACAACCGCTCGGTCATGCATCTCGCGGCAGGCACGCCCGACGATCAGCGCCGCAAGCTGTATCGCACGACCATCGAAGGCGACGCGCCTTTCTGAAGCGGTTTTTCAACACCAACAACATCTTTGAATCCCGGGGTTTCAGCCATGCTTTCTCGATCAGGGAAGGGCGCCGTTCGCGCGCTCGTCGCCACGCTCGCCGTGACGCTCGGCATTACGTCGACGAGTGCGCAGGCCGAAGGCACGCTGCGCATCGCGGAGCAATTCGGCGTCGTGTATCTGTTGCTCAACGTCGCGCGCGACCAGAAGTTCATCGAGCAGGAAGGCAAGAAGGAAGGCCTCGATATCAAGGTCGACTGGGCCAAGCTCTCGGGCGGCGCGAGCATCAACGACGCGTTGCTGTCGGGTTCGGTCGATATCGCTGCGGCGGGCGTCGGTCCCTTGCTCACGATCTGGGACCGCACGCACGGACGGCAGAACGTGAAGGGCGTCGCGTCGCTCGGCAACTTTCCGTACTACCTTGTCTCGAACGATCCGCGCGTGAAGACTATCGCCGATTTCACCGAGAAGGACCGTATCGCGGTGCCGGCGGTCGGCGTGTCGGTGCAGTCGCGCATCCTGCAATATGCGGCCGCGAAAACCTGGGGCGACAAGCAGTTCGATCGGCTCGACAAGCTCACGCAAGCCGTGCCGCATCCCGATGCGACGGCGGCGGTCATCGCGGGCGGCACCGAGATCAACGCGCATTTCGGCAATCCGCCGTTCCAGCAGCAGGAACTCGCGGGCAATCCGAAGGCGCATATCGTGCTCAATTCGTACGACGTGCTCGGCGGCCCGAGTTCCGCGACCGTGCTCTACGCGACCGAGAAATTCCGCACCGAGAATCCGAAGACGTACCGCGCGTTCGTCGCCGGTCTCAACGATGCCGCGCGCTACGTGACGCAGCATCCCGAGCAGGCCGCCGATATCTATCTGCGCGTGAACAACGCGAAGATAGATCGCGACTTGCTGATCAAGGTGATCAAGGATCCTTCGGTGCAGTTCAAGGTCGCGCCGCAGAACACGTTCGCGCTTGCGCAGTTTATGCATCGCGTCGGCGCGATCAGGAACGAGCCGAAGTCGTGGCAGGACTATTTCTTCAGCGATCCGGCGACGAAGGACGGCAGCTGATCTGAAGGAAGCGCTTATCGGCGATCGCGGATTGGATATGCGCAATGATTGGTTCGCGCAGATAGCGCGCGCCGGTATCGTGATCGTTTGCAATCCAGCACATCGACTTAGCAAACCGATCAGCAAAACCCATGGCCGCCAATCCTCAAGCGCTGTATTCCCGCCAAGCCGAAACGGACGCTTCCACCAGCGGAAAGCTGCTCAGCGCGAAGAACGTCACGCTCGAATACCGTACGCCTGAGCGGCTCGTGCGCGCGACGCACGATGTCAGCTTCGATGTCTACGGCGCTGACCGCTTCGTGCTGCTCGGGCCTTCGGGCTGCGGCAAGTCGACCTTGCTCAAGGCGGTCGCGGGTTTCATCGAGCCGGTTGCGGGCAGCATCGAGATCGGCGGCGAACGCGTGCGCGGGCCGGGCGCGGATCGCATCGTCGTGTTCCAGGAATTCGATCAGTTGCCGCCGTGGAAGACCGTCGTGCAGAACGTGATTTTCCCGCTGCGCGTCGCGCGCAAACTGAGCCGCGCCGAAGCACGCGAGCGCGCGCTGCATTATCTCGACAAGGTCGGTCTCGCCAAATTCGCGGATGCTTATCCGCACACGCTCTCGGGCGGCATGAAGCAGCGCGTCGCGATTGCACGCGCGCTCGCCATGCAGCCGCGCGTCCTGCTGATGGACGAGCCCTTCGCCGCGCTCGATGCGCTCACGCGCCGCCGCATGCAGGAAGAACTGCTGCGTCTCTGGAGCGACGAGCGTTTCACGTTGTTGTTCGTCACGCATTCGATCGAGGAAGCGCTGATCGTCGGCAATCGCATTCTGTTGCTGACGCCGCATCCGGGACGCGTGCGCGCCGAACTGAACAGTCATCAATACACGCAGGAAAGCATGGGTCGCGGAGAGTTTCAGCAAAGCGTGGCGCGCATTCATCGCCTGTTGTTCGAAGAAGAGATCGCGCAATGAGCACGCCCAATCTGATCGCGCCGCCGGTGCGGCCCGAATACGAAGTCCAGCCCGCAGCGCCCGCGAACGTCGAGCACGAGGCGGCGCTGCCGCTCACGAAGCGCCTCGCGGATCGTTCGTGGTTGCGCAAGTGCATCATCGCTATCGTGCTGATTGCGCTGTGGGAAATCGCTGCGCGCATCGTCGATAACGATCTGCTGCTGCCGACTTTCAGCGCCACGTTCGTCGCGTTCGTGCAAGGCATTGCGTCGGGCGAGTTGATCGAGAAGATCGGCATTTCGATGTCGGTATTGTTGCGCGGCTATCTGCTGGGCGCGCTGCTCGCGTTCGCGCTGACGTCGCTTGCGGTGTCGACGCGGATCGGCCGCGACATCCTCTCGATGCTCACCGCGATGTTCAATCCGCTGCCGTCCATCGCGCTGTTGCCGCTCGCGTTGCTGTGGTTCGGTCTCGGCACCGGCAGCCTGCTCTTCGTGCTCGTGCATTCGGTGTTGTGGCCGCTCGCGCTGAACACTTATGCGGGCTTTCAGGCGGTGCCCGCGACGTTGCGCATGACGGGCCGCAACTACGGCCTGGGCGGCCTGCGCCATGTGATGCTGATTCTCGTGCCCGCCGCGCTGCCGTCGATTCTCGCGGGCCTGCGGGTGGGCTGGGCATTCGCGTGGCGCACGCTGATCGCCGCGGAACTCGTGTTCGGCGCAAGTTCCGGCAAGGGCGGTCTCGGCTGGTACATCTTCCAGAACCGCAACGAGCTTTATACCGACCGCGTGTTCGCGGGACTGGCCGCGGTCATCGTGATCGGGCTCGCGGTCGAGCATCTCGTGTTCGATAACATCGAGCGCGTCACGGTGCGTCGCTGGGGCGTGCAGCACTGAACGCGGCGCTCGGTCTCAACTTGCCGCGTCGCTCCCGGCGCGGATGAAATCGATGAACGCGCGCAACGGCCCCGGCATATGTGCGCGGCTCGGATAATAAAGGCGCGGTCCGGTAAAGCTCTGCCACCACGGCTTGAGAACCGGCACGAGCGCGCCACGGTCGATCGCCTCGCGCACGAATTCGTCGAACGTATAGACGAGCCCGAGGCCCGCGATGGCCGCGTCCCGGCTGATCTCGATCGACGACGTGACGAGCCTTCCCTGCGGCGCGATGCGTATCGTTTCCTTGCCGCGCACGAATTCCCATGTAGCCAGCACGCCGCTTTCGAAGCGATGCCCGATGCACGCGTGATTCACCAGGTCGCGCGGATGTTTCGGCTCGCCATGCGCGGCCAGATAAGCGGGCGCGGCAACCGCGACGAAGTGCTGCGTGCGCGGCCCGATCGGCACCGCGATCATGTCGCGCTCGATGCGTTCGTCATAGCGGATGCCCGCATCGAAACCGGCGGCGAGCACGTCGATAAAGTTATCGGTCGCGCTGATCTCGAGCGTGATGCCCGGATGCGCCGTCAGAAACCGCGCGACGATAGGCGGCAGCACTTCGCGCGAGACGATTGTCGGCACGTTCAGACGCAGCGTGCCGGTCGGGCTGTCGCGAAAGCCGTTCACGGCGTCGAGCGCGCCCGCGATTTCCGCGAACGCCGGCGCCAGGCGCTCGATCAGCCGCTCGCCGGCTTCGGTCGGCGTCACGCTGCGCGTCGTGCGATTCAGCAGACGCACGCCGAGACGCGTTTCCAGCCTGCGAATCGCCTCGCTCAGCGACGACGCCGACACGCCGCGCAACAGCGCCGCCTGCCTGAAGCCACGCGCGCGCGCGACGGCCAGAAACGCATGCAAATCCGACAGATCCGGTTCGCTCATTGCTTCCTCATTGTTCGCCCTGGCGCACAGCCCATTCGAATTGAAGTGGATTATCGCACGCGTGGTTTGCTCCCATAATCTTCTCCAACGCCGGCATGGGCGGGCGCAAGTCCTTCAGGAGAGAACGATCATGGAACAACGCAGACTCGGCAAGACCGGACCGCAATCGTCGGCTATCGGGCTCGGATGCATGGGCATGTCGGGCATGTACGGGCCGTCGGATCGCGCGGAAAGCATCGCGACGATTCACGCCGCGCTCGAAGCGGGCGTCACGCTGCTCGACACCGGCGATTTCTACGGCATGGGTCACAACGAACTGCTGATTGGCGAGGCGCTGAAGAGTGCGCCGCCGTCGCGCCGCGATTCGGCCATTCTCAGCGTGAAGTTCGGCGGGATGCGCGATCCGGCGGGCAACTTCATCGCGTTCGACGGGCGTCCTGTCGCGGTCAAGAATTTTCTCGCCTACACGCTGCAGCGCCTGGGCGTGGAGCATATCGACATCTATCGGCCCGCGCGGCTCGACGCGAACGTGCCGATCGAGGACACCGTCGGCGCGATCGTCGACATGATCGATGCGGGCTATGTGCGTCACGTCGGGCTGTCGGAAGTCGGCGCGCAGACCATTCGCAAGGCCGCTGCCGTGCATCCCGTGTGCGATGTGCAGATCGAGTATTCGCTGATCTCGCGCGGCCTCGAAGATGCGATCCTGCCGGCCTGCCGCGAGCTTGGCATCGGCATCACGGCGTATGGCGTGCTGTCGCGCGGCTTGATCAGCGGGCACTGGAGGCAGGACGCCGCGCAGTCGAACGACTGGCGCGCGAAGAGTCCGCGCTTTCAGCAAGGCAACGTCGAACGCAATCTCGCGCTCGTCGATGCGCTGCGCAAGATCGCCGATGCCAAGCGCGTGAGCGTCGCGCAGATCGCGATTGCGTGGGTGCTCGCACAAGGCGATGACATCGTCCCGGTCATCGGCGCGCGCCGTCGCGATCGTCTGACGGAATCGCTCGGCGCTTTCGACGTGAAGCTCACGCAGGACGACTTCGCCGCGATAGAAGCTGCCGTGCCGAAGGGCGCGGCGGCGGGCGACCGTTACGAAGCCGTGCAGATGGCGCATCTCGACAGCGAGAAGCCATAAACGCTCAAGGCGCGCGCGCCGTATCCTTGGCCGTCGCGCGGCTTTTGCGCAGGAACACCCACACGTTGAACGCGGCGCCCGCAAACATCAGCACGCTCGTCATCACGAAGACGGCGTGCATGCCCGAATGCGCGGCGATGAAGCCGCCCGCGAGCGGCCCCGTCACTTGTCCGATGTATTGCGCGGACGTCGCATAGCCGAGGATGTAGCCGGCCGCGTGATCGGGCACGTTATGGCGCACCACGCTGGTGATGGCGGGCAGCAGACCGCCCAGCGCGAGGCCCATCAGAAAGCGCAGTACGACGAGTTGCGTGCCGTTGGTGACGAACATCTGCGGAATCAGCAGCACGCCGCAAACCGCCAGACACGCGATGATCACCTTCGGCGCGCCGATGCGATCGGCAAGACACCCCACGCGCGGCGCGGCGAGCACGCTGCCGAGCGCGGCAGCGGACATCACGAAACCCGCGACGAGCGTCACCTGCTTCGGGTCCTTCACGAGTTGCGCCACGTACACGGTGATGATCGGCTCGATCGACATGTTGGCGAACATGAGCAACATCGCACTCGCGAGCATCGCGATGACGGGCGTGAGCAGCGGCACGTCGCGCCAGCCGCCGCGCGGTTTGCCGGCGGCGCGCTCGGGCACGCGCCGCTCTTCCTTGACCAGAAGCGAGGTCATGATGAACGAGCAGAAGATCAGGCCGCCCGCGAGAAAGAACGTATTGCGGATGCCGATCAGACCCGGCAGCAACCCGCCGACGAGCGGCCCGACGAGATTGCCCGCCATCATGCCCGCTGCGTGCGTGCCGAGCGCCCACGCGGTGCGGTGCCGGGGCGTTTGCGTCGCGATCATGACGATGGCGCCGCTCGCGTAGCCGCCGACGAGTCCCGCGAGAAAGCGCATCGCGACCAGTTGCCAGACCGTCTGCACGACGCCGAGCAGCGACATCGTGATCGCCATGCCGAGACTCGCGCGGATGAGGATCGGCTTGCGGCCGTAGCGGTCGGCGAGACGTCCCCAGAGCGGCGCGACGAGTCCTGCTGCAAGAAACGTCGCGCCGAACGCGACGCCCGACCATTGCACGGCCGACTCCACCGAGCTTGCGCCCAGTTGCTGCACGTAGAGCGGCAGGAAGGGCAGGAGTAGCGTCATCGCCATGATGGTCGTGAACGAACCGAACACGCAGACGTAGAGATTGCGTTGCCAGTGAGCGGAGGCTTCGGAATGCGGCGGGGCGGACATAACGTTTTCGTGTGAAGGCGTGGGTGAACGGGGTTGCGTGGACTTTGGCAGATTATTGCGCAGCGTGCTTATGTTCGACGCGGCACGCAAACTGCGACACGTGTACGATCGAACCCTGCGATCGACCCCGTTCCGCCGATGGAGACACGCCGAGTGAAAATCGCGACCTTCAACATCAACGGCATTCGTCCGCGGCTCGACGCCTTGCTGAAGTGGCTCGAACGCGAAGCGCCCGACATTGTCTGCCTGCAGGAATTGAAAGCGACCGACGCGCAGTTTCCCGCCGATGCAATCGCAAACGCGGGCTACGGCGCGCTCTGGCACGGACAGGCATCCTGGAACGGCGTGGCGATTCTCGCGAAAGGGGCCGAGCCGGTGCTGAGCCGGCGCGGCCTTCCGGGCTTCGAGGACGATACGCACAGCCGCTATATCGAGGCCGCCGTGAGCGGCTTGCTGATCGGTTGCCTATATTTGCCCAACGGAAATCCGCAGCCCGGCCCCAAGTTCGATTACAAGCTCGCGTGGTTCGCGCGCTTCAACGCGCATGCGCGGAGTTTGCTCGACAGCGGTCATCCGGTCGTGCTTGCGGGCGACTACAACGTCGTGCCCACCGACGAGGATATCTACAACACGCGCTCGTGGCTCAAGGACGCGCTGCTGCAACCCGAAAGCCGCGCGGCCTATGCGGACCTGCTCGCTCAGGGCTGGACGGATGCATTACGCAAGCAGTTTCCCGACGAGCGCATCTATACGTTCTGGGATTACTTTCGCAATCATTGGCAGACCAATTCGGGCCTGCGGATCGATCACCTCTTGCTCAGCAAGGATCTTGCGAAGAAGCTGCAGGACGCGGGCGTCGACACATGGGTGCGCGGCGAGCCGCATGCCAGCGATCATGCGCCGACATGGATCACGCTGAAGACGGGCCGCAGCAGGAAGAAGACGGCGGACGCTTAGACGATCTCAGACGATCTCGCGCGCCGGCTGCAGCGACGCGAGGAACTGCATGACGTGCTCGCGGCCGCCCATCGTCCAGACATTGAGATGATCGGCGTCTTCGATCAGCGCGAAACGTTTGTCGCCGCGGGCGGCGTCGAAGAGGCGCTGGAACTGCGCGGGCGGGATGACGCCATCGGCGGTGCCGCCGTAGATCAACAGCGGCGCGCGGATCGACGCGATTTTCGACAGGCTGTCGTAGCGGTCGCGAGCGAGCGTGCGCACCGGGAAGAGGCGAAACCGTTTGGCCGCGACATCGACGATGCTCGTGAACGGCGCTTCGAGAATCAGCGCGCTGATGTTCGCTTCGCTCGCCAGTTGTACCGCGACGCCCGAGCCGAGCGAATAACCGTGCAGCACGAGGTTCGTCGAATGTGCGGAGGCATAGGCGTAGGCGGCGCGCGCATCGGCATAGAGACCGGCTTCGTGAGGCTTGCCCGGATTGCCGCCGTAGCCGCGATATTCGGCGAGCAGCACGCCGTAGCCTGCGTCGATCATCTCCAGCGCGATATGGCCGCGTTGCGCCAGGTCTTCGCCGTTGCCGTGGAAGAGGATCACGATCGGAGCGGATTCGAGCGACGCGGCCTTGAAGCGCACATTGAGTTCGAGGCCGTCGGCGGTCGTGATGGCGACGGCTTCCGTGCGCGCTTCCAGTTCGGCGTTTTTGAAGGCCTGGATCTGTTCGAGCGGATAGACCAGGCGGCCTTGCAGCCAGTAAAGGCCAGCAAGAGCCAGTGCGTAGATCAGGGCGATGGCCGTCAACAGGATCCAGAGGACTTCGCGCATGTGTCGTTAGGGCGGCGTTTGCGTTCTTCTTATGGTAGCGGGTCTTGGTCGGGTTGATGTGTTCGCTGGCGCGCGAGTGCGCTTTGGTCTGGGTGGCAAGCGGTCGAATGAATGCCGTTTGACGTGTTTCTCGCGACGGGGTGAAAAATGCGGATGAACAGGATCAGTGCGCGAACTCGCTCCCCGGAAGCTGCAACCGAGTGCGTTCACCGACACGGACTTGAGTTGTGTAGGTCATATGAGAGTGCGTCTGCAGATCGGGGCGCCGGGCAAGAAGCTGATTCAGGCTCTGGTTTTCCTGTGGGATCGACGTTGCGCGATGCCAGTGGTGCAGCATCCTTACCTGCGCTGCAATTCTAAAGGGCGTCAAATCGGCGGTCGCGATGGATCGTCGTGGCATGACGAATCGCCAGTGGTGCGGCATGCTTGCCGGTGCTGCATTTGCAGAAGGCGTCACATCAGCGGGCGCAATAGCCGGGGCGACTCCGATGATCGGCACGGACCCCGGCGATGCGGCCGCAACCGATGGCCGCTCCTGTGCCAACGCTGGACAGGCCACGACCAAGGCGACAGCAACCCACGACGCCCGGAAAGGAATTCGTGCGGTTTTTCTCATTTTGATTCTCCAGTCGTTCTGCAGAGTTGGTTGAAGCAATGTTGGCGGCGGAGCTGAATTCAACTCATCGAAGGAATTCGCGCTCATGTGGGTGAGTCGAGCATCGGAAGGAGTCGGGGTCATGAGGTTTCTGTTTCTTGACGCGACGGTCACGTGAGAAGCTGCATACGCTCCTAGATCGCGTGTCGTATTTACGGTGCCTCTAAGTCTTAATACATAGGATGACTAATGAATTATATTTGTCGAGCGTTGAGAAAATCGATGCTTTCAGGATTTTATTAATTGTTAGGATTGCGTCAGGTATTGACGATCAGTAGCCGTTAAAGCGGGAGCGCTGCTAACGTGCGATGTGCTGGATGTGGACGGCGTAGTCCGGGGGCGAACGTCGAACCGCAGGTTACGTTTGACGATCTGCAAGCCTGTCGCGGATGCCGCCATTTGGCTCGACTTGAAATGTGCCGCTTGCCGTGTTTCCCTTAGCCGGCAAAAAATCGAAGAGGCCTTTGGATGTGACGACGAAGATGCACTCGGTCTGCGAGAGGCATATCGTCTCGGCGGTCTTAAATTAGCTTTGGACTACTAATTTAACTAGTCGCCCTACGATGCCTCATCGCATAGTCAGGGGATACGCGCAGAGGACACGGGCATACCCGAAGCACATCCCCTGCGCGGCAAAACCCCTCAAGCCTTCTTGACGAACTCCGTCTTAAGACTCATTGCGCCGAATCCATCGATTTTGCAGTCGATGTCATGATCTGCATCGACAAGGCGAATGTTCTTAACCTTGGTGCCCATCTTGACGACGCCGCCACCGCCCTTGAGCTTGAGATCCTTGATGACCGTAACGGTGTCGCCATCCTGAAGAATGTTGCCGGCGGAATCGCGATAGACCTTCGCGGCGGGTTCCGACGCGGCGCTTGTCTGCGCGGACCATTCGTGCGCGCATTCGGGGCAGATGTACATGCCCGCGTCTTCATAGGTGAAGGTCGAATGGCATTGAGGGCAGGGAGGGAGTGCGTGCATTCTTGATCCTTGAAGCTTGGTGCTGAAATCGAAGGCCGCGAGTATAGCGTTACTCGCCGATGTCGCCGGATCGTACTCCGGCGTCTCGGTCATGACGAGCCATTCTCGGACGCGCAACACACGCGCAACAGCGTAAAAATTCTGAAATACACGAACGCCGGTCTGCTTGACCGATGCGTTCCGCTTACCCCGCCGCTCAAGCCCAAAGTCCCGCCTCGCTCATCCGCTATATCCGACCATACATCGCGTCATATACAAACGATAAGAATGTTTTGCTTTCATGGATGGTTTTTCTGTTCCAACATAAAGTGATTCTGAAAATTACACATGGAGCGAGACATGGAAAGCACAGCGGATCTCAAGCGCTATGAATTGCTGATCAACGGCGAATTCGTGCCGCCAAGCGGCGATGCGTACTCGACGAACCTCGACCCCGCGACCGAAAACCCGATTGCGCTCGTCGCGCAGGGCACCTCCGCCGACGTCGATCGCGCCGTGCAGGCCGCGCGCGCCGCGCTCAAGCCATGGAACGCCATCCGCGCCGCCGAGCGCGGCCGCATCCTGATGAAGCTCGCCGACTTGCTGCGCGACAATCAGGAAGAACTCGCGGCGCTGGAAAGTCTCGATGCCGGCAAGCCTATTGCCGGCGTGCAGCGTCAGGACGTGCCCGCCGCCATCGACACGCTCGCCTACTACGCCGGCTGGTGCGACAAGATCAACGGCCAGGTCGTGCCGGCGCGCCCCGATGCGCTCACTTACACGGTACGCGAGCCGGTCGGCGTCGTCGCGGCGATCGTCCCGTGGAATTTTCCGCTGATGATCGGCATGTGGAAGATCGCGCCGGCGCTCGCGTGCGGCTGCACGCTGATCGTGAAGCCCGCCGAGATCACGCCGCTCTCCGCGCTGATGGTCGGCCGCCTCGCGCTCGAAGCGGGCGTGCCGCCGGGCGTGCTCAATATCGTGACGGGCAAGGGGTCGGTTGTCGGGGATTCGCTTGTCGCGCATCCGGGCGTCGACAAGGTGACGTTCACCGGGTCGCCGTCGGTCGGGCGCGGCATCCTGCAGGGCGCGGCGGGCAACTTCAAGCGCGTCACGCTCGAACTGGGCGGCAAGTCGGCGAACGTGATTTTCGCGGATGCCAACCTCGACAGCGCCGTGCGCGCAGCCGCATCCGGCATCTTCTTCAATGCCGGACAAGTCTGCTCGGCGGGCTCGCGCGTGCTGGTGCAGCGCGCGGTCTACGACGACGTCGTCGAGCGCCTTGCGCAACGCGCGCAATCCGTCAAACTCGGCGATCCGTCCAAACGCGAAACCAGCATGGGGCCGCTCATCTCCGCCAAACAGATGAAAAGCGTTCTGGACTACGTGGATATCGGCAAGGGCGAGGGCGCGTCGCTCGTGACCGGCGGGCGTCGCTCGGGCGAACGCGGCTATTTCGTCGAGCCGACGGTGTTCGCCAACGTCGAGCACGACATGCGCATTTCGCAGGAAGAAATCTTCGGGCCGGTCGCGAGCGTGATTCCCTTCGACGACGAAGCCGACGCCCTGCGTATCGCCAACGGCACCGCCTACAGCCTTGCCGCGGGCGTGTGGAGCGCGGATATCGGCCGGGTGCATCGCATGGCGGCCGAGTTGAAGGCGGGCACCGTCTGGGTCAACACGTACGGTTACACGGACGTGCGCCTGCCGTGGGGCGGCGGCGGCGATTCGGGCTTCGGCCGCGAGCATGGCGATGTCGCCATCGAGAACTTCACCGAGCCGAAAGCCGTCTGGATCGCGCTGAATCCCTGAAGCGTCCGACCTGATTCGCCGCGTTCAGCGTGGCGGATCGGCCAAGCATCGAGCAAACATCGCCCAAACATCGCGCGAACATTGCGCAAACGAAAGCGGCGGCCCGAATCGTCGGGCCGCCTTGCACAACAAATTAAAAAGAGTCAGACGCGCGCAGCCTGATCGTTGCGCGCCCGCCAGAGCCGCGCGCGCTGCGTGCTGTCTTGATATTGAACGGTGTTCTGCCGGCATGCTTCGACCATCGAATTCTTGCGCTCGACGATCGCCTGGCACAGGAACTCCGCGCTGTATGCCGTCAGCAGATGCGCACAATGCGTCTCAATGTACTGCGAAATCTTGCCGTAATCGCTATCCGCCGACGCCAGCGACCGATACGTCTGTGCGTCCCAACGGAACATCAGGTCGAGTTCTTCGAAAGCGGTGTTGAATGCGCAGACTTGCGCGTGAACTTCGCGGTCATCGCCGTGCGTTGCGTGGATCATGTTCGTCTCCTGAATGGCCGTGGGGCTTGAATGCAGGATAGGAAAGTTGATCCATATACGATAGTTAATCTTTTTAAGATTATCTATTTACTATTGGTTATGTATTGGGTTTGCCCGTCGTCGCGACGATCTGCGTGATCGCCTCGATCTGCGCGGCGCCTTCTTCGATCAAAAATTCCTTGAACGCAAGCGCAACCGGCGGCAGGCGCTTGTTGTGCCGATGCACGACGAACCAGTTGAGCATTACCGGAAAGCCCTCGATGTCCAGCACCGCGAGCTTGCCGACCTGCAATTCCATGCTGATCGTGTGCGCCGAGAGAAAGCTGAGTCCCATGCCCGCGATCACCGCTTGCTTGATCGTCTCCGTACTGGTGATTTCCATCGCGATGTTGAGATTCGCGAGCCGCCCCGCGAAGCCTTCTTCCATCGAATTCCACGTGTCCGAGCCGCGCTCGCGGACGATGAACGGCTCGTCAGCCAGCGCTTCGAGCGGCACGTTCCTGCGCCCGACGAGCGGATGATCCGGCGGCGCGACGATCACATACGGATGCGGCGCGAACGAGACGTTCACGGTGTCCATGTCGCGCGGCGGGCGAACCATCACGGCGAGATCGGTGAGATTGTCCGTGAGCTGATGCAGCAATTCCTCGCGATTGTGAACGGCGAGATTGAGCCTTACATCGGTATTACGTTTGGTGAAGGCTGCAAGCAAACGGGGAAAGAAATAATCGCCGGCGCTGATCACCGCGACATTGAGCGTGCCGCCGGAAATGCCTTTGAGGCGCGCCATGGCGTCGTCGGCTTCGCGGAACTGTTCCAGAATCGCGCGGCTGTAATGAAGCATTTCATTGCCGGCCGGCGTGAGGTAGATTTTCTTGCCGAGTTGCTCGAAAAGCGGCAAGCCAGCGTGCTCTTCGAGTTGTTTTACCTGCGTGGAGACGGCGGGCTGAGTGAGGTAAAGCTCTTCGGCTGCACGGGAAAAACTCAGTCGCCGAGCGACGGTTTCGAAGATCTTCAGTTGGCGCAGGGTGGCATTACGCAGCACGACAATCCCTCATCCATAAACAATAGCTAATTTATACAATAATTTTTTCTAACTTTCCTTAATCGTTTTTCTCCCCCACGATGCTTTCACGCCCCCTTGAGTTGTAAGGCGGACAGACGCGGTTAGCACGAACGGCCATGCTCATTCATGGTTTCCTCGGCTTTCCGCGGGGCGCCCAAAGCGTCAATACTCGCAGCACACCGAAGCCTGAAAAGGCTGAATCGACCATCCGGACCTTAGTGGGAATCGCTTGAAATGATTCTTCGATCGCCTGACGCGGATGTCTGCACGATGTGCGATTCGATCGCCCCCATCCCCGCGCACCAGCCGCGCATCAGCCTCGACAGACGGTCGCCCGCCCGCGCCGCCTGGATAGACCCTTTTCCCTGACCGACCGCCTCGCCACCGGCGCACTGCGCCGGTTCCTTGCAGCACATCAGGCGCCGCACGAGCGCCACGAAAGATAACGGAGACAGACATGGCAAGCGCAGACACGGTCGTGTCCGGGCAATCGCACGGGCGTCATCACAACAGATGGATTCAACTGGCGGTCGGCATCCTATGCATGGGACTCGTCGCCAACCTTCAATACGCGTGGACACTGTTCGTCGTTCCAATGGATGCCAAGCACCATTGGGGTCAGGCGGCGATTCAAACCGCGTTCACCATCTTCATCGTCACTGAAACCTGGCTTGTGCCCGTCGAGGGCTGGCTCGTCGACAAGTTCGGGCCGCGGCCGGTAGTCATCGGCGGATCGATTTGCGCGGCGCTCGGCTGGATCATCGACGCGCACGCGACCAGCCTCATTCATCTGTATATCGGCGCGGTGGTTGCGGGCATCGGTGCGGGCTGCGTGTACGGCACCTGCGTCGGCACGGCGCTCAAGTGGTTTCCGGACAAGCGCGGCCTCGCAGCGGGCCTGACCGCAGCGGGCTTTGGCGCCGGCGCGGCCGTCACGGTCATTCCGATCTCGAACATGATCCAGAGCTCCGGTTACGAGCAAGCCTTCATGTTCTTCGGCATCTTTCAGGGTGTGTGCATTTTCCTGCTCGCGCTGATGCTCGTGCGGCCGAATCCGCCGAAGGGCATCGTGCCGGCGAAGCGCATCGTCTCGACGAAAATCGACTACACGACCGGACAGATGGTGCGCACGCCGCTCTTCTGGGTGCTGTATCTGATGTTCGTGTTCGTCGCGGCAGGCGGCGTGATCGCGACCGCGCAGTTCGGGCCGATCGCCAAGGAATACGGCTTCGCGAAGATGCCGGTGAATATTCTCGGCGTCACGCTGCCGCTGCTCGCGATGACGCTTTCCATCGACAATCTCTGCAACGGCTTCACGCGTCCGTTGTGCGGCTTTATCTCCGACAAGATCGGCCGCGAAAACACGATGTTCTTCATCTTTCTCGGCGAAGGCGTCGCGCTGCTCGGGCTGATGGAGTTTGGCCACAACCCGTATCTCTTCATGCTGTTCGCAGCGATGACCTTCCTCTGCTGGGGCGAAATCTTCTCGATCTTCCCGGCCACCTGCGCCGACACCTTCGGCAGCAAATACGCCGCGGCCAACGCGGGCACGCTCTACACGGCGAAGGGCACGGCGTCGATGCTCGTGCCGCTCGCCTCGGTGCTCGCGTCGATCGGCTCGTGGAACGCGGTGTTCATTGCGACCGCGATCACGTCGATTGCCGCCGGCCTCTGCGCGAAGTTCGTCCTCGCGCCGATGCGTCGCCGCTGGATCGACAACACGGTCGCCGAAACCGCGGGCGAGTCGCCGGTCAACGCATCGTTCCAGACGGGCTGGGACGCATCGCGCAACACGGTTCAGTAAGGCAGGCGGCATGCGCGAGCCCTCGAACCCGAACGCGCATGCCGTTCCGTCGCTCAGCGTTTCGCTGCATCAACTGAGGCTGTTCGTCACGCTCGCGCGGCATCGCAGCTTCACGCGCGCGGGCGACGAGTTCGGCATCACGCAATCGGCGGTCAGCCGCAGCATCCGCGAACTCGAAGATGAGATTGCGCTGCGACTCTTCGATCGCACCACGCGTCAGGTCGCGCTCACCGATACCGGCCGCAAGCTGCTCGCGCGCATCGCGCCGCTCGTCGAGGAACTGGAGGCGACGCTGCGGCCCCGCGCGCAAGAGGGCGGCGAGCCGGGCGTGGTGAATCTCGCGAGCAGTTGCGGGCTGACGGCGGGCGTGCTCCCGGCGATGCTCGCATCTTGCCGTGACCGCTTGCCGGATATCACGGTGGTCGTGATGGATCGTCCGCAGAACGCCGTGCTGCAACTCGTGCGTTCGGGCGAGGCGGAGATGGGCGTCGTGATCGCGCCCGGCAATCTCGACGAACTCGCCGCCGAACCCCTTTTCGCCGATGGATTCGCGGCTGTCGTCGGCGCGTCGCATGGTTCGGATGCGGCGGCGCGGATCGACTGGCATCAGCTACGCGGCACGCCGCTGCTGCTGCTCGACGACGACACCGGCAGTCTCGCCGCCGTCGAGGCCGCGCTCGCGCTGCACGGCGTCAGCGGCGCGGTGCGTCAGCGGCTCGCCCAACCGGCTGCGGTTGCGCGCATGGCCGAGGCCGGTCTCGGCGTCGGCATCCTGCCGATGCACGCGCGCGCCGCATGCGATATCGCGCGGGTTCGCTTCATCCCGCTCGTACCCGACGCGCCGCGCGAAATCATGCTCGTGCGGCGCAGAAGCCGCGCACTGCGCGCCAGCGCAGCCAGCGTCTGGTCACACTTCAGCGCCTGCTCGTCGCATACTTTGACAACGGGTCAAGCAGTCGAAGCCTGACCGCCGTCCTCCCGCATTTGCACTTGAAAGAAGCCCGCAGCGTGTCGAACGCATGCGGGTTTCCGCTCGTCCGCGAGCGCACGATTCGCCTTGTCCTTACGCAATACGGAATGTAGTATCTTGTATATCAGAAGGCTATAAAGCTACAACCCTAGGAGACGAACCATGAAAATCTGCGTGTACGGCGCCGGCGCGATCGGCGGCTATATGGGTGCGCAACTGGCGCGCGCCGGGGCGGACGTCAGTTTCGTCGCGCGCGGGCCGCATCTCGCGGCGATGAAGGCGAACGGCGTGCGGTTGCGAATCGACGGGCAAGAGCACGTCGTCAAGGTGCGCTGCACGAACGATCCCGCCGAACTCGGCCCGCAGGACTTCGTGATCATCGCGCTCAAGGCGCATTCGATTCCGGGCGTCGTCGATCTGATTCCGCCGCTGCTCGGCCCGGAGACGGCCATCGTCACGGCGGTCAACGGTCTGCCTTACTGGTACTTCTACAAGCACGGCGGCGAGCTGGAAGGCACGACGCTGCAAAGCGTCGACCCCGGCGGTCGGCAATGGAGCGTGTTCGGGCCGGAGCGCGCGATCGGCTGCGTGCTGCTGCCGGCGGCGGAAATCGCGGAGCCGGGCGTCATCGAACATCACTACGGCAAGAAGTTTCCCATCGGCGAGCCGAGCGGCGAAATCACGCCGCGTCTGCAGGCGCTGCACGACATGATGGCGCGCGCGGACATGGAAGCGCCGATGCGCGACAGCATTCGCGATGAAATCTGGCTCAAGCTCTGGGGCAATCTATGCTTCAACCCGATCAGCGCGCTGACCGGCGCGACGCTCGATATCCTCACGAGCGATCCCGGCACGCGCGCGCTCTCGAAAGCGATGATGCTGGAGGCGAAAGCCATCGGCGACAAGATCGGCGTGAATTTCCGCGTCGACGTGGAGCGGCGCATCAACGGCGCGGGCGCGGTGGGTGCGCACAAGACGTCGATGCTGATGGACTGCGAAGCGAACCGGCCGATGGAAATCGATCCGCTGATGACCGTCGTGCAGGAAATCGGCCGCCTGGTGCACGTCCAGACGCCGATGCTCGATGCGGTCCTCGCATTGATCAAGCTGCGCGAAGGTGTCAATCAGGGCACGGCCAAGGCGCTGCCGCTCCCGCAACCGCAAAAAGCCGCCTAAACTGCAACCAGGACGCCAGCGTTGTTTCTGATATACAAGATGCAAAATATGTTGCGTGCTGTTGCAATGCAGCATATACTGAGGGCTCTTGAGTGATTTGACCGGAGTCTGAAATGAGCATCGCCCTGTTGGTTGTTGTCGGATTCGCGCTGGTTGCCGTGGGTGTAGGCGTTACGTTTATGATTGCGTCGGCGGTGCCGCAGAATATGCTGCAGCGCGCACAAGATCACGGTCGTTTCGCCGGCCTCGCGGCGGACGATCAGAACGGCGGTTCGGGCAAGCGTGTCGACGCTCGCCGTCCGCACATGGGAAATCAAGCCATCAATGCCATCTGATACTCAATCCGTAGACCGGCCGGAAGTTCGCACCGAAGCGCGTTCCGGCGGCCTCACGCTGTCGCTGGAACCGATCAATGCAACAGTTTCGCTGCGCGATCAGGCGTACGCGAAACTGCGGCAGGCTATTGCCGAAGCGGACATCTACCGTTCGCGGGAAGAGATTCGTCTCGACGAGAAAGAGCTGACCGAGGCGCTTGGCGTCTCGCGCACGCCCATCCGCGAAGCCATGACGCTGCTGGAGCAGGAAGGTTTTCTGCGCACGGTGCCGCGTCGTGGCGTGTATATCCTGCGCAAGACCAAGCGCGAGATCGTCGAGATGATCCACATGTGGGCGGCGCTGGAGAGCATGGCGGCGCGGCTTGCGACGCAGCGCGCAACGGACGCGGAAATCGCCCAGTTGCGCCACATGTTCGACAATTTCCGCGACTCGACGCCTGCCGAGCATATCGACGAATATTCGGAAGCGAATATCGCGTTCCATTCGGCGATCGTGCGGCTGTCGAAGTCGGAAATCATCTTCGATACGATCAAGAACATCTTCGTGCACGTGCGCGCCATTCGTAAGATGACGATTTCGCAGAGCGACCGCGCGTCGCGCTCGATCGTCGATCACATGCGCATTATCGAGGCGCTGGAGCAGCGGGATACGGAACTGGTCGAGCGGCTCGTCAAACAGCATTCGCTCGATCTGGCGGCGTTCGTCGAGGCGAATGGCGACTTTCTGGACTGACGCTGGATTGATGCAGAATAAAAAAGGCCGCGTGGCGTTTGCCGCGCGGCCTTTTTTTTGCCCTCCGATTTACAGAACCGGAATGGCCAACGCTTGCTCGATTGTCATGGAAAGCAGCAGCGCGGCGACTGCAGTGTAGAACAGGCGGATCACGGCAACTCCGTCGAACGAGGTTGAGGTCAACCTGCAATTCTACGTCAGTTTCGTAATGAAAATGTAAACACAGATGCGGCACGTTGAATCATGCCGCATCCGCGACGGCTACCGGAACGCGCGCACCATCGTCTCGCCGAGCGCGGCCGGCGAATCCGCAACGTGGATGCCGGCCGATTTCATCGCGTCGATCTTCGCGCTCGCCGTGCCCGAGCCGCCGGAAACGATCGCGCCTGCGTGACCCATGCGGCGTCCCGGCGGCGCCGTCGTTCCGGCGATGAAGCCGACCACCGGCTTTTTCGTCTTCGCATCTTTGAGGAACTGCGCCGCTTCTTCCTCGGCCGATCCGCCGATCTCGCCGATCATGATGATGCCTTCGGTCGCGTCGTCCTCCAGAAAGAGCGACAGGCAGTCGATGAAATTCGTCCCGTTGACCGGATCGCCGCCAATGCCGATGCACGTCGTCTGCCCGAGCCCGGCCGCGGTCGTCTGCGCGACCGCCTCGTACGTCAGCGTGCCCGAGCGCGACACGACGCCGATCTTCCCCGGCCGGTGGATCTGCCCCGGCATGATGCCGATCTTGCATTGCCCCGGCGTGATGACGCCCGGACAGTTCGGCCCGACGAGGCGGCTGTTCGAGCCGCCGAGCGCGCGCTTGACGCGCAGCATGTCGAGCACCGGAATGCCTTCCGTGATGCAGACGATGAACGGCACGTGCGCGTCGATGGCTTCGAGAATCGCGTCGGCGGCGAAGGGCGGCGGCACGTAGATGACGGAGGCATCGGCGCCGGTCTTCTCCACCGCTTCGGCGACGGTGTCGAACACGGGCAAGTCGAGGTGCGTCGCGCCGCCTTTACCGGGCGTCACGCCGCCGACCATGCGCGTGCCGTAGGCAATCGCCTGTTCCGAATGAAACGTGCCCTGTGCGCCGGTGAAGCCCTGGCAGATGACCTTCGTGTTGCTGTCGATCAGAACGCTCATGTCGGCTTCCCTATTAATGATGTGCGGCGGCGACGGCGCTGACGATCTTGTCGGCGGCATCGGCGAGATTTTCAGCGGCGATGATCGTGAGGCCCGAGGCGCGCAGGATCTCGCGCCCGGCATCGACGTTGGTGCCGGCCAGACGCACAACCAGCGGCACGCGCAGGTCGACTTCGCGCGCGGCGGCCACGACGCCTTGCGCGATCACGTCACAGCGCATGATGCCGCCGAAGATGTTGACGAGAATGCCCTGCACCTTCGGGTCGCGCAGGATCAGCTTGAACGCGGTCGCGACGCGCTCCTGAGTCGCGCCGCCGCCGACGTCGAGAAAGTTCGCGGGCTCGCCGCCGTAGAGCTTGATGATGTCCATCGTCGCCATGGCGAGGCCGGCGCCGTTCACCATGCAGCCGATATTGCCGTCGAGCTTCACGTAATTCAGACCGTGCTTCGCCGCTTCGATTTCGGCGGGATCTTCCTCGTCTTCGTCGCGCAGCTTTTCGATGTCGGGGTGACGGTAGAGTGCGTTGTCGTCGAAATTGAGCTTGGCGTCGAGCGCCATGACGTCGCCCGAGCCGGTCACGACGAGCGGATTCACCTCGACGATCGACGCGTCCAGATCGACGAACGCCTGATACAGCGCCGTGATGAACTTCGACGCCGCGCCAACCTGCTTGCCGGACAGGCCGAGTCCGAAGGCGATTTGCCGCGTGTGGAAAGGCTGCAGGCCGGTCGCGGGATCGATCGCGACCTTCAGGATTTTCTCCGGCGTGCGATGCGCGACTTCCTCGATTTCCATGCCGCCTTCGGTCGACGCCATGATCGTGATGCGCGACGTGGTCCGGTCGACCAGCATGCCGAGATACAGCTCGCGCGCGATGTCGCAGCCTTCCTCGATATACAGACGCTTCACTTCCTTGCCCGCCGGGCCGGTTTGCTTCGTCACGAGCACGGACGCGAGCATTTTCTGCGCGTTCTCGCGCACGTCGTTCACCGATTTCACGACCCGCACGCCGCCCTTGCCGTCCGGATCGTTGGAAAAGCGTCCCGCGCCGCGCCCGCCCGCATGAATCTGCGACTTCACGACCCAGGCGGGTCCGCCGATTGCGCTCGCTGCATCAGCCGCGTCCTGCGCGGAAAAGGCGACGCGGCCCTCCGGAACCGCGACGCCGTACTTACGCAGCAGCGCCTTCGCCTGATATTCGTGGATGTTCATTGCGTCTCCTTTTGTCCTCTAATGGGAAGTGGGCGCGAACCGGAATTGCATCCCGAGTGGCGCGGTGAAATACTGTATATCAGATTTCACCGCGCCAAAAAACTTTCGGCGCGCTAAATCGCGTTATGAAACAGGTACTTAAAGGAGATGACAGAACAATGACGATTGTTGCGTTGCAACTTGAGAATTGCCGAGAGCGTTGTCGATAGGAACGTTGAGAAGATATTGCAGTGCGTCACAGGGTTTTCGCCGATCGGCTGACTGTTGACTAATACTGTGTGTGGAATATTGTATATCACAACCAACGGGACGAATCGTGACGTCCCGGCGTCGACGTGCACGGCACGATGGCGCAGACGCTGTACCCATAAACGTCGAACTTATAAACGTCGCAAGAGATTGGAGACAAGTCATGACGGTGAACACTTCGGGCAAGGCGCTGGACGGTGTGCGCATTCTGGATTTCACGCACGTTCAGTCGGGACCGACCTGCACGCAGCTGCTCGCGTGGTTCGGCGCGGACGTGATCAAGGTCGAGCGCGCCGGCGCGGGCGACATCACGCGGGAGCAACTGCGCGATATCCCCGACGCGGACAGCCTCTACTTCACGATGCTCAACCACAACAAACGCTCGATCACCATCGACACGAAGAATCCCGAAGGCAAGAAAGTGCTCGAGACGCTCGTGAAGAAGTGCGACGTGCTCGTCGAAAACTTCGCACCGGGCGCGCTCGATCGCATGGGCTTCACGTGGGAGCGCATCCAGGAACTGAATCCGCGCATGATCGTGGCCTCCGTCAAGGGCTTCGGGCCCGGGCCGTACGAAGACTGCAAAGTCTACGAGAACGTCGCGCAGTGCGCGGGCGGCGCGGCATCGACCACCGGTTTCGACGACGGCCCGCCGGTCGTCTCCGGCGCGCAGATCGGCGATTCGGGTACGGGCCTGCATCTCGCGCTCGGCATCGTCACGGCGCTATATCAGCGCAACACGAGCGGACGCGGCCAGAAAGTGCTCGCCGCGATGCAGGACGGCGTGCTCAACCTCTGCCGCGTGAAGCTGCGCGATCAGCAGCGCCTCGAACGCACCGGCGTGATGAAGGAATATCCGCAGTATCCGAACGGCACGTTCGGCGAAGCGGTGCCGCGCGCGGGCAACGCGTCGGGCGGCGGCCAGCCGGGCTGGATTTTGAAGTGCAAGGGCTGGGAAACCGATCCGAACGCGTACATCTACTTCATCACGCAAGCGCCGGTGTGGGGCGCAATTTGCAAGGTGATCGGCCGCGAGGAATGGATCGATCATCCGGACTACAAGACGCCGAACGCGCGGCTGCCGCATCTGAAGGACATCTTCGCCGAGATTGAACGCTGGACGATGTCCAAGACCAAGTTCCAGGCCATGGAAATCCTCAACAAGCACGACATTCCGTGCGGCCCGATTCTGTCGATGAAGGAAATCGCCGAAGACCAGTCGCTGCGCAAGACGGGGACGATCGTCGAAGTGGATCATCCGGTGCGCGGCAAGTATCTGACGGTCGGCAATCCGATCAAGCTGTCCGACAGCCCGACCGAAGTCGCTCGCTCGCCGCTGCTCGGCGAGCATACGGATGAAGTCATGGCCGAACTCGGCTATTCGCCCGACCAGATCGCCACGCTGAAAAGCCTCGGCGCGATCTAGCAGTTTGCATGTCGTTGCTCTGACTGCCGCCGTCTTCGCGAGAAGGCGGCGCGGGACCGGCACGCCCATGAGAAACGGAAGCGGGCGCGCAAGGCAGGGCCGATTCAAGGAGTAGGGAGGAGGGGACGAGGGCGCGGACCACGCAAGTCCGCGCCCTATTACAACGCTTGAGAGGATACTGACTTGACCACCTGGATTCGTTTTCGCGATGCCGACGGCAACATCGGCTTCGGCACGCTCGATCAGCACTCGGGCCGCGTCGTGCAACACGACGGCGCCATGTTCGAGCGCCCGCGCCCGACCGACATTTCCTACGCCGCCGATGATCTCGCGCTGCTGGCGCCCTGTCAGCCGAGCAAGGTCATCGCGTTGTGGAACAACTACTACGCGCTGTCGCAGAAGCTCGACAAGGCGCCGCCGCAGCATCCGCTGTTTCTGATCAAGCCGCCGATGTCGGTGATCGGGCCGGGCGAGGACATTCGCCGGCCGAAGAGCTATCAAGGCAAGATCGCGTATGAGGGCGAGCTGGGCATTGTGATCGGCAAGACGGTGAGCGGCGCATCGGTCGAGGAGGCGGAAGCCGCGATCTTCGGCTACACCTGCGTGAACGATGTCACCGCGATCGAGCTTCTGCAGGAAGATCCCAACTTCGCGCAGTGGTGCCGCTCGAAGGGCTTCGACACCTTCACCTGTCTCGGACCGGCGATCGTCACGCCGGGCAACGGCTTCGACTGGCGCACCGCGCACGTCGTCACGGCGCTCGAAGGCGTCGAACGCCAGAACTATCCGCTCGACGACATGATCTTCTCGCCCGCCGAGCAGGTGAGCCTGATTTCGCACGACATGACGCTCGTACCCGGCGATGTGATCGCGTGCGGCACGTCGATCGGCGTCGGCTCGATCAAGGACGGCGCGCGCGTGGATGTGTCGATCGCGGGCATCGGCACGTTGTCGAACGTGCTGGCCGCCTGAAGGAGCGACGCATGCCCGACGCTCTGGCCGGCGCGCTCTGCGTGTTCGCGGCGCTGTCGGCGGGCGCGCCGACGCGCACGCGTGCGGTGTGGCAGGCCGGCGCGGCTGTCGTCGCGGCTTGCCTGCTCGGCGGCGCTTCGATTGACGCCGCCATCCTGCTCGCGGCATGCGCCGGCGTTTTGTTCGTTCGGCCGATGCGCACTGCGTCGGGCGTCGCCGCTTCGATGCAATCGTTGCTGGTCACGCTGGCGTTCATCGCCTGGTTGCTGCCGGACGCGCTTCGTTCGAACGGCGTGCTGGCCGTATTCGCGGGCGGCGCGGTCGCGGCTTGCCTTTGTTTCGCCGACGTCCGCTTCAAAGGCACGGTACCGCAGCAGCAAAGCGCGCTGCATCTTGCGGCCGCCGGCGCCTGCGCGGCGCTCGCATACGGCTTGGGCGCCGCACCGGGTGCGCTCGCCGTGCTGGCGGTCATCGCGATGGTCGCGCTCATCGGCGCACATTTGTCGCTGGCGTTGGGCGGTGCGGCTGCGGCGCCGGTCGCGAGCATCCTGAGCGGCGCGGCCGCGTGCGGGCTGGCGCTCACGGCGGCGAGCGACGGCGCGCTCGTCGTCGCGTGCATCGCGCTGGCGATTGGCTGCGTGCAGTCTTCGCCGTTTGCGCGCCTCGTGCGTCAGGCGCCGTAAAAACGACGAAGCCGGCGCGTGTCCCGCGCCGGCTTCGTCTTCGAACCTTAATGCTTACGGCGTGAACCGGATCAACGATCGCGATTCCACAGCGCGCCGAGCACGAAGCCGACCGCCGCAGCGATCAGCACGCCCTGAATCGGCTGGCTTGCGACTGCCGTGCGCACATTGTCGACCGTCTGCCCATAGCTCTGCTGGAGCGAGCCGAAGGCTTCGCGCACCTTGCCTTCTGCCTGCAACTGATCATCGCCCGTCAGCGTGCCGACCGCGTCCTGCACCTTGCCGGCCACTTTTTGCGCCGCGCCTTCCAATTGATCCTGCACCATGGTGCCTCCCGTTTCGGTTGAGCTGTATGTGTGGAATCCGTGTAAATCCGCTTACGCCGGAACGCTCTACATCAGCACGCTTCGTGCCCAGGCTCGTTCGACAGTGACGGTCATGCCCGGCCGATCAGCCGTTCGACCGTCTCCAGCAGATCGTCGATCGAAACCGGCTTTCTGCGGAACTGCGCGTGCGGATGCTCGAGCGACGGCGCGTTGGCGGCCGCGCTCATGAGGATTACGGGCACCTGCGCGAGCCCGTCGCTGGCGGCGAGCGTGCGGATCAGCTCGACGCCGTCCATGTGCGGCATCATCCAGTCCGTGATGACGAGCGCGGGCGGGCTTGCGCGCGCGGCGTCGAGGGCGCTGCGCCCGTTGGACGCGGTCGTGACCTCGTAGCCCTCCATTTCGAGCACGAGCCGCCACGTAGTCAGAATGTCGAATTCGTCGTCGACGACGAGAATTTTTTTCATTGGCGCGCGCCGGGGTCCGACACAGAGAGCGCGGGCGCAATCGACGGATGCCCGGACAACAGACCCGTCGGTCCGATAAAGCCTTCGCTGATATGCAGGCCGCGCGCGTCGATGGTGAGCCTGCGAATACTCGAATCATGCGCGCCTTCGCGCTGCTTCACGATCGACACCATCCGGTACAGCGACGAGTTCGCCTCGACATAGCGCATGAACACGATATTTTCGGTCATCGCGGAGGCGCGCAGCGTGGCGGGCGGCGCGGCATCGCCGAAGAGCGGCATTTCCTCGGTCAGGATGGTGGTCACGCCGGCTTCGCGCAGGCGGTGCGACAACGCGTTGAGGAAAAGCCCGAAGCGCTCGGTACGGTTCGCGGACTGCAGAAAGCCATCGACGCCGTCGACGACGAGACGCGACGCCTTCGAGCGCCGCACCGCGTTGACCAGCTCGACCGCGAGTTCGTCGATGGCCAGCTCGACGGCGGGATGCCAGTGGACCGTGAGGCGTCCGTCCTGCACGGCCGACGCGAGATCGATGCCGACCGACTGCGCCTTGGCGATCAGCCGCTCCGGCGATTCATAGAAGCCGAAATAGACGCAGCGCTCGCCGCGCTCGGCGCCCGCCTGCAGGAACTTGAGCGACAGCAGCGTCTTGCCGACGCCCGAGGGCCCGACAAGCGTCGTGGTCGAGCCGCGCACGACGCCGCCGCCCAGCATCTGATCGAAGTCGGCGAAACCGAAGGAGAGGCGGCTCGAAAAGTCGGGCATGTCCTGTTCGCGCGCCGCCGAGGACTCGATGCGCGGAAACGTCACGAGCCCGTCTTCGGTGATCTTGAAGAAGTGCTTGCCCAGCAGATGATCGCGTGCGCGCAGCTTGTGGACTTCGATTTCACGGGCGCGCCGCATGCCCGTGTTGTAGCGGTTCAGTTCGATGAGACCGTCGACGAGCGTGTGCTCGGGATGCGGCTCGTTGCCCGAAAGCGGCGCGAGGATCAGCGTCGTGCAGCGCGCCGCGCTCACAAACGCCGAGAGTTCGTGGATGAATTGCGAGAGTTCGAGTTCCGTCGAGCTGAACTCGCGGGCGCTGCGAAAACCGTCGATCACCATGAAGCGCGGGCGGCTCGTCTTGATCGTCGCGGCGATCAGCGCGAGAAAGCCGGAGAGGCCGTCGCGCATCAGTTCGTGATAGCCCGAAACGAACAGCATGCGATCCGAGATCGCGTCGTCGTTGTAGAACGACAGGGCCCTCAGATGCGAAAGCAGCTTGGTGTGCGACTCGGCGATCAGCGTGATGTACAGAACCATGTCGCCCTGGTTCACACGGTGAAAGCCGATTTGCGAGGACAGGATCGTCTTGCCCGCGCCCGCCATGCCTTCGATCAGATACAGGCCGCCTTCGACGAAGCCGCCGCCCAGGATGTCATCCAGGCCCGTGACGCCGGTCGTGACGTTGCCGTCGTTGGCGGCGGGTTGCCTGGAAGGATCGCTCGATAGGTTGTCGTCTTGAATCATGGCATTTTCGTTTTTACTTGGCGGACCGGCGTCTGGCGAACGCGAATTATGGCTGACTATGGTCAAGCTGTGTCCGCTGCGATGCCTTTCCGTCCGCCCGCCACGGGCTTGTCGCAGATGTGCGGTCTGTCCCGTCGCGATTCCGGGTGCGTCGGAATGTATCCGCACGCACGAGCGAATGTTCCTCCTTCGCATTTATTGCGCCCGCCCGGCCTGATGCGCGGAAAACCGCAGCGGACACAAGACGAGTTTGAGAACCGTCCCATGTTCAACACCCTTGGCCGCTGTTGAAATAACGTACTTGCAGTGCGACGGCGTGGTTTGCGGGTTCGCGGCTGCTCATCCCGACGCTTTGCGCCGCTCATTGCCTGTTCATCGCCATGCACTATTCAAATTCGAAGCCGCGCGTGTTCGCGCTTGCTGCCTGCCTCTATCTCGTTTTCTCCGCCGTCTCGACTTCGGCCCGGGCCGACGAACCGCTGCCCGATCCGCGCATTCTTTCTGCCGCGCCATTCGAGTTTCAGGCGGACACCGGCATTTTTTCGCATATGCCCGGCGATACGTCGGATATGAATATCATCAAGCCGCGCGAAATCGCGCCCAGCGCAAGCGAATCCGCCTCCCTCGAGAATCGTTTCAAACGCCGCGTGACGATCTGAAAATCGCGGGCGGGTATTACTTTCGGATAAATCATTCGAAAGTCTGGAATTGACGGCGCGCGAAAGTCATAATCCAATCCGGGCGACATACTGTGCCGTTACGGATAATCGCAATGAAGCGCCATTCAATTGCAGAAATCGCGTTGATCGCGGCCGCTGTGCTGGCGCCGCTTACCCAGGCTCGCGCCGCGGGCGATTCCCGCGCGGCGTCGCCATCGCCATCGCCGCCGATCGTTAAACCGGACGATTCCGCCGCGGGCAATGGCGACGTCGCGGAACTCGAGGCGCTGATTGCCGCGGGCAAAATCACGGAAATGCGCAGAACGCTCAACGGCAGTTATGGCGCGACGCTCTCGTATTATCCCGAGATGATGCTTTATTACGTCGCGTTGTTTCAGCAGAGTAAATTCTGGCGCGTATCCAAGACGCAAAACGACGTGCGCGCTGAAGCGGTCTATGCCGATTTCTCGAAATCCACCGTGACACTCGCCGATGCGGAAATCCGGCGCGTCAAACTGGAAGCGGAAATGGCCTACGCCGAAAAGCAGATCGCGGCGCAGCAGGATCGCGCTAACCGGCTGCAGGCGGATCTCGATGTTGCCCGCACGCAGCAGGGTCAGGTGGCGAGTTATCAGCAGGAACAGCAGAACGCGATTCGTGAACTGCGCACGGGGCAAGCCGCCGCGCAGGCGCAATTGCGGGCGTTGCAACTGCGTGTGCAGGAGTTGCAGAAGCAGACCGACAGCGATGTTCCATCGCCCGCGAAGTAGCGTCGCGGCGCGTCAGTCAAAACAGCGCGAGTTGCTCCCGTCCCGGACCGCCTTCGAGCGTGAGCAGATGCTGCTTGCGGTCCACGCCGCCCGCGTAGCCGGTCAGATCGCCGTCGCCGCCGATCACGCGATGGCACGGCACGATGATCGCTACCGGATTACGCCCGTTCGCGCCGCCGACCGCGCGCGATGCGCCGGGCGGCAAGCCGAGCCGGCGTGCTATATCGCCGTACGTCCAGGCATCGCCGAAAGGGATCTGCCGCAAAAGCGCCCAGACGCGCCGTTGAAACTCGGTGCCGTCGAGCCGCAACTCGACGGAAAACGCCGTGCGCCCGCCGGCGAAGTATTCGTCGATCTGATCGCGCGCCGAGGCAATCGCGCGCGACACCGGCGCGGTTTCCGACAGCGCAGGCTCGCGCATGTCCTTCGGGAAGTGCTTCTGTCCGACGAAAAACAAGCCCGTCAGCGCGTCGTTCTCGGCGCGATACAAGATGGGCCCGAGCGGACTCGGGCCGACATGACATTCGATCACTTCGATCCTCCGCGCGGTGTCATCGGCTGCGGTTCGTCAGGTGTCAGATGAACGGATTGTCGGCGCTGCCGGTGGGCGCGGCGGGCTCGTCGGGCAGCTTCGCGGGCAGCGATGCATCGCCCTGCAGGCTCGCGACGATCGCGCCGAGCGCCTCATGCAGCGCGAGCGCGTTCGCGAGTCCGGCCTTGTCGCGCGCAATGGTCAGGTCGCCGCTCACCGTCACGCGCGTCTTGCCGTTGACGATGTTGATCGCGTCACCGGCGATGTTCAGTACGTCGGTATCGTTTGCAAATGGTTTAAACACCGTTCAGTCCTCCGATTCGCTTGTCTTTCAGTCCGTCCGGGATGCCGGGAAACGCGAGGCCGCTCATGGCTTCGAGCTCGCGGACGGTTTTCATCGTGTAAGTGTTGGTCGCCGTATTTTCCACGACGACGGCAAAGGCGATCTGACGCTGCGGCAAATACACCACCTTGTACAACTGCGTCGGCACGATCACGCGCGATTCGCCGATGGTCTGCAACTGGCTGCCCGAAAAGAGCGGGCCGGTGACGACGTAAGCTTCGCCGGATTCTTCCGTCAGCCTGCGCACTGCTTCCTCGATGCGTGACCAGATGCGCCGATTGTTCGACGGATTCTGCGGCACGATGTTCGCCAGCGAGAACGATTCGGCCATGCCTTGCTTGCTGCCGCGATCGCCGGCCGGACTCATGTGGCCGCGGTCGTAACCGCTCTTCTTGTAGTCGGCGAGTTGCGCGCTTTCGCCGGGCGGCAGCCGCTTCTCGACGAAAAAGCGATTGGTGCGCGTGTTGTTCTTTGCGTCGTCGACGCCTTGCGCCGTCAGATGCTCGGCCGACCAGAGCGGTCCGTGCGTGATGCCGGAGTGCAGCAGCGCGAAGTCGGAGTAGCAGATTTCCTGAGTCGCCGCGCGCATCTTCGAATTGACGACGACGGGTGCGCGCCCGCTCGGGCTGAATTGCGGGCAGTCGCTCGCGGCGGCGCTGATGCAGACGAGGCCGAGCAGCGTGGCGGCGAATGCCTTGATGCGAAATTGCATGCGTGTGGGTCCGTGATGGGTCCGTGCGGAATGTTCCGTGCTCAATGCGGTGGGTGAAGCCGATCCGCCGCGTTGCATCGCGCGCGGCGGGCGGGGTCGAAAGTATAAGGGCTGGTCGCGGTGCCAGGGCATGCCCGCGTGCGAAATCGGGCCGCGCTAGAATGCGTCGGCCGAAGTCATCCCTAACGTCGAACGTCGAATATGAAGCCCATGCGCCGCAAGCCGTCCATTGTCCGAACGTTGATGCTTTCGCTCGTGTCGTGCATCGCGATGTCATGCGCGTTACACGCACACGCCGACGAAGCGTCCGCCGCGCAGCCCGGCAACGACGACGGCCCCGCCTACGGTCCTGAATTGCAGGGCTTCGACTATCCGTATCCGGTTGCATCGTTCGCGCTCACGTCGCAGCGGCAGGTCGTGCGCATGGCGTACATGGACGTGCATCCGCCGCATCCGAACGGCCGCACGGCGGTGCTTCTGCACGGCAAGAACTTCTGCTCGGCGACGTGGAAGCAGACCATCGAGACGCTGACCGACGCGGGTTATCGTGTGATCGCGCCGGATCAGATCGGCTTCTGCAAGTCGACCAAGCCCGCGCGTTATCAATACAGCTTCCAGCAACTCGCGCGCAACACGCACGCGTTGCTGACCGCGCTCGGCGTGTCGCGCGCGACGCTCATCGCGCATTCGACGGGCGGCATGCTCGCCGTGCGCTACGCGCTCATGTACCCGCGCGAAACGGAGCAACTCGTGCTCGTCAATCCGATCGGACTCGAAGACTGGAAGGCGAAGGGCGTGCCGTCGATTTCCGTCGACGACTGGTACGCGCGCGAGCTGAAGACGAGCGCCGACGGCATTCGTCGCTACGAGATGAACACGTACTACGCGGGCCATTGGCGCGCCGATTACGAACCGTGGGTGCAAATGCTCGCCGGGATGTATCGCGGGCCGGGCAAGGATGTCGTGGCGTGGAATTCGGCGTTGCTTTACGACATGATTTATACGCAGCCGGTGGTCTACGAATTCGAACAGTTGCGCGTGCCGACGCTGCTCTTGATCGGCGATAAGGACACGACCGCAATCGGGAAGGACCTCGCGCCGCCGGATATCCGCCCGACGCTCGGGCGATATCCGGATCTTGCAAAGCTGGCGAAGGAACGTATCGAAGGGGCGAAGCTGGTGGAGTTTCCGGAGCTTGGGCACGCGCCGCAGATGCAGGATCCACAGGCGTTTCATAAGGCGCTGCTGGAGGGGCTGACACATTGAAGCAGCGCCCTCAATAACTCAGCGCACCTCGCCCCCACACGCCGCGCGCTCGATCGCCGGCACCTGAACCGCCAGCGTGATGCCGCGAGTCACCATGAAGATCGTGAGCGCGAGCCACAGCCCGTGATTGCCGAGCGACCCCGCAAGCGCCCACGCCGCGAGCAGGAAAACCGCGAGCGAAACGGCCATCGCCTTCATGAGTTCGTGCGTGCGCGTCGCGCCGATAAACACGCCGTCGAGCAGAAAGCCCGCAACCGACGCGAGCGGCAGTATCGACGCCCACGGCAAATAGCGCGCCGCCGCCGCATGCACGACGGCCTGATCCGTCAGCTTGCCGATGATCCACTCGCCGCTCATCCAGAAGACAATTGAAAAGCCCGCCGCGCCGATCGCGGACCAGAACAGCGTGACCTTCACGGCCTGCCGGAACGCATGACGATCGCGCGCGCCGGCCGCCGCGCCGACGAGCGCCTCGGCGGCGTGCGCGAAACCGTCGAGCCCGAATGACATGAAGGTCTGGAAGTTCAGCAGGACCGCGTTGGCGGCGAGGATCGCATCGCCCTGACGCGCGCCGAGATGCGCGAACCACGCATACGAACCGAGCAGACAGATCGTGCGGATAAAGATGTCGCGATTGATCGCGATGAGACGCTTGAGCGCGGTTGCATCGAAGAGCGCACGCGGCGCGAGCGGCGTCAGGCCGCGCGGACGCAGACGCCACAGCAGCGCGAGACCGAACGCCAAGCCGCAGAAATCCGCGAATGCCGTCGCCGCGCCGATGCCCGCGATGCCCCAGTCGAAGCGATACACGAACAACAGCACCGCCACGATATTCACCAGATTGATGACGATCTGCGTGACCAGCGCGAGCCGCACGCGCTGGCAGCCGAGCAGATAGCCGAGCACGACGTAATTGCCTAGCGCGAACGGCGCAGCCCAGATGCGCGCATGGCAATACGCGCTCGCGGTGCTCTGCACGGCGGCGCTTCCGCCCAGCGCGGCGAGCGCAAAGTGGATGATCGGCACTTGCAGCGCCAGCACCGCCGCGCCAATCAAGAGTGCGAGCAGGAGCGCGCGGAGCACGCTGGCGCGCAGGGCATGGTCGTCGCGGGCGCCGAAGGCTTGCGCGACGAGTCCCGTCGTGCCCATGCGCAAAAAGCCGAAGCCCCAGAACACGAAGCTGAACACGAGCCCGCCGAGCGCGACGCCGCCGAGATACTGCGGTCCGTCGAGATGACCGGCGACGGCCGTATCGACCGCGCCGAGAATCGGCTGCGTGAGATTGGCAAGGACGATCGGAAACGCAAGCTTCAACACGCGCCCATGCCAGTGCATGGGCAGCGCGGTTTCGGTTTCCTCGGTCGCTTGGTCTTGCGGGGCGTTGTGCAAAGCGGTCGAACGCGTTCGTGCGCGCGTTTCGTTCGTATCGTGGGAAAGGCGCCATTGTCCGGACGCGAAGCGCGCCGCGCAACTTCGCCCGGCAGCCGATAATGCGCGTCATGAAAACATTCGCGCTGTATGTCGTCACGGCCATCGCGGAGATCGCGGGCTGCTACTTTCCGTATCGATGGCTCAAGACGGGCGGCTCGCCCTGGCTCGTCGTGCCCGGCGCACTGTCGCTCGCACTGTTCGCCTGGCTGCTGACACTTCACGACACCGCCGCCGGACGCATCTACGCGGCGTACGGCGGTGTGTATATCGGCGTGGCGATCGTCTGGCTATGGGCCGTCGATCGCATCCGGCCGACGGCGTGGGATCTCGCAGGCGCCGCGATCGCGCTTATCGGCATGGGCGTGATCGCGTTCCAGCCGCACGTCTGAGCGCGCTCAGGCTTCGAGCGCGAGCAGCGCGAACGTCGCGAGCCAGTGCTCGCCCATGTAATCGCCCGCGATATGCGCGATACCCGCAGCCAGATGTTCGTTCGCGCTGGCGTCCAGCACCGCGATGCGCGCATCGCCCGCCGGCAGCGCCCGCGCGATGGTGCGCTGACACCACGCGCGGCTCAGGTTCAGGCCGTCGAGATGAGCGAGCTTGCCGTCGCTGCGATCGGTGACGGTGGCGGGCCTGAAGAGCGTCGCGGGCGCGCGTTCGGCCAGTCGCGGGAGAAAGCGGTCGAGCCAGCCGGGGAAGCGCCCGTCCGGCAGCACTCGGCGCATCAGAACCGCTTCCATCAGCGACGGCGAAAGGAACTCGTCGCCCGCCGGTTCCCACGCCTGGCAGGCTTCGTCGCGTTCGAACCAGCGCAGCGCGGTGTCCACCAGAAGGCGCTCGAAATCCGCGTCCCGCACCGTGCGCGCGTATCCGAGCGACAGCGTCAGGGCGAACGCCATATTGAAGTGCGTGCCGACCCGCAGCGGATAAGTCGATTTCGGCAAAAACTCCGTGAAGCGCGCGACGAACGCATCGGCGAGCGGCTGGAGCGTGCGGGCCCAGCGCGCGCCGTCGTCGGATTGCATCGAATGGAGCTGGCCCGCGAGCGCAAGCAGCCACGCCCAGCCGTACGGTCGTTCGAATCCGCGCGCGGCGGGACGCTGGAGATACGCGACTTCGGCTGCGACGTTCGCCTCGGTGAAGTGTTCGTCGATCACGGCGCGAATGCGCGGCCCCTCAGGCAAGTCGGCAAAACGGCCGAAGAGACGCGCGATCAGCCAGTAACCGTGGACGCACGAATGCCAGTCGAAGCTGCCGTAGAAAATCGGATGCAGCGCGCGCGGGCTTTGCACGTCGGCGGCGCTCGCCATCACGTGATCGAGTTTGTTCGGATATTCGCGCGTCAGATGGCCGAGCGCGACCTGCGCGAATTTCGATGCGAGCGCGGCGTCCAGCGCGATCGGTGGCTGTGGATTCATGCGGGTCCTCGTGTGGGCGGATCGTCAATTTCGAGACTTTATCGATAAAAACTCAGCAACGTCTCTTTTTAGGGAAATCCCTGAAAATGGGTAAAAGTCGGGCTGCGCCTTTCAGCCCGAAAGCCGCGCGTCAAGTCTCGGCAAGCGCAGCGCATGGCTTTTCCCATAAGCCTGAGCGGGAATCGACCCGGTCGCATGCGGGCGTCGGCGAGCGCATTTTCGGCTGAAAACGGGGTCGGAGGATCGCGCGCCGGTGCCCGGATCGTCGTATAAACTTGCGCCCGAACGCCGCAAGAGCGTTCGGCCGGGGTCACGAGCCCCGGATACATCATCCAGACAGCGACCAGAGATCAGAAACAACATGAGCGACATTCCGGTTTATTCCGCAGAAGACACACGACGGCGCGTATTCGCGATCGTCGGCGCCTCGTCGGGCAATCTCGTCGAGTGGTTCGACTTTTACATCTACTCGTTTCTCGCGCTGTACTTCTCGGCGGCGTTCTTCCCGGGCGGCAATCCGACCGTGCAGTTGCTGAATACCGCGGGCGTGTTCGCGGCGGGCTTTCTGATGCGTCCGATCGGCGGCTGGCTGTTCGGCCGTATCGCCGACAAGCACGGCCGCCGCAACGCGATGATGATCTCCGTCCTCATGATGTGCGGCGGCTCGCTCGTGATCACCTTCCTGCCGACCTACGCGATGATCGGCGCGTGGGCACCGTTCCTGCTGCTGATCGCGCGCCTGTTCCAGGGACTGTCGGTCGGCGGCGAATACGGCACCAGCGCGACCTACATGAGCGAAGTGGCGCTGCGCGGCCGGCGCGGCTTCTTCGCGTCGTTCCAGTATGTGACGCTGATCGGCGGACAGCTCGCCGCGCTGCTGGTGCTCGTGATCCTGCAGATGTTTCTGTCGACGGAAGAGCTGAAGGCCTGGGGCTGGCGCATTCCGTTTTTCGTGGGCGCGTGCGCGGCGCTCGTTTCGCTGTATCTGCGCCGCTCGCTCGACGAAACGTCGACCGCCGAGACGCGAGATCGCAAGGAAGCGGGCACGCTCGCCGGTCTGATGCAGCACAAGGGCGCGTTCATGACCGTGGTGGGCTTTACGGCGGGCGGCTCGCTGATTTTCTACACATTCACGACCTACATGCAGAAGTATCTGGTCAACACGGCCGGCATGCACGCCAAGACCGCCAGTAACGTGATGACCGGCGCGCTCTTCGTGTACATGCTGTTGCAGCCGCTGTTCGGCGCGCTGTCGGACCGCATCGGCCGCCGCACGTCGATGCTCTGGTTCGGCGGTCTCGCCACCCTCGGTACCGTGCCGCTGCTGCACGCGCTTTCCGGCGTGACGAGTCCGGTCATGGCGTTTGTGCTGGTGGTGATCGCGCTTGCGATCGTGAGCTTCTACACGTCGATCAGCGGTCTCATCAAGGCGGAAATGTTCCCGCCGGAAGTGCGCGCGCTGGGCGTCGGGCTGTCGTATGCGGTCGCCAACGCGATTTTCGGCGGCTCGGCGGAATACGTCGCGCTGTGGCTGAAGTCGGTGGGCAGCGAATCCGCGTTTTTCTGGTATGTGACGGTGATGTGCTTCATCTCGTTCGTCGTTTCCTTCCGCATGATGGATCCGAGCAAGGAGGGCTATCTGCGCAACGAACCGTAAGCCACACGGCGGCGTGATCGCGGCCCCGGTGTCGCGGCCACGCCGCATCTTTTGTGCGCGGACGTCGCTCGATGTCCGCCCCGCTTGCCGATGACGGTAGTATGGTGTTTTATGCGTTATGTAGACGGCGCGTCGCGAAAGGCGCGCAATATTAATCGGGAACCGGATACGCATGCGTACGCAGCCGTTGTGCGCGATGCCTATGCACGATACGACGAGTATCGTTCTGCCTGGAGCCTGTTCATGGAAGATTTCGACGAAACGTTGTTTCTGGTCTGGCGAGCCAATCTCGGCGTGCTGGTCGGTACGCCGGGCGGCGCGGGGCGACTCGCGCGCATGATGAACTTCTCGCCGACGTTCATGAAGTTGATCGTGGCCGGACAGCGCGACTTCAACGAGGAATTCGTGCGCGGGATCGAGCTCGTGACGGGCTTGCCGCCGCATTGGATGGACGAGCGCCGCGATGCCGACGAAATCCCGGCCGACGTCCGGCGCGCGCTCGACGAGGAAACGCCGATGGCGGTGTTCCGCGGCACCGCGCATCCGCAGCCGAAGCGCTCGGTGCTGCGCGGGCCGGAGCCGTTGCTGTCGCAAACCGAGGCGACGCGCCGCGTGGCCGATTTCGCGCAGCAGCAGGCCGAAGCCAATCGCCGCGATTTGCTGTTCCGCAAGAATCGCGATCTGCTGTCACAGGATTTGCGCCGTATGGAGCGTCAACTGGGCTTGCTGCAAGTCGAGTCGATGCAGCCGAAGGTCGACGACCTGATCGCCTCCGACCGCATGAGCGAGTCCGCGAAGGCCGACCTGACGGGCCGTATCGAACAGATCGACAAGCACGTCAAGCTGCTGCATCAGCACGTGGAAAAGCTCGTCATGCTGCTGTCGAGCCCGGACGAGCCCGAAAGCGGCGAATAGCACGGGCGGCCGGCGGGCTGCGCCGGCTATTTCTTCTTGCCGTCGTCGCGGGGTTTCGGCTCGGGATGCACGGCAATCGGGTCGCTCGCCGGGAAGGTTTCATCGAGCGCCTCGTCGAGCAAATCCTCCTCGTGAGGCGCATCCTGCTTCGAACGGTCGTCTCGGCCAGGCTTCGTCATGGTGCGCTCCGTAATCCGGTTGGCGGGATCTTTCAATATAGCAGCGTCGATCTTGCTGCGCAGTCACGGCTCCCGGCGGTAATCCGCGGGGCGCACGCCCGTCCACTTTCTGAACGCGCGCCGGAACGCGCTCGGCTCCGCGAAGCCGAGCGCATCCGCGATCTGCGGGATCGTTTCCCGCGTATGCGCGAGCCGCGCAATCGCCAGATCGCGCCGCAACGCGTCCTTGATTGCCTGATATGTCAGCCCTTCCTGTTTCAGTCGCCGCCTGAGCGTTGCTTCCGCCATGTTGAGCGCGGCCGCGATGCTCTCCGCCTCGGGCCAGTCGGTGGGCGCGGTCTGGCGCAGACGCGTGCGGACGCGCGCCGCGAGCGAGTCCGGATTGCGATATTTGACGATGAAATTCGCCGGCGCGTCGCGCAGGAAGCGCCTGAGCGTCGCGGGCGTCTGCACGACCGGCAACGCCGCGCATCCCGCCGACAAATCCACGAACGAGCGCGGCTCGCCGAAGCGCATGTCGTCGCAGAACATGAGGCGGTATTCGTCGCTCGCGGCGGGCTCGGCACAGCGCAGATGCGCGGCCAGCACCGGAATGCGCCGTCCGACGAGCCAGCACAGCAAGCCGTACACGAGGATGAAGCCCGTCGCGTAGGCGAACATCGGCTTGGGGCCGGCTTTGTCGTCGAGCCAGATGCGCACGCGGTTTTCGCCGATCTCCGGCTCGAAGCCGAGTTCGTCGAGCACGAGGCGCATGAAGCTCGCGATGCGCGCCAGCGCCTGCGCGCCGTCGCGCGACGAAAGCGCCGCGTGACACAGCAGCACGAAGCTGCCGCGCCGCATCGGATGCGGGTCCTGGCCGAAGAATTCGTCGTCGAGCGCATCGGCAATCGCGTTCCATAGCTTGCCGTATTGCACGGGCGAGACGCGTGCGCGCGGCGAATCGAGCGTAGCCGGTGCGATGCCCGCGGCAGCCAGCAAGGACTCGCGCCTGACCCCTCGCGCCTCGGCGCAGCGCAACGCCGCATCGACGAGGCTCACGGAAATCGAATCGCGCTCGATCTTTCTTTTCGGACTTGGGGTTGTCACTAGGTGGCCAAAGCGCTCAGTTAGCGTGATCGTTTTGGGCATCGGCTTGAGCCCGGCGATTGCCTAGACTCGTGCTCAGACGGCCCGTCCGCCGGGCTGACATCGGCCAGGCGGCGGCCAGAAAGTGTATCCGATCGATGTCGCGCGCCGCGCCATCGCAAAGCCCCAATCACCGAAGCCCCAACATGATCGATCCATTCCTCACCGAAGAACAGCGCATGATCCGCGACGCGGCCCGCCAGTTCGCGACCGAAGCACTCGCGCCGAACGCGGGCCAGTGGGACCGCGACGGCGCGATTCCCGACGCGGTCGTCCGGCAACTGGGCGAGCTTGGCCTGCTCGGCATGATCGTGCCCGCCGAGCTGGGCGGCACGTTCAGCGACTACATCGCCTACGCGCTCGCGATGGAAGAAATCGCCGCGGGCTGCGCCTCGTGCGCGACGATGATGAGCGTGCACAACTCCGTCGGCTGCGGCCCGATTCTCGCCTACGGCACCGACGCGCAGAAAACCGAATGGCTGCCGAAGCTCGCGAGCGGCGAGATCATCGGCGCGTTTTGTCTGACCGAACCGCAGGCAGGCTCCGAGGCGAACAATCTGCGCGTGCGCGCGGTCGAGCGCGACGGCAAATGGGTGCTGTCCGGCAGCAAGCAGTTCGTGACCAACGGCAAACGCGCGGGCGTGGCGATCGTCTTCGCCGTCACCGACCCGGAGCAGGGCAAGCGTGGCATCTCGGCGTTCATCGTGCCGACCGACACGCCGGGCTTCAACGTCGGCGCGCCGGAGCACAAGCTCGGCATCCGCGCGTCCGACACGTGCCCGATCACCTTCGACGACTGCGCGATTCCCGCCGCCAATCTGCTCGGCAAGCGCGGCGAGGGGTTGAAGATCGCGTTGTCGAATCTGGAGGGCGGACGCATCGGCATTGCGGCGCAGGCGCTGGGCATCGCGCGCGCGGCTTTCGATGCAGCGCGCGCCTATGCGCGGGAACGCGTGCAGTTCGGCCGGCCGATCCACGAACATCAGTCGGTCGCGAACATGCTCGCCGACATGCAGACGCAGATCAACGCCGCGCGCCTGCTCGTGCATCACGCGGCGCGGATGCGCACGGAGGGCATCGCGTGTTTGTCGGAGGCATCGCAGGCGAAGCTGTTCGCGTCGGAAATGGCGGAGCGCGTGTGCTCCGACGCGATCCAGATTCACGGCGGTTACGGCTATCTGCAGGACTATCCGGTGGAGCGCCATTATCGCGATGCGCGCATCACGCAGATTTACGAAGGCACGAGCGAAGTGCAGCGCATGGTGATCGCGAGGAGCGTTTGACCGGCGCCTGAAAAAAACTATGGAGACGCAATGAACCCGGCCCAGGCTTTCATCGACGCACGAGATTTTCTGTTTGCGCACCGCACCGACTACGACACCGCATACCGCGACTTCCGTTGGCCGGCGCTCGATCGCTTCAACTGGGCACTCGATTATTTCGATCCGATGGCGCGCGGCAACCATGCGCCCGCGCTGCACATCGTGAACGAAGGCGGCGACGAGATTCGCCTGTCGTTCGCGCAGATGAGCGAGCGCTCCGCGCGCGTCGCGAATCATCTGCGCGCGCTGAAGGTGGCGCGCGGCGAACGCATTTTGTTGATGCTGCCGAACCGCGTCGAGCTATGGGAGACGATGCTCGCCGCGATGAAGCTCGGCGCGATCGTCCTGCCGGCGACCACGCAGCTTGCGCCCGCCGATCTGCGCGACCGCATCGCGCTGGGCGGCGTGCAGCATGTGATCGTCGATGCTGCCGACACGCCGAAGTTCGACGGCATCGACGTGCCGGGCTTGCGGATCGCCGTGGGCGGCGCGCAGAACGGCTGGCTCGCCTTCGAGACCGCATACGAGGCATCGCCGGAATTCGTTCCGGATGCCGAAACGAACGCGAACGATCCGTATCTGCTGTACTTCACCTCGGGGACCACCTCGAAGCCGAAACTCGTCGCGCATACGCATCAGAGCTATCCGGTCGGCCATCTCTCGACGATGTACTGGATCGGCCTCCAGCCCGGCGACGTGCACTGGAACATCAGCTCGCCGGGATGGGCGAAGCACGCATGGAGCTGCTTCTTTGCGCCGTGGAATGCGCGGGCCTGCGTGTTCATCCACAACTTCAGCCGTTTCGATGCCGCGCGCACGCTCGACGTGCTCGTCGAACACGACATCACCACGCTGTGCGCGCCGCCGACCGTATGGCGGATGCTCGTGCAGGAGCCGCTCGCGTCGTACGCGGTGAAGCTGCGCGAGATCGTCGGGGCGGGCGAGCCGCTCAATCCTGAAGTGGTCGAGCGCGTGCAGGCCGCGTGGGGCGTGCCGATCCGCGACGGCTACGGCCAGACCGAAACCACCGCGCAGATCGCCAACACGCCGGGACAGCGGCTCGTGCCCGGCTCGATGGGCCGGCCGCTGCCCGGCTATCGCGTGGCGCTGCTCGATCCGGACGGCCATCCGGCGGAGGAGGGTGAAATCGCGCTCGCGCTCGATCCGCCGCCGCTCGCCCTGATGACGGGATACGCCGACAACCCGAAAGCCACCGAGAACGCGATGCGCGGCGGCTTCTATCGCACGTCCGACGTCGCCGCGCGCGGGGCGGACGGTTATTACATCTACGTCGGCCGCGCGGACGATGTGTTCAAGTCGTCGGACTATCGGCTGAGTCCGTTCGAACTGGAAAGCGTGCTGATCGAGCACGAGGCGATTGCGGAGGCGGCTGTCGTGCCGAGCCCGGACCCGCTGCGTCTGTCGGTGCCGAAGGCGTTCGTCACGCTGCGGCACGGCTACAGCATCGGACCGGAACTCGCGAAGAGCGTGTTCGCGTTCTCGCGCGAACGGCTCGCGCCGTA
This sequence comes from Caballeronia insecticola, assembly GCF_000402035.1. Classification (GTDB taxonomy): domain Bacteria; phylum Pseudomonadota; class Gammaproteobacteria; order Burkholderiales; family Burkholderiaceae; genus Caballeronia; species Caballeronia insecticola. The sequence goes on from NC_021294.1 coordinate 271,164, forward strand.
CAAGCGCATTCGTCGCCTGGAATTCGCGGAATTGCCGAAGACGATCTCCGGCAAGATTCGCCGCGTCGACTTGCGCCGTCAGGAAGTCGCGCGCACGCAGGACGGCGTGCGCGGCGAGTTCGAGTTCTGGGAAGAGGATTTTCCGGAACTGCGTCAGACCAGCAAAGCCGACTAAGCGAGGATTCCCACGATGATCGAACTCATGCGCGACGGCGCGACCGTCACGATTCGCCTTAACCGCCCGCCGGCCAACGCGTTCACCGTCGAAGGACTGGCGGCGCTGGAGGCGGCCATCGACAGCCTGAACCGCGATGCGCACGTGCGCGCGATCGTCGTTACGGGCGCGGGTCCGAAGTTCTTCAGCGCGGGCGCGGATCTCAACCAGTTCGCCGACGGTGACCGTGCCCACGCGCGGGTCGCGGCGCAACGTTTCGGCGCGGCGTTCGAGGCATTGCAGCATGCGCGCGCCGTGACCATCGCGGCGATCAACGGCTACGCGATGGGCGGCGGCCTCGAATGCGCGCTCGCCTGCGACATGCGCATCGCCGAGGAGCATGCGCAGATGGCGCTGCCGGAAGCGTCGGTCGGACTTCTGCCGAGCGGCTGCGGCACGCAGACGCTGCCGTGGCTCGTCGGCGAAGGCTGGGCGAAGCGCATCATCCTGACGGGCGAGCGTGTCGATGCGGCTACCGCGCTGCGGATCGGACTGGTCGAGGAGGTTGTGCCGAGCGGCGGCGCGTATGAAGCGGCGCTCAAGATCGCGCAACGCGTCGCGGCGATGAGCCCGGACGCCGTCGCGTACTCGAAACCGCTGATTCACGCCGCGCGCGAAGGCACGCCCCGCCGCGCGGCGCTGGCGCTCGAGCGCGAACGCTTCGTCGATCTCTTCGACGGCGCGAATCAGCGCGAAGGCGTCGCCGCGTTCCTGGAGAAGCGCGCGCCGCGCTGGAGTGCGTCATGAGCACGCAGGGCCTGTTGCGCGAGGCGCCGGAAGTCGGCTTCGAGATCGTCAATCGCGTGGCGATCGTCACGCTCGACCGGCCGCATGCGCTGAACGCGCTGTCGCACGGCATGATCGCGCTTCTCGCCGATATCTTCGCGCAATGTGCCGATGACGATTCGATCGCCGCCATCGTGTTGCGCGGCGCGGGCGACAAGGCCTTCTGCGCGGGCGGCGACGTGCGCAAGCTTTATCACGAGGCGCGCAACGATCCGCGCCACGAGACGCCGTGGCTGAAATTCTTCATCGACGAATATCGGCTCGATTACACCGTGCATCGCTTCCCCAAACCGGTGGTCGCGCTGATGGACGGCATCGTGATGGGCGGCGGCATGGGCCTCGCGCAAGGCGCCGCGCTGCGCATCGCGACCGAGCGCACGCGCATGGCGATGCCGGAAACGCGCATCGGCTTGCTGCCCGATGTCGGCGCGACGCACTTTCTGCGCGTGCTGCCGCGCGATCTCGCGCTGTACGTCGGCCTGACGGGCGCGCGGCTGAGCGGCGCGGATGCGGCACGCGTCGGGCTCGCCGATGTCTGCGTGCCGTCGTCGTGGCTGAGTCACTTCGTCGAGCGTCTCGAAGCCGTTCGCTGGGACGAGGCATCGCACGACGCGCTGGGCGCGTTGAAGCGCGTGTTCGTGCCGCCCGCCAACCTCGAACGCCACGCACCGCTCGACGACATCCGCGCGCAGATCCGGCGGCATTTCGCCGTCTGCGCGACGGGCGGCGTGGAACGCATCGCCGCGACGCTGGCCACTGACGAATCGGACTGGGCGCGCGCCACGCTCGCCACGCTTGCGCGCCATTCGCCCACGATGCTCGAAGTCACCTGTCACGCGCTCATGCGCGGCCGGCAGATGCCGCTCGCGGATTGCTTTCGCATGGAGCTGGGCATCGTGTACCGCGCCATCGACGACGGCGATTTCGTGGAAGGCGTGCGGGCGCTGATCATCGACAAGGATGAACGCCCGCGTTTCGCCCCGACGACGCTCGCGCAAGTGCGGGCCGCGCGCGTGCAGCACTTTCTCTCGTCGCCGTGGCGCCGCGAAATGCATCCGCTCGCCGATCTCGGCGCGTGATTCTCCTGACGGAATTCGCAAGCAAATGTAACGCGGGCGCGCCCGCGGCGAACCGTTGAAATGACCGATGGTCGAACGGGCTCATTCTTCATCGGACAATTCACAGGAGGACCGATCATGCCGAACCGCTCGTCGCGGCTCGCGCTTCTGTCGGCCGGCATCGCGTTCGCGCTGAGTGCACCGGCCGTATCGAACGCACAACTCAATCTCCAGCAATTCGGTTTCGGCAGCGGCAAGTCGGAACCCGAAAACAACGCGAACGGCGCGGCGCAGCCGTCGGCGCTGGGCTCGCTCGTGCAGAACTATCTCGGCGCGAATCAGCAAGTGCTGGCCGGACAATCGAGCCTCGCCTCGGCGATGGGCATGTCGAGCGTCGCCGGTCAGGCGCAATCGGCGGCGGGATTGCTGTCGGGCGCATCGGGCGGGAACGTGCCGAGCACAAGCGTGCTGTCGCGGCTCGGCGGTACACAGCAGAGCGTGTCGCAATCGCTCTTGCAAGCGATGTCGCGCGGCTCGGTCACGCCGCCGACGGCCGCAAGCAAGCAGACTTTCAGCGACGGTCTCGCGTCACTGGGGCAGGGCGTCAAACAATACGCGGGACTGCAATCGGATCTCGGCTCGGTCAAGAATTCGATGAACATGTCGTCGCTCTTGCAGGCCGGCTCGAATCCGGGAACGGCACAGGCGGCGACGTATATCGCTCAGTCGGCGCCGGGGCAGTTGCAATCGCTGATGCAGACGCTCACGCAGGCGGTGCAGTACGCGCAGACCAACGGTATTTCGGTGCCATCGGTGGCGACGTCCGCGTTGAGCGGCGCTAGATAATCGGGGGCGCGAGGCGCTGCGGGCGCAAAAAAGCGGCAAGGCGTTTAAGCCTTGCCGCTTTTTTAGTTTCCCGTACAGGCGCGAAGGGTGTTACATCGCTGCGTGACGCATGGCCAGACGCCTGAGGATGGGCAGTGGCTGCTTGCGGTGCCTGGGCGGCAGCGGCGGCAGATACGTGACGCCGGCAACCTGCGTGAGCGGGTCCGGGTCGAGCACTTCGAGTGCGGGCGGTTCGACCGGATCCGAATGGTCCTGCTGCAGTTCTTCCACCGGGATGCCGAGACTGCGGCGCACGTCCACGCCGCGAATATGCGCCTTGAATCCGAGATCGTTGATCACGCGTTCGCGAGTTTTCCAGAACTCCACCGCGGAGGATGTCATCGGATGTGTCGAGACGTATTCGATCGCGATTTCGAAGCCGCGCACTCTCGGATAGTTCAAAAGCAACTTGCCGGAACGGATATAGCCGATATAGCGATCGATCTTCTTCGTCAGCGCGAGCCGGTGCGCCTGCTCGTCGCGCCAGTCGAGTTCGTCGAAGAGCCCGAGATATACGCGACTCTGCAGTACGTTCACGCCGATGTAGTCGATGACGTCCACGTCGTGGAGAGACATGGTCATTCCCCTATGCCCTGATCAGGCAAATGCAAAGGAGTGCATTGTAGCGGATAGAAACCTCGGAAAACCCGTGAAACACCATGTTGACCTACCCGATGTTTTATTTTCGTAAGACTCCGAATGTTCGATTTTAAGCGGAGTCTTATTGCTATTTGAGTGCGTGAAAAGGTGTCGATAAAAATCGAATCACGACTGTCTTCTCGACGCATCCGCGAGATCCCGCGCAGAGGCCGAATTGGCGATTTCCTGGTTGCTCGCCGCTTCGACTTGCGGCAGCGGCGGCTGCTCGTTGATCCACGCATTCAGAATGGTTGAAGTCACCGCGAGGATTACCGGTCCGATAAACAATCCGACTATTCCGAACGCGAACATGCCGCCGAGCACGCCGGAAAGAATCAGAAGCATCGAAAGATTGACGCCGCGCTTAATGAGAAGCGGTCGCAGGAAATTGTCGAGCATGGCGATCATGATCGACCAGATCAGCAGCAGGATCGAGGCGACATGCGCGTCGTGCCAGAACAGCCACGCAACGCCGCCGAGCAGTGGCAGGAGCGGCCCGATCTGCGCGAGACAGAACATCAGCATGACCGCCGTGATAACGCCCGCAGCCGGCACGCCCGCCAGCGCGAGCCCGATGCCGCCGAGCGCCGACTGCGTGACCGCCGTCACGACAATGCCGAGCGCCACCGCGCGAATCGCGAGTCCGGCGAGCTTGACGGCCTCGGCGCCGCGCTGCGCCGCGATGCGCATGGCGAAGCGCGTCACGAACCGTCCGGCCGCTTCGCCGTTCATATACAGAATGCCGGAGATGATGACCGTGATCAGCATATGCATCACGAACACGCCGACGACGGCCGCATGCGAGAGCATCCAGCGCGCGGCGATCGTCACGTACGGTTCGATCCTCGCGAGCAGGCCGCCGGGACCGGCATCGGAGAGCGACTGCCATTCCTTCGCGACGCGCTGGCCGGCGAGCGGCACGTTGTGGACCCAGTCGGGCGGCGGCGGCAGCGCATAGCTCGGCAGGCTCTTGATGGCCGCCATGATCTCGCCGCCGTGCAGCGCGAGTGTGGAGATCGCCTGATACAGCGGCAGCACGATGACGACCAGCAGCCCGAGCAGCATGATGGTCGTCGCGATCCAGCGGCGGTTGCCGCAGCGGCGCTGCACGGCGACCATCAGCGGCCACGTGGCCACGACGATCGTCGTCGCCCAGATCAGACCCGGCAGGAACGGGCGCAGGATATAGAGGCTGCCGACGGTCAGCGCCGTGAGAATCGTGATGATGAGCAGGATGCGGGCAATATCCACCGACTGACGCGGATTCGGCGGATTCGGCGCATTCGGATTGGGCGGGCCGCTGGGTGGGATTGGCATGATGCGTTCGATGAAAGTGGAATCGGCGCGGCGCAAACGGTCAGACAGGGCGCGCAACGGGAGAACCAAGTGATAAGCGATAAGCGATAAACCGGCAATCCGGCAAGACGCTTCGTGAATTGACCGGCGCCATGATAGCGGCCTCCAATCCATACTACTAAAAATCGTGACGCATCTGCGCCGAATTTGGCTGGGCGCGCTACGAGGCATAGCGAACGGAGCATTCCGATAATGTCTGGAATTGCGCGTCCGAATTGCCTATTCTTCTTGCGGACGCAGAAGAGAGCAGACCGTGCTCCGCCGCGCACATAAAGAAGCAACAAGAACGATTTGGGAGACTGACATGGCCGGTTTTTCCCGTACTTCGCTCGTTCCTTTCATTGTTGCATTCGGCGCTTTCGGGATCGCGACATCGCCCGGAGTCGAAGCCGCCGACGAAATCCAGAACACCAGCACGACTCAGGCATCGCCCGTGCCGACATCGCTGCGACCGATCTCCCAGCAGCAACTCGACTCCGCCGCAGGCGACAGCGCCTCGTGGCTGCACTCGAACGGCTCGTATGCCGAGACGCGCTATGCGCCCGCCACGCAGATCAACACATCGAACGTGGCGAAGCTGAAGCCTGCCTTCATCTTCCAGACCGCGGTGATGGAATCGATGGAAACCGCGCCGATCGTCTCGAACGGCGTCATGTTCCTCACTACGTCGTACAACCACGTCTACGCGATCGACGCGGTCACGGGCCGCGAATTCTGGCATTACAAGCACAAGATGGGGCCGGTCACGACCTTCTGCTGCGGCCCGAACAACCGCGGCGTGGCAATCTCCGGCAACCGCCTTTTCATGGGCACGCTCGACGCCAAGCTCGTCGCGCTCGACGCCAAAACGGGCAGCGTGCTCTGGTCGACGCAGATCGCCGATCCCGAACTCGGCTATTCGGAGACGATGGCGCCCGTCGTCATCGACGACAAAGTGCTGATCGGCACGAACGGCGGCGAGTACGGCATACGCGGCTTCGTCAAGGCGTTCGATGCGAACTCGGGCCAGTTGCTGTGGACGTTCTACACGATTCCCGATACCGGCAGCGAGGGCGTGTGGGCCGAGAACGATGCCGTCGGCCGCAACATGAAGCGCGATATCGCGGCGGAGAAGCAGACGCTCGCGGAGAAGGGCGGCGAGTTCAACAAGACGCTCGGCGGCGGCGTGTGGATGGCGCCCGCCGTCGATCGCGCCACGCGCACGGTGTTCTTCGTGGTCGGCAATCCTTCGCCGGACCTCTACGGCGCAATTCGCCCCGGCGACAATCTTTATACCGATTCGCTCGTCGCCGTCGATCTCGATTCCGGCAAGTACAAGTGGCATTCGCAGTACATCGCGCACGACGTGTGGGATCTCGACGCGGTCAGCCCGCCGATTCTCATCGACGTGAAGGACAAGAACGGGCAGATGATTCCCGGCGTGATCCACGGCGGCAAGACCGGCTTCGTCTATGTCCACGATCGCCGCGACGGCCACCTGATTCGCGTGTCCGAGCCGATGATCCCGCAGGAAGGCGTATGGACGCTGCCGACGGCGAACGGCGCGCGGATGCTGCCGGGCGCGAACGGCGGCGTCGAATGGTCGCCGATGGCCTTCAGTCCGAAGACGCGGCTGGCCTACGCGGCGAACCTGCATCAGCCAATGACGTATCAGGTCGAGGATGCGTCGTATCCGGGCGGCAAGCTGTGGCTCGGCGGCGCGTTCAAGGTGATTCCGTCCGAGCAGCAATGGGGCCGGCTGGTCGCGGTGAATGTCGATACCGGAAAGATCGCGTGGGGCTACAAGACGGATCAGCCGCTGATCGGCGGCGTGCTCGCGACGGCGGGCGGGCTCGTCTTCAACGGCGAAGGCAACGGCCTCTTCCGCGCCTTCGATGCCGCGAACGGCCGCAAGCTCTGGGAGTTCCAGTGCGGCGCGGGCGTCAATGCGCCGGCGGTGTCGTATATGGTGAACGGCAAGCAATACATCGCGGTGGCGGCGGGCGGGAATACGCAGCTCGACTTCAAGCGCGGCAACAGCCTGCTCGTGTTCGCGCTGCCTTGATTGCCTCGATGACGACGCCTTCCCGACGCCTGCGCGTGTGGCTCGTCTACGCGCTGTGGATTGTCGTGTGCCTGTTGCTGTCGCTGCCGTTGCGCTCGCGCGCCGATGCGCAGGCAGGCGCCGCGAAGGCCGCCGTGTGCTCGGCGTGCCACGGCCTGACGGGCAACTCGACTACGGCCGACTATCCGTCGCTCGCGGGTCAGACCTCGCGCTACATCTACTTGCAGTTGCGCGACTTCAAGGCCGGCCGTCGCAGCGATCCGCGCATGTCGCCGATGGCCGCGAATCTCTCGCCCGACGACATGCACGATCTCGCCGATTACTTCGCCGCGCAGAAGCCCACGGCCACCGATTTCAAGGCGGACCCGGTGAAAGTGGCGGCGGGCCAGAAAAAGTCCGAGGAGATTCTCTGCACGATGTGCCATCTCGGCGGCTTCTCCGGCCAGAACGAGATTCCGCGCGTGGCGGGCCAGCAATACGCGTATATCGTGAAACAGTTGCAGGATTTTCGGGCACGCAAGCGCACCAACGACGCGGGCAACATGACGAGCGTGTCGAAGAATCTGACGGACGAGGATATCGAGAATCTGGCGAACTACGTCGCGAATCTGCAATGACGCATCACGAAGGCGGCTCATAACGATGACAAGAATTCTCCGCTGCGGCCTGCTCGCACTGCTTTTTTCGATGACCGCGCACGCGGAACCCGACGCCTATGCGCTCAACGAACGCTTGCTCGGCGCCACGCGCGACGGCGATCAGGCGGCGGTCACGCGTCTGCTCGACGAAGGCGCGTCGATCGATTCGCGCAACCGCATCGGCGACACGCCGCTCATCAGCGCCTGCAAGAAGGGGCTGACGCCGATGGCGCGCATGCTGATCGAGCGCGGCGCGAACGTGAGCCAGGCGGACGTACAGGGCATCACGCCGCTGATGGCCGCGGCCTTCGACGGCAACGACGAAATCGCCGCGCTGCTGCTCGCGCACCACGCGGATGTCGCCGCGACCGACCGCGTCGGCAAGACCGCGATGGAATATGCGGCCGGGCGCGGGCATACGGCCATCGTCAAACGGCTGCTCGATGCGGGCGTCGATGTCAACGCGGCGTATCGCAATCATCTGACCGCGCTCATGTGGGCCGCGGGCTACGATCAGCAGGAGACGGCGTCGATGCTGCTCGCGCGCGGCGCCCGGCGCGATCTGCGCGATGATCGCGGCATGACCGCGAAGGATATCGCCGAGCGCACCGGGTCGGCGCACGTCGCCGCTTTGTTGTCGAACGGCTGACGCACGCGCATCAAATTCTGAGAATTCGTTGTCCGAAGCGTTGGTTGCGTTGGCTGCTCGCATCGGGAAAGAGCGTCGCGCCGACGCGCTGCGGGTCCAGCCCGAAGGTTTCGCCGGCTGCGCTCGCGATCACGGCATCGAGCCCGGTGGTCGGCCGCAGATCGCGGGCCTGATACAGCGATGCGTTCGCGAGTCCCGGCCAGTCCGCGAGCACGCGTCCGCCCGCAACCGAACCGCCGACGATCATCGCCGCCGACCCCGTGCCGTGATCCGTGCCGCCCGTGCCGTTCGCCGCCGCCGTGCGGCCGAACTCGGTGGCGACCACCACCGTGGTTTGCGCCCAGTGTTCGCCGAGCCCGTCGCGCAGGGCGGCGAGCATCGTGTCGAGCGCCTTCAGTTGCGCGGCGAGACGCGGATTCTGCGCGCTGTGCGTGTCCCAGCCGCCGGTCTCGATCATCGCGATGCGCGGGCCGTCCGGCTTGCTCAGAAAGCCCGCCGCGAGCTTGCCGAGGCTCGCCGGGTCCTGACGCGCGCCCGCGTCGGCGGCGAGGCCGCGCGCCTGCATCGCGGCGTCCCACAGCGGATGCAGTTGCGCATCGCCCGCGTAGAGCTGCGAGACGCGCGCGATCAGGTCGTCGGGCGCCTGCGGCAACGACGACGGCGCATACGACGTCACGTCCGCGCGCCCGCGCAGCGCGAGCGGCACGGTGGGCGCGAACGCGACGGCGTCGGTGCGCGGTGCGGGCAGCATCGAGAGCAGGCGGTTCAGCCAGCCATCCTTCAGCCGATACGGCGCGTCGCCGCCGGTTTCGAGCACGTTCTGGCCGTCGAAATGCGAACGCTCGCGATACGGCGACGCCACCGCGTGCACGAACAACGCCTGCTTGTCGGCATACATCTGCGCGGTGGCTTTCAGCGACGGATGCAGCGCGAAGGTGCCGTCCAGCTTCGTGGCCGTGGCGGCATCGATGGCGAGCGGCCCGCGCAGCGCCGCGTAAGCGGGATCGGCGTAAGGCACGACGATGTTCAGGCCGTCTGCCGCGCCGCGCTGGATCACGAACACGAAGCGGCGTTGCGTTTCAGCGGATGCGAGCACGAGTTGCGGCGCGACGAGCATCGCGCCGGCGCTTGCGCCCGCGCACAACAGGAATTGGCGACGCGTCAGCATGGGTTCATCTCCTCAGAAAATCGGGCGACACGAGCAGCAGGGCGAGCGCGGTCGGTGCGCTTTCGGCGCGTGCCACGGCGCTCGCGGTCGCATCCGACAGCGAGCCCGCGAGCAGTTGCGGGCCGAGCGCGCGGGCGTCGAGCGTGTCGCCCGTGCGCGCGGCGAAGCGCTGCGCCAGCTCGACGCGGCGCACGAGCGCATCGGGCGCGGCCCAGCTTGCGGCGACATCGTCGAATCCGGCGGGCGAGCCCGGACGCCAGACCTGCTGGCCCAGTTGCGTGAGCAGCGGCGCGGCGCGCACGCCTTGCAGATCGGTGCGGCCGAGCCCGCGCAGCGACGAAATCGTCCAGTCCCACGGCGTCTTGAATTTGGCGGGCGCGGTGGGCCTTGAAGCGGGCCACGCGTCGGGGGCATCGACGAGCGCGCGATACACCGACGGCAGATCGCCGCCAGTATTGCTGAATACGTCGGCGAGCCGCTCGACGAGCGCGGGCGGCGGCGTATCCGCGACGAAGTGGCGCGCGAGCTTTTCCGCGACGTGATGCGCCGTCGCGCGCGCGTTCGCCAGATCGTGCAGCACGGCGAGCGGCTGCGCTTCGTTCGCTTGTGCGTATTGCGTGCCCATCACGGTTCGCGTGCCCGGCTCGTGCAGACGCGGACGAAACACGAACTGGCCGGGCGGCGTTGGATCTTTCGTGGCGTTCGCTGTCATTGCGCCGAGACTCCAGCCGGTGAGTGCGCGCGCAAACTCGGTCACGTCGGCTTGCGTGTAGCCGCTGCGTACGCCGAGCGTATGAAGCTCCATGATTTCACGCGCGAGGTTTTCATTGAGGCCGCGCTTGGCTTGGGGATCGCGCATTGCGGCGCGTTCGGCGGCCGGGCTGTCCGGACCGACGGAGCGCGGCTGATCCAGAAAAATCTGCATCGCGGGATGCCGTTCGGCGGCGACCAGCATGTCCTCGAAGCGCCCGAGCACGTGCGGGCGGATCGCCTCGTTTTCGAACGAGCCGGCCAGCATCGCGACGGGCGGCTTCTCGATCGACACCGCGAAGTGATTCGCCCAGAAATGCACCAGCCGTTCGATGAAAGGCGCAGGCGTGACCAGCGCGCTTGTCACGCGCGCATCGACGGCGCTGCGGTAGACATCGCGAATCTGCTCGGCGTATTGCTTGCGCACGGCGGGCTTGTCGGCGTCGGTCGCGTCGCGCAGTGCGCGTTGACGTTCGGCGAACTGCGCGGCGAGCGCGGCGCTCGACGGCTGGCCGCTCAAGGCCGGCGGCAACGCCTGATAGCCGCCGCGTTGCGGATCGGTCTGCGCGGCGAGCCAGCCGCGCGGATCGTCGGGCAGCGGCTCGCCCGGACGCGCGCCGAGTCCGAAACGGTTCACCGCGATGGCGGCGGGAGAAAGTTGCGGCGCCTGGGCCATGTCATGCTCCGTGTTGCAGCGGACGATGTTGGGGTCTGTTCACATATAACGGCCATGCGACGCGCGACACCGCAATGCGGCCGACCCTGACTTAAATACATAGCCAGGGGCAATGCATGGCCGATTTAAAGGCGAGCAGACCTTGGGTTAAACGCGCGAGCACGCGCAATCCGTCGCGCGGAATCGTCATGGCGACGGCCGGGATGGCTGCAGCCGTTCATCGGGCGGAAGGGCGCGCAACGGACCGTAACGCTCCATCGCGCCGACGAGCTTCAGTCGTTCATCGGGCGTGAGCGTGGCCGCGAAATCCGCCACCGTGCCTTCGATGCGCGCCCGCAGCGCCACGTCCGCCTCGCGCGTGCGGGAGAGGGCGTCGTCGAGCGCTTTCCGGTCGAAGTCCGGCGCCGCGAGCGCATGCGCCAGATCGATGCGCCCGTCGCGCGCATCGCGAATCAGCGGCAGGCTTTCGCGCCGGGTCTTGCGCAATGCGTCGCGCAGTTGCTGCTGACGCGCCGCGGAAAGATCGGCCGCGGCGAAGCGTATGCCGCGTTGCTGCGCGGCTTCCGTGCGCTTATGCGCGAGCGGTCCGGACAGCCAGTAAGCGCCGCCCGCGATCGACCCGGCCAGAAACACGTTCAGCACGAGCGACACCACGGCGACCGTCTTCAACGTGCGGGGGCTCATTGATCGCTCCAGTCGGAAGAGGCGCCGCCGAAAGCCGTGTTCGACCACGACTGCTCGAGCCAGCCATGCGGATGATCGGCGGGCGCGGGCGCGAGCAGCGAAACCAGCAGCGCGCCCGCCGCGACGCCCGCCGCGCCCGCGCCGACGAAGCCCGCGCCCGAAAACCAGATGCGCGGCCGACGCCAGAACGGACGCTTGGACGATGTCGATGACGTCGGCAGCGGCGCCGAATCGACGATGCGGCGCGCGAACTCCGGACGCGGCGCCGCGACGGCGTGCGCGTCGAGCATGCCGTCGAGCGCGCGGGCTTCGGCGAGCGCGGCGAGTGCCCGGGCATCGCCTGCATGGATGAGCGCGAGCGCCGCATCGCGCTCCTGCGCCGGCCAGCGTTCCGGCGATGCGCCGTAAGCCTCGGTGATGTGGCGAAATCGTTCGGGTGTCATCGGAAGTCCTTCGGGGCATCGCCGCCGGGTCTTGCGGGTTCCGCGAGCGCGGCTCTCAGATTGCGGCGCGCGCGGGCGAGCAGGCTTTCGAGCGCCTCGACGCTCACGCCCATCAGCGTCGCGGCTTCCGCGTTCGGCAGTTCCTGGTAGTACTGCAGCACGAGCGCCTCGCGCTGGCGCGCCGGCAACGTCGCGAGCGCCGCCTGAATGCGCGCGTTGGCGTGCGCCGTGTCGAGACGTTCATCGGGAAGCGGGGCGAGATCGGCCTGCTCCGGAAGTTCGTCGGACACGCTCGTCTCGCGACGGCGCCGCAAGCGGTCGTAGCAGAGATTGAGCGTCACGCGATGCAGCCACGTGTCGAAGCGCGCCGCGCCGGGCCGCCACGCCGGCGCGACTTTCCAGATGCGCATGAAGGCTTCCTGAGCCACGTCGTCGGCCTCGTCGCGGTCGCCGAGCATGCGGGCCGCGAGCGCGACGATGCGCGGAAGCTTGCGCGCGACGATCTCGCGGACGGCTCCCGGTTCCCGATTGCCGACGCGGGCAATGAGCGCGGTATCCGGATCTTCTTCGTTCAATGTGATGTCGGGGTTCGTTGCGCATGTCGAACTGCTCGCGAGGCGGGCGGCTCGCCTCGCTCGTCCGCGTTCTCAATAAACGACGACCGGCCCGCGATAGTAGGCCGGATGCGCGGGATACACGACGCACCCGGCGAGCGTCCCGGCGACGAGCGCCGCGGCGAGCAATGTTTTCAGCATGATGAGCCACTCCGGTTCGGCGTTGCGGGTTTCCTGCGTGGACCGAACGCCATCACGCCCAGTGCCCTTCGATCCAGCGCCAGTTCGGGCCGCGCTGCGCCCAGTGTCCCGGCACCCAGCGATAGCCCGCGCGCACCGGCCGCCAGTGGCCCGCCGCCCAGACATAGCGTCCATGGTCCCAGCGCCAGTGGCCCGGGTCCCACGCATAGCCCGCGCGCATGGGCGGCGGCGGTTCGACGCGCGGCGGCGGCGGCGCGGACGGCGCGACGACAATAACCTGCGCCTGTGCAGGCGCGCTGTGCAACGCGGCGCAGGAAAGGACCAATGCGGGTGCGAGAACGGCTGCGGCGAAGGCCGCGCGTGTATTTGTCATGACGTGTCTCGTCGATTCAGGGTTGCGACGAAAACTTGAACGCGGCGTCGCGCGATTTTCCGTCGCGGGATGCGCGCCGAATGTGTAACGAGTTTTTACGCAAACGCGTCCAGACCATCGACGAGACGCTTCGCGAGGCGCGGCTGTCGCAGTTGTTCGATCCACCATTGCAGCGCGCGGCCTTCGTGATCGCCGCGCCACGCGACATACAGCACGTTCGGCTCGCGTGGATCGGCGGTGTCTTTTTCGACGAGATCGCCCCGCGCAAGCAACGCCTCCACGCGACGACGCGGCACCCAGCCCGTGCCGAGCCCTTGCCGCTGCGCGAGAATCTTCGCGCGCATGCTGGGCACCGCCAGCGCCGCCTGGCCGCCGAGCACACCGTACGCGCGGCCCGCCGAACGCGACGAATCCGCCACCACCACGGCGCGATGCGCGGCGATCTGCTCGCGCTTGAGCGGCCCCTTCTCCTTCGCGAGCGGATGACGCGGCGAGACCGCGAACACCCATTGCATCACGCCGAGTTCGAACCAGCGCAGGCCGGGAATCGCGGGCGGCTCGTTGGTCGCGCCGACGATGAGATCCGCGCGGCCGTCGCGCAACGCTTCCCACGTGCCGCTCAGCACTTCGTGCGTGATGCGTAGCGAGACGCCGGAGCCGAGCGCATCGAAGGTCTGCACGACTGGCAGGAGCGTCTCGAATTCGAGGATTTCGTCGCAGACGATCCACAGCCTGTCCTCCCAGCCGCTCGCGATCTGCTTCACGCGTTGCGCGAGGCGCGAGACGTCGAGCATCAGCCGTGCGGCTTCGTCGGCGAGCAGATGACCGGCCGGCGTGAGTTGCAGCCGATAGCGGCGCCGGTCGAAGAGCAGTGCGTCGAAGCGCGTTTCGAGTTGCCGGGCCGCATGCGAGACCGTCGATGGCGCCTTGCCGAGCCGCGCCGCCGCGCGCGACAGGCTGCCGGTTTCGCGGATCGCGTCGAGCAGGGACAGTTCTTCCTCTGACAACATGTTCGACTCCATCGAACGAGTTCAACGCCCCGATCGTACGGCAAAGGCGCCGTTGCGGTCCAACATGAAGTCATCGGTCAAACCAAACCTTCGATGGAGCAGAACGATGAACGCTTTCCTTCACACGATGCGGCGCGCTGCCGGCGCGCTTCTCGCCGCCGCCGCGCTGCAACCGTTCGCGCATGCGGCCAACGCGCCGCAGCCGGCTGTTGCCGCGAGCGCGATCCAGTCGCATACGATCGACGCGAACGGCGTCCAAGTGCATTACTTGCAGGCAGGCCAGGCTTCGGCGAATACAGACGCGACGCCCGTCGTGCTGCTGCACGGCTACACGGAAACGAGCCACATGTGGCAGCCGTTGATGACGCGGCTCGCGGGCGAGCGCGTCGTGCTGGCGCCGGATTTGCCGGGCGCGGGCGGCTCGGCGATACCCACTTCCGGCTACGACAAGAAGACCCTCGCGCAGGACATCCACGCGATGGTGCACGCGCTGGGCTACCGCCGCGTGAAGCTCGTCGGGCACGACATCGGGCTAATGGTCGCGTATGCCTATGCGGCGCAATATCCCGACGAAGTGGACAGCATCGTGTTGATGGATGCGTTTCTGCCCGGCGTCGGCGACTGGCAGAAAGTCTGGCTGCTGCGCGACAAGTGGCATTTCAACTTTTACGGCGACACGCCCGAGAAACTCGTGCGCGGCCGCGAGCGCATCTTCTTCGAGCATTTCTGGAACGATTTCGCCGCCGATCCGGCGCGTTCGGTGAGCGACGCCGATCGCCGCTACTATTCGGCTCAATATGCACGCAACGGCCGCATGCGCGCGGGCTTCGAGTATTTCCACGCGTTCCCGCAAGACGCGCAGGATTTCGCCGCTTTCGCGAAAACGCCGCTCACGATGCCGATGCTCGTCCTCACCGGCGAGCGCGCATCGGGCACGTTCCTGATCGATCAGGCGAAGCTCGTCGCGACCGACGTGCACGGCGTGGTCGTGCCGGGCGCGGGCCACTGGCTGATGGAGGAAGCGCCGGACGCGACGATGACGCAACTGGTGCGTTTCATCGATGCGCCTTCGGCCAACTGATCAGAATGTGTACCCGCTGGAGAACACGACGCTGACGGAATGGGCACATACAGCCGAGGCCGCTGCCTCGGACGGTGGGTTAAAGGTCGCCTACCTCGCGACGGTAACGCCGTTGAACACAGCGTCGCCGTCCATATCGATAAGCTTCCCGTCCGTCCCGCGCCGACCGGCTGGCAGCGTCGACATATATGCTAAGCTGAAATCAGGTTCGGATCAGCGATCCTCGATGGGTTATCTCGCATCATGGCTTAAAGCGGCGGCGATCGCCGTATTCCAAAATCGAATTTTGCATTGCCCCACCGCTGGGGCTTTTTTTTCGAAGAAAATGATAAGTACTCCGAATTTAAAAGTTGTCTCAGAGCAAGTGAACACCGCAACGCCAGTGTCTAACTGGGAACCGGACACCGACTACAACACGAACGACTTGGTATGGTGGGAAGACAGCACCTATGGGGCTATGGCTTCGCACCATTCGAGCAGCGACTTTATGGCTGACTTGAGTGCCGGAATGTGGCGGATCGTGGGCAGCGATCTTGCTGAGCGTCTGGAAGATCCTGAAGGTTCCAGTCTGATCGGCTTTGTTCAGTCTGGTGCGGGGGCCGGGTCGCGTACCGCGCTGGACAAGATGAGGGAGTGTGTCACAGTCGACGACTATTATCGGCCGGACCTCGGCGACGTCGATCACACACAAGCCTTTGCGCGCGCCATGTCGTATCTTGCATCGCGCGGCGGCGGCATTATTCGATGCCCCGGCAACTCGTATCGGGCGACGCAAATCGTACTAGGCCGGTTCATCTTGATCGAGGGCATGGGCGCCGGTGCGACAGAACTCATTCAGTCACCCGGCGCGAATCGAGACTTCCTAGTCAGCGAAAATTTTGCAGCGCTCACGCTATCGGGGCTGCGTGTTTCACAGGATTCGCGTGTGCCTTCATGGTTCGGCATTAAAGACATACGCGTCAACGGGAATGGCGCTGCGCAAAACTCTGGACGCTGCATTGCATGGTACGGCGCAGCGATCTTGATGAAAGGAGATGTCTTCGTTTATGCCGGTCACGACGACAATATTTACACGGAGTACGCAATAAGTAGCGGCTCGGGGTCGTGGCAGCAGCAGGAAGAGGGCCTCATCGACAACGTCACTACGATGCGTAGCGTGACGGGTGTCGGCTGGCGCAACCGCGGCCCGCACAACACGGTAATCAAGTCCATCATTTCCGGCTATAACGCCACCGGCGGTTATATCGCCGAGACGCTTCCTGGCAAATACGACGGCAACGTCACCGAGATCAGCCACCTCCACACCTACGCGAATGTCAACGATGTCGGCGCGTTGATTGGGTCAATAACCGGAATCGCGCATTGGATCATTGATGGCGACTATGGGGAAATCAGCGCTTCGACGTGTCAGATTGGCCGCGTAAAGATTTTCAATGGCGGCCAAACGAATGACGGCCTCCGTGTCCTCGGCAACGACAATAACATCGGGACCGTTCTCGGTATGATGTACCAAGGCACGACTGGTCGAAGCGTTGTGTCGATAGCGGGCAGCGGAAACAATATCAGCATTGTCAAGGCATACGGGCAACTCGGAGCGCACACCGGACTGAAGATCACAGGTTCAGGCAACACGGTGGATGCACTTTACGCACGCGAGTGCTCGATTGGGCTTGACGTGTCCGGTAGTTTGAGCCGAGTCGGTGGCAAGATCATTCTGCCTTATGCGGCGGGGTTCAAATACACCATTCCGACGGATCTGCATCGAGGAAAGAACCGCATCGATCTTGAGATTTACGCGACGCAAGGTGTGTACGTCACGGGCGATCGTCCGGTTGATCAGCTCGATCAAGTCAACATCAAAGGGTCTGGCCTGGGGGTGTCGGCCGGCTGTCGGGCGGAAATTCAATCTGACCCGTTCGCGCTCGATAACACAAACACGCAAGTGATCACAGTCCCACATGGTTTGCTGTACACGCCGACCCGGCAGGCGGTCTCTCTGACGCTACTCGAAAGCTCTCCGGCCGATACGAGTTTTGTCGACGTGAGGTTCAAAGTCGTCAGCTGTGACGCGACTTACATCACCGTTCAAGTCAAGGTGCCAACCGCTGCTGCTGCGGGAACAAAAGCACGGATCGGGGTTCGTGTCACGATTTGAGGATTTCCGACAGAGGCACTTTTGACTCTCGTCGAATTCTCACAAGTCGTCAATCGGTAATTGTTGCGGGCGCGCCTTGGGTCAGTGGCTCGGTGCGCGCTCTGGTTGCCGTCGAATGTTGGAGCGCCGAACGTTCACTTGGCCGGCAGCACGGCATTGCATTCGTAGTCGACTTCAATCATCGTGCGCGCGCTGAAAGGCCTCGAAACGATGATCGGCGCTTCGGTCATCCACTGGCCAATGCAACGTATCGCGGACTACCCACATCTGTCGAGGTACGTGCGCGAGATTTACCGCATGCCGGGCGTGGCGGACACCGTGAATGTCGAGCACATCAAGCGGCATTACTACGAAAGCCACCGCACGATCAACCCGACGGGCATCGTGCCCGCCGGACCCGTGCTCGACTTCGCCGTTCAGTCGTAGCGGTACACGCCGTGCTTCGTCTTGCGCCCGAGCCGTCCCGCCGAGACCAGTTCGCGCAGCAGCGGGCACGCGCGGTACTTGGAATCGCCGAAGTCCTTGAGGAACACGTCCATCACGGACAAGCACACGTCCAGGCCGATCAAATCGGCGAGCCCGAGCGGGCCGATCGGATGATTGGCGCCGAGCTTCATGCCCGCGTCGATTTCCTCGGCGCTCGCGACGCCTTCGTAGAGCACGAAAAACGCTTCGTTGATCATCGGCACGAGAATGCGGTTGACCACGAAGCCCGGCGAATTGCGCACGCCGATCGGCGATTTGTCGAGCTTTTCGGTGAGTTCGCGCACGGCGGCGGCAGTGGCGTCGCTCGTCTGGACGCCGCGAATCACTTCGACCAGTTGCAGCAGCGGCACCGGATTGAAGAAGTGCATGCCGATAAAGCGCTCGGGCGTGGCGAGCGTGGCGGCGAGCGACGTGATCGAGATCGACGACGTATTCGACGCGATGATCGCATCCGGCCGCGCCGCCGCCTCGATCTGCTTCAGGATGCGGTTCTTGAGCTCGACGTTTTCGGTCGCGGCTTCGATCACGATGTCGGCGGCGGACAGGCGCGCGTAATCGGTCGAGGTCTCGATGCGCGTGAGCGCGGCGTCACGCGCCGACGCCGCGAGCTTGTCCTTCGACACGAGCCGCTCCAGGCTGCCGGTGAGCGTGGCGATGCCTTTGGCGAGCGCGGCGTCGGTGACGTCGATCAGCACGACCTTGAAGCCCGCGACGGCCGCCACCTGCGCGATGCCGTTGCCCATGGTTCCCGCGCCGACGATGCCGACGGTCTGAATGTTCATGCGTTTGTCTCCCTCAATCTGAGCCGGCCCGGGCGGCCGGCAAGCCGAAATGGACGATGCGCGCGCAGAGCGCGTCCGGGTATCGATTCTAACCAGCGATGCGGCTCGCCACGTTAGCCGAAAGACGTCAAATCTTTCGGTGCGAGGCCGTGTTCATGACAATAGGCAGCATAACGGTCCCAACCGCTGCGCCAGTTTTCCGCCGCGAGAATGTGGCCGCTGTCGTTCACGAACAGCAGTTCGCCCTGAATGATGTTGAGCGTGACGATGTCCGCGCTCCCCGATTCCGCCGGCAACGCCTCGGGCGTGTGGCTCGACCCGGCCGTTTCATACACGATGCTGCCCGGCTCCGCGATCCAGTCGTGCTCGCGGTACTTCCAGCGCCCCTGCACCGTATAGACGATGACCGTTCCCGTATGGCGATGCCGCGGCATCTGGCCCTTCGCGGGCGCTTTCATGAGCGCGATGGTCTCGCCGCGTATCGGATCGAGCTTGAAATACTTGACCAGCACGCGTTCGCTGTAGGGCGTAAAGGGCACCCACGGCAAGTCGGCGTCATTGAGGCACGTGGTCTGGATCTGTTCGAACAGCATGATGTCGGCTCCTTGCGCTGAGACGTCCATTCTAGGCAGCGCCGCGGCCGGCGAACATCGGCCGAACGGATGACCCTTTCGATCGAGCCGGATTGCGCGCTATCTGCTATCGTCCGTGCCATGCCAACCATCATCACCCTATCCAACCTGTCGAAGACCTACGGGTCGGGCTTCCGCGCGCTCCGGGACGTGAACCTGGAGATCCGGCGCGGCGAGATTTTCGCGTTGCTGGGCCCCAACGGCGCCGGCAAAACGACGCTCATCAGCACCGTCTGCGGCATCGTGAATCCGAGCGAGGGCAAGGTCACCGTCGCCGGTCACGATATCGTCACCGATTACCGCGCCGCGCGCGCGATGATCGGGCTCGTGCCGCAGGAACTCACCACCGACGCCTTCGAAACCGTCTGGGCGACCGTGTCGTTCAGCCGCGGCCTGTTCGGCCGGCCGAAGGATCCGGCGCATGTCGAAAAAGTGCTGAAGTCGCTCTCGCTCTGGAGCAAGAAGGACAACAAGATCATGACGCTCTCGGGCGGCATGAAGCGGCGCGTGCTGATCGCGAAGGCGCTCGCGCACGAGCCCGAGATCCTCTTTCTCGACGAACCCACCGCAGGCGTCGACGTCGAACTGCGCCGCGACATGTGGGACCTCGTTCGCGAGCTGAAGTCGAACGGCGTGACCATCATCCTGACCACGCATTACATCGAGGAAGCGGAGGAGATGGCGGACCGTATCGGCGTCATCAATCGCGGGGAGATCGTGCTCGTCGAGGAAAAGCACGAACTCATGCGCAAGCTCGGGCAGAAAAAGCTCACGCTGCAACTCGAACATCCGCTCGCCGAGATCCCCGCGCCGCTCGCGCCTTACGGTCTCACGCGCTCAGCCGACGGCGCCGAACTCACCTACACCTATGACGCGCACGACGAGCCGGGCCGCATCATTGCGCTGCTGCGCCATGTCGACGAAGCCGGCCTGCGTTTCAAGGATCTGCAAACGACGCAAAGCTCGCTCGAAGACATCTTCGTGAGCCTCGTCAGGGAAGCCAAATGAATCTATACGCCGTTCGCGCGATCTACCGTTTCGAGATGGCGCGCGCCGGACGCACGCTGATGCAAAGCATCGTGTCGCCGGTCATTTCCACGTCGCTTTACTTTGTCGTGTTCGGCGCGGCTATCGGCTCGCGCATTCCGGAAGTCGACGGCATCAGCTACGGCGCGTTCATCGTGCCCGGCCTCGTGATGCTTTCGCTGCTCACGCAAAGCATTGCCAACGCGTCCTTCGGCATCTATTTTCCGAAGTTCACCGGCACGATATACGAACTGTTGTCCGCGCCGGTGTCGCACTTCGAACTGGTGGTCAGTTACGTGGGCGCGGCGGCGACAAAATCGGTCGTGCTCGGCCTGATCATTCTGCTGACCGCGCGCCTGTTCGTGCCGCTCAGAATCGATCACCCGGTCTGGATGATCGTGTTTCTGCTGCTCACGTCGATCACGTTCAGCTTGCTCGGATTCATCATAGGTATCTGGGCCGACGGCTTCGAGAAGCTGCAGATCATTCCGCTTCTGATCGTCACGCCGCTGACGTTCCTCGGCGGCAGCTTCTATTCGATCCACATCCTGCCGCCGTTCTGGAAGACGGTCGCGCTGTTCAATCCGGTCGTCTATCTGATCAGCGGCTTTCGGTGGAGCTTTTACGGACTCGCGGATGTCCAAGTCGGCGTGAGTTTCGGCATGACGGTGGTATTCCTCGGCGTATTCATCGCGATCGTCGCGTGGATCTTCAAGACGGGATACCGGCTCAAATCCTGAGACGGCGGGGCGCGCCGCCCGCGCCGTGCACGAGGGCGTTCATCGGATGAAAATCATGAGACGCACGAAGCGCAGTTTTCTCGGCGTGATGACCGGTGCCTTTGTCATCGGCGAAGCCCGCACCGCGCCCGCTCGATCGTACGAAGTGGATCACGGCGCCGCCGGCTGGCGCCGCCGCCTTTCCGCCGAGCAGTTCCGCGTGCTAAGGCGCGGCGGCACCGAGCCGCCGTTCGCAAGCCCGCTGCTCAAGGAACAGCGCAGCGGCATCTACGCGTGCGCGGGATGCGGGCTCGAACTGTTTTCATCGGCGTCGAAATTCGAAAGCGGCACCGGCTGGCCGAGCTTCTGGAAGCCGCGCGACGGCGCTGTCGCAATGCACGCCGATGCCACCGGCCACATGCGCAACGAAGTGCATTGCCGGCGCTGCGGCGGACATCTCGGCCACGTTTTCGACGACGGCCCGAAGCCCACCGGCCTGCGCTACTGCATGAACGGCACGGCGCTGGACTTCCGGCAGCAGGAAGTCTGACGCGGCGTTTCCAGTCAACCTTTTTCGCAACTTGCCATGAACGCACCCGAACTGAAGCTCGACGCGGCGAAGACCGCGCTCGTGCTGATCGATCTTCAGGCGGGCATCGCCGCCTTGCCTGTGCAACCTCACGACGCCCCCAGCGTGCTTGCCAACGCGCGCTTGCTCGCCGACCGCTTCCGCGCGCTCGGTGCGCCGGTCGTGCTCGTCAAGGTCGCGTTTCCGAACGCACCGGGCGGGCTTCGACCGCTCACCGATTCGGGGCAAGCTCAGGAAGCGCCCGAGCCCGCGGGCTGGAGCGAACTGTGCGCCGAACTGGGCGTGCAGGCGTCGGATATCGGCGTGACCAAGCGGCAGTGGGGCGCGTTCTACGGCACGGACCTGGACTTACAACTGCGTCGGCGCGGTATCGACACGATCGTGCTGGGCGGCATCGCGACTGCCATCGGCGTGGATTCGACTGCGCGCGGCGCGCACGAGCGCGGCTATCAGCAGATTTTCGTCGAAGATGCGATGAGCGACCTGCACGCCGACACGCACGAATCCACGTGCCGCTACATCTTTCCGCGCATCGGCCGGATTCGTTCGACGGAGCAGGTTCTCGCCGCGCTGGCATAGCGGCGCGCGTCGCCTATGCTGTAGCGTACGTCCGATATCGACGGACGCGAGAGGTGCGGCGATGGCGGCCATTCCGAAAGTAGCGATCGCGTGTCAGGGCGGCGGCAGTCATGCGGCGTTCGCCGCGGGCGTGCTCGAAGCGCTTCTGAGCGGCGAGTTCTACAGCCGTTTCGAGCTGGTTGCGTTGTCCGGGACCTCCGGTGGCGCGATGTGCAGCGCGCTCGCGTGGGCCGGGTTGCTGCTCGGCGGCCCGGCCGATGCCATACGGCGTCTCTCCGGCTTCTGGACGGATCTTCAGGCGCGCGACGGGCCGGATATCGTCGCCAACGCGCTCGGCACGTGGTACGCGCGCCTGCCGGTCAACGCGGAAATCAGCCCTTATCTCTATCCGCCGGTCGCCGAGGAGCGCCTGCGCGAATTGCTCGATAAGCATCTGCCGTTCGCCTCGCTGCCGGCGGCACCCGAGCAACGCGCAAAGCCGACGCTGCTCATCGGCGCAACCGACGTGCAATCCGGCGATCGCGTGATCTTCACGGGCGAGAAGCTGGATATCGATCAACTCGTCGCGTCGGCTGCCGTGCCGCCGCTGTATCGCGCCGTCGCCGCCGATGGCCGCCTGTGCTGGGACGGTCTCTTCAGCAGCAATCCGCCCGTGCGCGAGTTCACCGACTTCGCGCTCGCGTCGCGGCCCGACGAGATCTGGGTCGTGCAGATCAATCCGCAATATCGTCGTGAATTGCCTGAATCGATGAACGAGATTATTGATCGACGCAACGAACTTTCTGGAAACCTTGCTCTTGGGCAGGAGCTTTATTTCACTACGCGCGTCAACGAACTTTTGACGACAAACAAATCTCTCGCGAAGCGCTATAAGCCGATCAAGATTCGCGTCGTGCAGATGCATCTCGATGCGAAGGATTATCCCGGGCCACTCGATTATGCGTCGAAGCTCGATCGCAATCCCGCGCTCATCCACGCGCTGATCCGCAAAGGGCGCGAGCGCGCGGCATGGTTCTTCGATGAACGCTCGAACTGGCCGCGTGACGACACCGTGCCGCATCGTAGCGTGTATGCGACGCGTCCGCCGATGGCATCGAACCGATCCTGATTGACGTCGTTTAATTGCTCACAGTCATCTATATCGATGAGAAGGCATTTAGTTAGGAAGCCTATGATGTTATTGAATTGGTGAATGCACCGAACCAATCATGATCGCTAGTTTTAGCGGCCTATAGTCATTTAGTTCTTTTCAAAGAGCATTCATTTAGTAATCCTATGGTATTATTATCAACAGATGAAGACTTAAAACTGAGCCTGATCAATAACGTTTTGCGTCGTATGGGCGTGTATGCACTTCCCAAATCATTCATTTAGGAGTATTCTGGTATCCTAATTGATTCATTCATCGTAATTTGCGAAGCACTCGCTGGCAGGGCCCCACCTACTGGCGAGTATATTCGTCACCCCCTTGACCGGGTGTTGCGCTTTTCCCCATGTGCGGGACGCGCGGCGCGCAAGCGCTGCGCGTTTTTTTTTGCCTTACGCCGTTGCGACCAGACGAACGCGCGTAATCTCCGAAGGCGCGCCAAGGCGTTTCGGCGGCCCCCAATAGCCGGTTCCCCGGCTCGTGTAGACCCAGAGTCCGTTGAATTTCACCAGCCCGGCAACGAACGGCTGTTGCAGACGCACGAAAAAATTCCACGGCAGGAATTGTCCGCCGTGGGTATGTCCTGAAAGCTGCAGTGTGAAGCCCGCTTCGGCGGCGGCGGTGGCACTGCGCGGCTGATGCGCGAGCAACACGCGCACGGCCGCATCGGCGGGGGCGCCGCTGATCGCTTTCGCCGGATCGCTGCGGTGCGCGGGATCGAAACTGCCCGCGCCGTAATCGGTCACGCCCGCGACCACGGCTTGCGCGCCGTCGTGGTTCAGCACCACATGCTGATTGAGCAGCACGGTCAGTCCCAGACGGCGGAATTCCGCGATCCATTTGTCGGCGCCCGAGTAGTACTCGTGATTCCCCGTGACGAGAAACGTGCCGTGCCGCGCGCTCAGGCCGGCGAGCGGGCGCGTGTGGTCGGCGAGATGCGGCACCGAACCGTCCACGACATCGCCCGTCACCGCAATCAGATCAGGTTTGAGGCCGTTGACGGCATCGACAATGCGCTCCACGTAATGTCGCTTGATCGTCGGGCCGACGTGGATGTCGCTGATCTGCACGATGGTAAAGCCGACGAGCGCCGCGGGCAGATTCTCGATGGGCACATCGACGCTCACGACCGGCGCGCGCCGCCGCGCGTTGTAGAAACCGATCGCGGAGAAGAGCACGGCGAGCAGCGGCACGGCGAGCGCGCTATAAGCGACGAGCAACGGCGAGCCGACAGGCACGCCACGCAGCCAGTCGACGAGGTGCACGAAGAAAAGCATCACGTCGCGCGCGAATGTCAGCAAGAGCAGCGACGAGAACAGACCCAGCGCGGTGAGTCCGAGCCAGGCGAAGCGGTCGGCGAGCGGTTGCGCCTCGATCGAGCGCGCCGCCATGCCGAGCGGAATCAGGATCACCGACGCCACGAGCAGCGCCGCCGCCAGCACCTTGAGCGGCAGCCCGACGGGCGCATCCGGAATGAGCCGCACGCCGACATAGATATGAAACAGAATACCGATGCCGATAAAGCGGATAAAGAAAGCCGAGCGTCGCATAGCACCTCAGGGGATCGGTGAAGCGGCAAGGCGGGCCGGCTGCACCCGCGAGGATATGGAACCGATTCTACCGGTTCGACGCCGCGCGCGCCTTTTACCGTCGCGCGCCGCCGGTGCAGGGCGAAACGCGGGATATCGCGCAAACCGTTGGACGCGCGCCCGGCTCGCGCGGTATAAATGACGCGGCTTCGCTCTCAGTCGACGTCGCTGAGACGCAGCTAATCAAGCTCAATGATTCGCACTGCAAATTTCAAGCGAGGAACGTTCATGAAGATGAAACTGTCCGCCGTCTCGATTCTTTTCATGTCGGCAATGTACGCTTCGACGGGCACCGCGCTCGCGCAGGATCCGCCGCTTTCGAAGGAGGCCAGGCAGATCGTCGGTGAGGCGCCGCCGATCCATGTTCAGGCGCAGATCGTGGGCATCGATCCGGCGACCCGGACACTCACGGTGCGCGGCCCGCGCGGCGTGTCGACGGTGCTCGTGAGCAAGGAAGTCACGAACTTCGATCAGTTGCATGTCGGCGATCGCGTCGATGTCGATTACAAGAACGCGCTGCTCGTGAGCGCCGAGAAAGTGAAGGGCGCCGCCGGCGGCACGCGGCAGCGCATCGATACAACGACCTATCAAGCCGCGTCGGGTCCGAAGGGCGAGACCGGTTTCGATGCGACGCGTCAGGTCGAGATCATCGCGACGGTCGAAAGCATCAACACGAAGAAGCGCACGATTACGTTGCGCGGACCGTGGCGCACCGAGACGTTCGATCTCACGCCGGATGTCGCCGAGGAGAAGCTCAGGAAGGGCGACACGATCCACGCGGTGTTCGTGTCGGCGACGGCGGTGCGCGTCACGCCGGCCGGGGCGGCGAACTGACGTAAAAAAAGCCCCGGCGTTTCGAACACGCCGGGGCTTCATGCATCGCACACGCTGTTGCGTAATCAGACCGCCATGCAGAGATACTTGATCACGACGTAGTCATCGATACCGTAATGCGAGCCTTCGCGGCCCAGCCCCGATTGCTTCACGCCGCCGAACGGCGCGACTTCGTTCGAAATCAGACCGGTATTGATGCCCACCATGCCGTATTCGAGCGCCTCGGCGACGCGCCAGATGCGGCCGATGTCGCGGCTGTAGAAGTACGCGGCGAGACCGAATTCGGTGTCGTTGGCCATGCGCACGACTTCATCGTCCGACGAGAACTTGAAGATCGGCGCAAGCGGCCCGAAGGTTTCTTCCTTCGCCACTTTCATGTCTGTCGTGACATTGGCGAGCACGGTCGGTTCGAAGAAGCCATGTCCCAGCGCATGACGCTTGCCGCCGGTGGCGAGCGTCGCGCCTTTGGCGAGCGCGTCTTCGATATGCGATTCGACCTTCTTCACCGCCGCTTCGTTGATGAGCGGCCCGAGCGCCACGCCGCTTTCCGTGCCGCGCCCGACCTTCAGCCCGCCGGCCGCCGCAGCCAGTTTTTGCGCGAAGGCATCGTAGACGCGTTCGTGCACGTAGAAGCGGTTGGTGCATACGCAGGTCTGCCCGCTGTTGCGATATTTCGATGCAATCGCGCCTTCGACGGCAGCGTCGATATCCGCGTCGTCGAACACGATGAACGGCGCATTGCCGCCGAGTTCGAGCGTCACTTTCTTGACGGTCGGCGCGCTTTGCGCCATCAGCAGACGGCCAACGGCGGTCGAACCGGTGAACGACAGCTTGCGGACGATCGGATTGGCGGTCATTTCGCCGCCGATCGTCTTCGGGTCGCCGGTCAGGACGCTGAGCACGCCTTTCGGCAGGCCCGCGCGTTCGGCGAGCACCGCGAGCGCGAACGCCGAGAATGGCGTCGCTTCGGCGGGTTTCACGACAATCGGGCAGCCGGCCGCGAGCGCCGGGCCGACCTTGCGCGTGATCATCGCGGCCGGGAAGTTCCACGGCGTGATCGCCGCGCAAACGCCGATCGGCTCTTTCGTCACGACGATGCGCTTGTCGGCGGCGGGCGTCGCGAGCGTATCGCCGGCGACGCGCTTGCCTTCCTCGGCGAACCATTCGATGAACGAAGCCGCATACGTGATCTCGCCCTTCGCCTCGGCGAGCGGCTTGCCCTGCTCGGTCGTGAGGATCAGCGCGAGGTCGTCGGCGTTGGCCATCATCAGGTCGAACCAGCGGCGGAGAATCACCGCGCGCTCCTTGGCCGTCTTCTTGCGCCAGGCGGGCCATGCGGCATTGGCAGCGTCGATAGCGCGACGCGTTTCCGCCGCGCCCATTTTCGGCACCGCGCCGAGCGATTCGCCCGTCGCCGGATTCACGACGTCGAACGTCGCGCGGTCATCGGCCTGTTGCCATTCGCCATCGATATACGCGTCGTGACGCAGCAGCGTCGGGTCCTTCAGTTGATCTTTCAAGCTCATGTTTTCGCGAGTCCTTTACAGATGATCGAAGTCCGGTTCGAGTCTGGTCCGATTGTGCCCGTATTCGTCAAACCGTGACGCCGACCGTTTCCGTCAGCACGTCTTCGAGAATGGCGAGCGCCTCGTCGAAAATTTCGTTTTGAATGGTGAGCGGAAACAGGAACCGGACGACGTTCGAATAAACGCCGCACACGAGCAGCAGCAAACCGCGCTCCAGCGCGCGCGTCTGCACGAGCTTGGCGAAGGCCGCGTCGGCGTCGTGCGAGCCGGGCTTGCAGAACTCGACGGCGATCATCGCGCCGGGGCCGCGCACATCGGCGATCTGCGGTACGTCGGCCTTGAGTGCTTCGAGTTTTGCCTTGAGCTTGTCGCCGAGCGCCGTACCTCGCGCGCAGAGTTTTTCGTCGTCGATGATGTCGAGCACCGCGTGCGCCGCCGCCACCGCGAGCGGGTTGCCCGCATACGTGCCGCCGAGCCCGCCGGGCGCGGCCGCATCCATGATTTCCGCGCGCCCGACGACGCCCGACAGCGGCATGCCGCCCGCCAGCGACTTCGCGATCGTCATCAAATCGGGCACGACGCCGTAGTGCTCCATTGCGAACAGCTTGCCGGTGCGCGCGAAGCCGGTCTGCACTTCATCGGCGATGAGCAGGATGCCGTGCTCGTCGCAGATTTTGCGCAGGCCACGCACGAATTCCACCGGCGCCTGATTGAAGCCGCCTTCGCCCTGAACCGGTTCGAAGATGATCGCGGCAACGCGCGCTGCCTCGATATCCGCCTTGAACAGATGCTCGATGGCGCGCAGCGAGTCTTCCACCGACACGCCGTGCAGCGCATTCGGGAACGGCGCGTGGAACACGTCCGACGGGAACGGCCCGAAGCCGATCTTGTACGGCGCGACCTTGCCGGTGAGCGCCATGCCCATCAACGTGCGGCCGTGAAAGCCGCCCGTAAAGGCGATGACGCCCGGACGGCCGGTCGCGGCGCGCGCGATCTTCACCGCGTTTTCGACGGCTTCCGCGCCCGTCGTGAAAAATGCGGTCTTTTTGGCGTGCGAGCCCGGCGCGCGGGCGCTGATCTTTTCCGCGAGCGAGACGTACGACTCGTACGGCACGATCTGATACGCGGTGTGCGTGAAACAGTCGAGCTGCGCGCGGATCGCCTCGACGATCTTCGGATGACGATGCCCCGTGTTGCACACCGCGATACCCGCCGCGAAGTCGATGAAGCGGCGTCCCTCGACATCCCACAATTCCGCGTTCTCGGCGCGCGCCGCGTAGAAGTCGCACATCACGCCGACGCCGCGCGGGGTCGCGGCATTCTTGCGGGCTTGCAGATCGGCGTTCTTGAGGGTGCTCACTGAAATCTCCTTCGCGCGGATGGCGCTTTGCGTGCAGTTCGGATTGGGCCTTTTCAGCCGATTGAATTTAGAGACGACTATAGTAAGATTTGGCCCTCAAGTTCAGAGCCATTTCAATAAATCTATAGGAGCCATTCGATGTCGACGCGTGCGAGCGTGCTCTCCGACTGGCTCGCGCAGCGCCTCGACCGCGCGAGCGACCAGCCGATCTACCGGCAATTGCACCGGCTTCTTCAGCAGGCGATTCTCACGCGCGAACTCGCGGCGGGCGCGAAGGTGCCGTCGTCGCGGCTGCTCGCGGCGGAACTCGGCGTCGGGCGCAATACGGTGACGCAGGTTTACGAACAGCTTGCGATCGAAGGCTATGTGTCGTCGGCGACGGGGCGCGGCACGTTCGTCGCCGACAGTGCGCCCGACGAAATCCTCTTCGACGATGCGCCGCCCGCAGCCGTCGCGCCGCCCGACATGCAATCGACGTTGTCCGCCCGCGGCGCGCGCCTGATTACGGGCGCGGGCGTGTCGAAGCGGCAGGGCGGCGCGTTCATGCCGGGCGTGCCGGATGTGTCGCGTTTTCCGTCGCGCGTGTGGAACCGCCTGCACGCGAAATACTGGCGCCGGCCGCTGCCCGATCTGCTGACCTACGCGCCCGGCGGCGGGCATTCGGGCCTGCGCCACGCGCTCGCGGACTATCTGCGCACGTCGCGCTCGGTGCGCTGTACGCCGGAGCAGATCGTCGTGACGACCGGCATCCATCAGTCGATCGATCTGGCCGCGCGTCTGCTCGCCGACTCCGGCGACACGATCTGGACGGAAGACCCGTGCTACTGGGGCGTGCGCAGCGTCTTGCAGGTGTCGGGCCTCGATCTGAAGGCGATTCCCGTCGACGCGGAAGGCATTGCGCCCACGCCCGCCGATCTCGCGGCGCCGCCCAGACTGATGCTCGTCACGCCGTCGCATCAATATCCGCTCGGCATGGTGATGAGCCTCGCGCGCCGCCGCATGCTGCTCGAATTCGCGCGCCAGCATCGCTGCTGGATCGTCGAGGACGATTACGACAGCGAGTTCCGCTACGGCAGCCGCCCGCTCGCGTCGCTGCAGGGCATGGATACGGGCGGGCAGGTGATCTATGTCGGCAGCTTCGGCAAGACGCTGTTTCCGGGCTTGCGGATCGGTTACGTGGTCGTGCCGGAGGCGCTGGCGGAAAGTTTCGCGACGGCGAGCGCCGAGTTGTATCGCGAAGGGCAGTTGCTGCAGCAGGCGGTGCTCGCGGAGTTCATCGAGCAAGGGCATTTCACGTCGCATATTCGGCGCATGCGCGTGCTTTACGGACAACGCCGCGACGTGATGCTCGCGACCATCGCCGCACGCTACGGCGACACGCTAGCCATTGCCGGCGGCGATGCGGGGCTGCATCTCGTGCTCAAGCTGCCGCACGGGATCGACGATCGCGCCGTTGCCGCCGCTGCGCTTGCGGAGAACATTGTCGTGCGGCCGCTGTCGGGGTATTACGCGCATCGGCCGGATGCGGAGCCTGGCTTGTTGATCGGCTATGCGTGCGTGCCGGACGAGGAGATTGCGGCGGCGTTCGAGACGCTTGCGGGCGTGATCGACGGGTTTTTGCAGGGAAGGGATTGAAGCGGAAGGATGGGCTTTATCGACCCGTTTCTGCCGGCCAGTATCGGACGGAGGACACTCGCCATGGGATCTGCCCGACCGATCAATACGTCAGATCCAGACTGACGGTCCATCCTTTGACATGGGGACCAAACAGGTAGGCTGCTCCCACCCGCAGGCGCTTCGACTGTGCGTTGTCTCTCGAAAGAGGAAGTTCGAATCCGCCCCCGACGTTCGCCAATTTTGAGAATCCAAGAGCGTCGCGATTGGGTCCGAAAAATCCGCCATACCCCGCGTCGATAACGTAATTCAACGGGCGCCCGAGTAGCTGAACACCTACAGGCGCCGAATAGGTCGACTGGACCGACCATGAACCGGCCGTTTGTCTGAATCGCAGCAGAGGATCGGACTCGTCGAAGCTTGAGATCCACGACCACGCAATATGTCCACGCACAGTCAGCTTCTGCGCCGGTGCCAGATTCGCCGACCATTCGAGCGCGGCATTCGGTGTGATCAGCCATGCATTCTCGTGCCAGTTGAATAGCGGCCCATCGAGGACAGGTTTCAGGCCAGTGGCTACGCCTGCGTATGAGGCGTCATTGAGCAGCCTGGCCACGCTAAAGTCCACGCCCGGCTCGAAAGTGAACCCATAGCCGAGCTTGCTTTTCAGGAACAGGCCGCCCGTCGCGCTGAAGGCCGACCACTTGCCTGTGATGCTGCCTGCCTGACCATTTGGCGCGCCGATGTTGAATTCGTCTTTTTGGCGAAAGTAACCGGCGGAAACCCGCCAGCCAACACTATTTCGATCCGAAAACGTGAGCAAACTGCCCTCGTATGGAATCCGGGTGACGGTAAGCGTTTGCGGGACGGCACCATCTGAGATGTCGAGATGTGACGAGCTGATGTCCTGGGTCGCGGTAAGGTTGAGAATTTGCGCATAGCCAGAACCGAGACGCAAAGCGCCAATGGCGTCCCTGCTGGACTGCGCCATGGCAGACGCTGAACTCGTGACCGCGAGAACGGCAAGGATCCGAGCCGATGGAACCCGCGCAACGCTGCGAAAGCCTCCAGCCGACGATCGCATGCGAGGGTTTCTCCATTTGGCGGGCGGACACGCGCTCGGAAGCACTATATACCGCATGCCGTTGAGGGTGATTTTTTCGAACTTTTCTCGCGATTGGCGCTTCTGCTCGACGCTGCGTTACGTCAACCGGGAACAATGCGAAGGCCCGAGATTGAGGGCCGAACCATCGTTTGTTGCAGACTGCATCAGCCGGCGATAGTCCGAAGCTGGCCGACAGCCTAACCACAAGCCGTCTCCCCGAAAATTTCCGAAGAAACAAAAAAAACCGCTCACGGAACTGGAAAGCTGCGCGCATGTGGAGGATCATGTGCGCCGTTTTCCGCGTATCCGTATCGCGTGGCCGCCGTGCCGCGCGACTCATTCAGCCAGGGTTTTTCCATGCCGACTTCCTCGTCCGATTCAGTTTTCACCGTCATCGCCGATCTCGCAGACGACGCGCCGTCGCTGCGCGAGATTCGCCACGACATCCATCGTCATCCGGAACTCTCCTACGAGGAGACGCGCACCGCGGCGCTGGTCGCCGAACGGCTGGAAGCGTGGGGCTGGCAAGTGACGCGCGGCGTGGGCGGTACGGGCGTCGTCGGCACGCTGAAGTCGGGCGACGGCACGAAGAGCATCGGCCTGCGCGCCGACATGGACGCGCTGCCGATCATCGAGCAGACCGGCAAGCCTTACGCGAGCGAGACGCACGGCAAGATGCACGCATGCGGCCACGACGGCCACACGACCATGCTGCTCGGCGCCGCGCGGCATCTGGCGCGCACGCGGCGTTTCAACGGCACGGTGCATCTGTACTTCCAGCCCGCCGAAGAGCACGGCGTGCCGAGCGGCGCGCAGAAGATGATCGCGGAAGGCCTGTTCGAGCGATTTCATTGCGATGCCGTGTTCGGCGTGCACAACCATCCCGGCGCGCAGCCCGGCACCTTTCTGTTCCGCAAGGGGCCGTTCATGGCGGCGGGCGATCAGGTGTCGATCGTGATCGAAGGCGTCGGCGGGCACGCGGCGCGGCCGCATCTCTCGGTCGATCCGGTGGTCGTGACGGCGAGCGTCGTGATGGCGCTGCAGACGATCGTCGCGCGCAATGTCGATCCCGCGCAGCCGGCCGTCGTCACGGTCGGATCGATGCATGCGGGCACGGTCAACAACGTCATCCCCAATCGCGCGACGCTGGAGCTTTCAGTGCGTTCGTTCGATCCGAAAGTGCGCGAATTGCTGAAGCGCCGCATCAAGGAACTGGTCGAAGCGCAGGCCGCGAGCTACGGCGCGAGCGCGACGGTGACGTATCTGGAAGGCTATCCGGTGGTCGTGAATTCGGACGCGGAAACCGAGTTCGCGATTCAGGTGGCGCGCGAACTGGTGGGGGAGGAGAACGTCGTCGCCCATGCGGATTTGCTCATGGGCAGCGAGGATTTCGCGTTCATGCTGCAGGCGCGGCCGGGGTCGTTCCTGCGCATCGGTAACGGCGCGGGCGAGGACGGTTGTATGGTCCACAACCCGCATTACGATTTCAACGACAAAAATCTGCCCGTCGGTGCGGCTTATTGGGCGCGGCTCGTCGAGCGATTCCTCGCGTGATCGAAAGCCTCAAGCCGGCAACCTGAAACTCCCGATCGCCTCCCGCAACCCGTCCACCTGATCCTTCAGCGAATGCGCAGCGGCCGCCGCCTCTTCGACGAGCGCGGCGTTCTGCTGCGTCACCTGATCCATCTCGACGACCGCGCGGTTCACCTGCTCGATGCCCGCGCTCTGCTCGCGCGATGCGTGGCTGATTTCATCGAGAATCTCGTTCACGCGGCGCACCGACTGCACGATCTCGGTCATCGTCGCGCC
Source organism: Caballeronia insecticola (assembly GCF_000402035.1). Lineage (GTDB taxonomy): Bacteria > Pseudomonadota > Gammaproteobacteria > Burkholderiales > Burkholderiaceae > Caballeronia > Caballeronia insecticola. Next base: position 304,325 of record NC_021294.1, read on the forward strand.
CGCGTTCGTCACGAGCGATGCGCCTTGCTGCACCGTCTGCGTCGACGTTTCGATGAGCGCCTTGATCTCCTTCGCCGCCGTCGCCGAACGCTGCGCGAGGCTGCGCACTTCCGCCGCGACAACCGCGAAGCCGCGTCCCTGTTCGCCCGCGCGCGCCGCTTCCACGGCCGCGTTGAGCGCGAGGATATTCGTCTGGAACGCGATGCCGTCGATTACGCCGATGATGTCGCCGATCTGCTGCGAACTCGCGGTGATGCGCGTCATCGTGTCGATCACGTCGTCGACGACGCCGCTGCCGCGCGTCGCCACGTCCGCCGCCTGCTCCGCGAGCCGCGCCGCCTGCGCCGCGCTCTCCGCGTTGTTCTTCACGTTGGCGGTCATCTGGTCCATGCTCGACGCGGTCTGCACGAGCGCCGCGGCCTGTTCCTCGGTGCGCTGCGACAGATCGGTGTTGCCCGCCGCGATTTCCGACGCGCCCACGTTGATGTTCTCGGTGCCGTTACGCACGCGCGATACGGTTTCGACCAGTCCGTGCTGCATGACGCTCAACGCGTGCAACAGGCTCGTGGTGTCGCCCGTGCGGACGTCGACGGCGCTCGTCAGGTCGCCGCGCGCAATGCGATGCGCCGCGCCGACCGCCAGTTCCAGTTCGCCGCCGAGGTTGCGCTTGATGCTGCGCAGGACGATCAGCATCGCGGCCGTCGCGATACCGCCGAGCAGCGCCGTGATCCCGAGCCAGCGCAGCGCGCTTGCCCAGAACGCGGTCTGCACGTCGTCCATATACATGCCGGTGACGAGATACCAGTCCCACTGCGCGAAGCGTTGCGCGTAGGAGAGCTTGCCGACCGGCTTGTCGCTGCCCGGCTTCGGCCACAGATAGCTGATGAAGCCGCCGCCCGTCTGGTCGCCCGCCTTGACGATATCGACGAACAGGCGATTGCCCGCCGGATCCGTGTACGTCGACAGATCCTGGCCGTTCATGGCGGACTTGATCGGATGCATCACCATCTTCGGATGCGAATCGTTGATCGAGAGATAGCCGTCCGTGCCGTAGCGGATCGCGCCGATCACTTCCAGCGCGCGCTTTTTCGCTTCCTCTTCGGTGAGCGTCTTGTTGGCGGCGAGCGCCGCGTAATGCGCGGTGATCGCGTAAGCCTCGTTGACGAGTGTCTTCAACTGCTCCTTGCGGTCGTCGATCATCGACGTCCGGTTCTGCCACGCCCCGATAATCCCGATCGCGATCAAGCCGATCCACAGCACGGCGATCAGCGAGCCGAGCTTCCTGTTCAACGTCATTGTGTTCATGTGCGCCCGTCCGCCTCGTTGCGTTGTCATTGCGACGGCGCATGCCGCCGCATGCCCGCTTTACGGCAGGCGCTGCGGCGAATGTAGGGCGGGGAATACCCGAAGGGGATTTGTCTGATCTGAAACGCGAACGGCGGATTAGTAGCGCCGGATCGGATCTTTGTCGGGTGGCGCGTCGGGATGCTGCGGTTCATCCGGCCGATGACCGGGCGACGGCGGCGTGAGCGGATCGGCTTCCGGATCGCGGTTCGGATCGGCGATGGGGTCCGGTACCGGGCTGGTCTGCAAATCGAATTTCATGATGTCCTCTGAAAGGCGGTTCGGCGCAGGCACGGCCGCCTCACGCGGATTCGTGCGTCGCCGGCATGTGCAGCGTGAACGGGTTGCCCGGATGCGCGTCTCCCGTGCTCGACAACAAAGCGCGGGCGCGCGCGACGATCGTGTCGCTGCCAGTGTCGCGCGGATGCTCGGCGAGCACGATCTGCGGCGTGCCGGATGCGCCCAGCGCGCGAACGGCGGCGAGCGGCGAGGACGCGGCGGCGTCGTCGCAGACGAGCAGGCGCGCGTGGGCGATCAACCGCGGCAGCGCACCCGGCGTGACGGCGCCCGCGAGAAAGAGCGCTGCTGTCTGCATCGCGCCGAGCACGGCGCCGGTGCGTCCGTGATCGGGCGCGTCGCCGACGATGGCGATCTGCCAGCCGTCGGCGGCGAGTTGATCGGCGACATCGGCGTAACGGTCCGGGCCCCACGCGGGCGCGTCGCGATGACTGTCCGGATGAATCAGCACCAGACGCTCGCGCTCGATACCGTGAAACGCGGCGAGTTCATCGTATTCGTCGTCGTGGGCGGCGTCCGGCCGCGTGACGACGCTCGGCTCGTTCGGCACCAGTGCGGTGGCGAAGTCTTCGCTCAGCGGGGAAAGGGGATTGGCTCGCATCCTGGCTCCTGCAAGTGACGTGGCCTCGTTCGATGGATGTCCCGCGAAAATCGCGGCCGCGAGCGCTTGGCAAGCATCCGGCATGCCCGCGACGGGTCCGGCGCGTCTGCTGCGTCAGGTGCGCGCGGTCGAGACAGGTTGCAACGAAGTCCGTGACAGTCTGAGCGTCGGAGCGCGACATCTGTCAGGTATTGAAGGAGCCACGGCGTCGCACGTCAAGCGTGCGCTTTCTGCTGCGGATGTAAAAAGCCGCCGCCTCGGCATGGCGAGGCGGCGGCTTTCGTGCGGATCGTGCAGTTTGCGCGCGGGGCGCGCGCGATGCTCAGGTTTCCGTGTTGCCGTCTTCGGCAGGCAAGGTCTTCGGGATAAAGGCTTCGGCGCGGCGGCGAATGTGATCGACTTCGCCGGTCACGAACGTGCGGTTGTCGGCGGCGAGCGCCTGCTGATACGACGCGCCTTCCGGCACGCGATGCAGCAGCGCGCGCAATTCGCCCTGCGTCGTCTGTTCGACCGGTTCGTAGTCGTAGAGGCCGAGCGAGAGTTCGGCGCGTTCGTGCAGGAGGAACAGGCACGTCGCGAACACGCCGACCGCGAGCACTTCCTGCGCGCCGAAACGGAATTCGTGCGGCATGGCCGAGAACGGCAGCCACGCGATGAGCGCGGCGCCCGCGAGCGCCAGCGCGACCGTCGCGTTCAGCAGCAGTTGCAGGCGCGCGACGATGCGCTCGCGCTCGGTCTGCAGTTGCCCGGCCGATTTCGGCACGAGCGCGACAGGCGCGGATTGACGGCGGAGTTCTTCGAGCGGGAGAGCGGCCATGAGGGTGTTGTCGGAGGCATCGGTGAGCGCACAGCGGCGCGACACCGGTATAACGCGCGGCTTACAGGAACGTTGACGGCGCTTTCGTCTTGTTGCGCCTGTTTCGTCCTGTTGCACTTGACCGAAACGCGACGGCCCGCTCAGCGTGTTCGGTCCCTGACCGGCGTGCGGATGGTCGCGGTGCCGTCCGCGATCTGTTGCGCGAACACGAGCGCCTCGACAATCGTCCCGAAGACTTCCGCGCGCACTTTTTCGTCGGTGACGCGCAGCAGATACGACGGGTGATAGGTCGGCACGACGATGCACCCCTTGTGCTCGATGGTCTTGCCGAGATACTCGGACAGCGCCGTGCGATGGCCGGTGAGCGCCTTCAGCGCCGTCGCCCCGAGCGCGACCACCACTTTCGGCGCGACGCGTTTCAGTTCTTCCTCGAGCCAGAAGCGGCAGGCCTCGCGTTCGCGCTGCGTGGGCGCGAGATGGGCGCGCTCCTCGCCGTGCGCTTCCCACTTGAAGTGCTTCACCGCATTGGTCAGATAGAGCGATTCGCGCGCGAGCCCGGCCTCGGCGATGGCCTCGTCGAGCAGCGTGCCCGACGGACCGACGAACGGCGTGCCCGCGCGGTCCTCCTGATCGCCCGGCTGCTCGCCGACCAGCATCACGCGCGCACCGGCGGGACCCATGCCCGGCACGGCCTGCGTCGCGTTGCGCCAGAGCGAGCAGCGCCGGCATGCGTCGAGCGAGGGCGGCGCCGTGAGCATCGTGCCCTGGATCGGCTCCAGATCCGTGTTGATGGCCACTTCCATCTCGGGCGGCACACTGCGCGGCTCCCGATCGCGCCGCGAATACGGATCGGCGCGCGCGATCAGCGCGGGATCGGCACGTTCGTTCTGCGGGCTTTTCCAGTAACGCACCGGCATATGCGACGCCATTTCGGCGGCGTTCGCCTGCGCGGGCGCGAAGGTGCTCTCGTAATACGCGAGCCAGAGCGCCTCGATGGCGTCGCCGCTCACCGCTTCGCCGTTCATCTCGGTGTCGCCGAAGTCCATGGGCTTTTCTTCCGGCTCGCTCGTGCGGTCGACGCGCAGCAGCGCGCCGTCCCAGAAAGCGGCGCCGTGCGGCGTGGCGATCATCCACGTGGCGCTGCCCATGCGCGTTGCGAAATGCATGGCGGCGTGCTCCAGCAGATCGTGCAGCGGCTCGCACCAGCTGATGAACTCGGGCGGCCCGAGCGACACGTCGCGATGCCGGAAACGCAGCGTCTTGCGCATTTTGTTTTCCTCGGCCTCGACCGTTTCGATCATCTGCGCCAGCCGCCGGCCGTCCGCGTCTTCCGGCGATGCGATTGCGCGGTCGCCCTGGGTCCAGCGCCACAGCGCCTTGTAGAGAAACGGCCAGCGGTCCGGCGCGCGATAGCACGCCGCCGTTTCAAGCATGGCCAGAAATTTGTGGGCGATGCGCACGGGCTTTTTGGCGTCAGGATTTGCCGAGCCGGGCGCGGGCGGATCGATGCTGCCGAACACCGTGGCCGACGCATCCGTTTCGCGCCACGACACCTCCTCAGGCCGCAGACCTTCCATGAGGAGATTGCGCGCTTCGGTACGCCACGCGGCAAACGACGGATCGATGGTGACGCATTTCATCGGCGAGCGGAATCGGAAAAGTACTGTATATCCATACAGTAATTCTATCGATGCTCGCGGCTTTCCGGCAACTATTTAACGATGATCGCACCCTTTTGACGGAGCGTTTCGTCCGCGCTGCGAGGCCCGACATTTCATTTGACGAAACATGGGAACAGTCATTGCTGAAATCGATCCATCGCGGCCGCCGATTGCTTTGGCGAGTGCCTGACAACGAAACCAAACCAATACAAGGAGCCGACATGCTCGCCATCGTCATCCCTGCCCATAACGAAGCCCTGCATATCGGCGTGTGCGTGGCGGCGGCGCGCCGTGCCGCGGATCATCATCAATTGCTCGGCGAGGCGGCGCGCGTGATCGTCGTGCTCGACAGTTGCACCGACGACACCGGCGACATCGCGCGGGCGTTCGGCGCGGACGTGACGTCGATCGACGCGCGCAATGTCGGCATCGCGCGCGCCTACGGCGCCGAACGGGCGCTGGCGCTGGGCGCGCGCTGGCTCGCCTTCACCGATGCCGATACGACCGTCGCCGATGACTGGCTCGTGCGCCAGCTCGACTGCCGCGCCGATGCCGTGTGCGGCGTGATCGGCGTGCACGACTGGTCGCCGCATATCGGCGCGGTGCGCGAGCACTTCGGGCGCACCTACACGGATGCGGACGGGCATCGGCATATTCACGGCGCGAATATGGGCGTGTCGGCGAAGGCGTATGTGCGGGCCGGCGGCTTTCCGCCGCTGGAATCGAGCGAGGATGTCGCGCTCGTGGAGGCGCTTGTCGCGAGCGGCGCGCAGATCGAATGGAGCGCGGCGCCGCGCGTTTTGACGAGCGCGCGGACGGATTTTCGGGCGAAGAAGGGATTCGGCGCGACGCTGCTCGAAGTCAGCAAGCGTTATCTGCCGATTGGGTCGGATGCCGCGGATTCGGCGGCGATTGCGGCCTGAGGTTTCAACCGGTCGCCAGATCCCCCGGCAAATCGACATCGCGCAGCACGTTCGGATCATCGACCTCGACGATAAACGGCGCATGCATCGACAACAATCCACGCGCGCCGGCATCGCCATCGAGCGCGGCGAGCGTCTCCCGATGCGTCATGCCGAACCCAACCGGATGCCCGCGCTTGCCGCGATGCACCGGCGCCACCAGCGTTTCGCCGCTATCGAGCGCGCGGGCGACGGCTTCATACGTTGCGGGTTCGATCCACGGCATGTCGCCGAGCGCGACGAGCCAGCCATCGGCGTCGGACGTGGCGCGGACGGCGGCGGCGAGCGTCGCACCCATGCCGCGCTCGGCATCGATACTGAAGATGACCTTGCAGCCGGCTTCGTTCAGCACGTCGGCCAGTTTTTCGGCGCCCGGCCGCACGACAGCGATGACTTCGGAGGCCACCGCCAGCAAATGCCGCGCCGATTGAAATACAACAGGCGTGCCGTCGGGCAATGTGGCGAGCAGTTTGTTGCGCCGCCCGGACGGGTCGAAACGGGTGCCCAGGCCCGCCGCCAGCAGGATGCCGGTCGCGCTCGACGAATAGGTCATCGCAGCTGCTCGTGTGGGAATCGAACGGGAATTGTGCGGCGCATCGAAGCGCGCGGCAAGCACAAAAAAACCACGCGGCGGCCGTGAAAAAGCCGCCGCGTGGCGTGCTTCCGGTCACGCAGTCGTCGGCGGCAGGATGCGGTCGAGCGTGATCGGCAGGTCGCGCACGCGCACGCCTGTCGCGTGATACACCGCGTTGCCGAGCGCGCCCGCCACGCCCGTAATGCCGATTTCGCCGATGCCGCGCGCGCCGAGCGGATTGATGAGCGGATCGGGCTGGCCGACGAATGAGATATCCAGCATGCCGATGTCCGCGTTCACCGGCACGTGATACTCCGCGAGATTCGCGTTCGTGTAGCGCCCGTAGCGCGAATCCATTTCGCCTTTCTCGAAGAGCGCCGAGCCCACGCCCCACACGATGCCGCCCATCAGCTGACTATGCGCGGTCTTCTCGTTGAGCAGCGTGCCGACGTCATATACGCCGACGATGCGCGGCACGCGGATCACGCCGAGATCGGCATCGACGTGCACTTCCACGAACACCGCGCCGAACGAGTGAAACGCGTACTGCTTCTTTTCGTCGCCGGGGCGCGTGGTGGCGGTGGCCTCGATCGCGCGTCCGCCGTTGCGGGCGATGATCGCCGCCGCCGGATCGCGCTTGTCCGGATTCGACACGCTCACGACCCAGCCGTTGGACACCGTCACGTCCTCGCGCGCGAGACCCGCGACGGGCGAGCCGCGGTCGGCCAACGCCAGCGCGATCAACTGATCGCGTGCCTGGAGCGACGCCGCGCGCACCGCCGGCGACACGCTCGCCGCCGATTGCGAGCCGCCCGACACCGGCGCCTTCGGCAACGACGAATCGCCGAGCGCGAAACGCACGTAATCGGGCGGAAAGCCGAGCGCGTCGGCGGCCACCTGCGTCATGATCGTGTACGTGCCGGTGCCGAGATCCTGCGTGCCGGAGGCGACCATCGCGGTGCCGTCGGGCAGAATGCGCGCAATCGCCGAGGCTTCGCTGCGGTTCGCCGGATACGTCGCCGTGCCGACACCCCAGCCGATCAGCGTGTTGCCCTCGCGCATCGAGCGCGGCGCCGGGTTGCGCCGCGACCAGCCGAATTTTTCCGCGCCGCGCTCGTAGCACGCGGTCAGCGCCTTCTCCGACCACGGCTTCTTGTCCTGCGGCTCCATGTTCGCGTAATTTTTCATGCGGAACGCGAGCGGATCCATCTTCAGCTGATACGCCATCTCGTCCATCGCCGATTCGAGCGCAAACGAGCCGCTCGTTTCGCCCGGCGCGCGCATGAACGTCGGCGTGCCGATATCGAGCTTCACGAGCTTGTGCGACGTCGACTGGTTCGGCACCGCGTACAGCATGCGCGTGACGATAGCCGAGCTTTCGGTCCAGTCTTCGAAGGTCGATGTCGTCGAGATGACGTCGTGGCGCATGCCGGTCATGATGCCGTCGTCGCGCGCGCTGATCAGGATGCGCTGCTCCGTGAACGGCCGGTTGCCGATCATGCCGAACATCTGCGGTCGTTCGAGCACGAGCTTGACGGGACGGCCGGTTTGCTTCGACGCCATGGCCGCCAGCACGACATGCGACCACACCGAGCCCTTGCAGCCGAAGCCGCCGCCGACGAACGGGCAGATCACGCGGACGTCGTCATCGGGAATGCCGAAAAACTTCGCCACTGCGCTGCGCGCGCCGGACACGCCTTGCGTCGAGTCGTAGAGCGTGAGTTTCGGGCCGTCCCAGCGCGCGAGCGTCGCGTGCGGCTCCATCGGATTGTGATGTTCGTAGGGCGTCGTGTAGACCGCGTTCAGGCGCGTCGGGCCTTGCCGCAAGCCTGCATCGACGTCGCCGCGCCGCGTCGTGATCGCGCGGCCCATCATCTTTTCCGGCTGATACGCGGCGCCCTTCGCGCGCTCGAAATCGGCATTGGGCATCGCGGCTTCGTAGCGCACATCGACGTAGCGCGCGGCGCCCTGCGCATGTTCGAGCGAATCGGCGACGACCACTGCCACCGGCTCGTTGCTGTAGCGCACCTCGTTGGTCTGCAAGAGCGTGAGCTTGCGCACGGCGGGCGGCTGCGCGTCCGGGACGCCGTTGTTCGGCAGACGCATCGCGTTCTGATACGTCATCACGAGCAGCACGCCGGGCATGGCCTGAGCGCGGCTCGTGTCGATCGACGCGATGCGCCCGTGCGCGACCGTGCTCGTCACGAGGACCGCGTGCGCGAGCTTCGCGTCGGCGTTGTCGGCCGAATAACGCGCCTGGCCCGTGACCTTCAGCACGCCGTCCGTGCGATCGAGCGGTTTTCCGATGACAGTCATGCGACACCTCCGGCCTGTTGAACCGCGCGCACGATCGCGCGTTGGGCGAGCGCGACCTTGAACGCGTTCTCGCGCTGCGGCTGCGCGCCTTGCACGGCGAGGGCTGCGGCGGTAGCGAGCGTCGCGCGGTCGAGCGGCTTGCCGACGAGTGCGCGTTCCGTCGCGTCCGCGCGCCACGGCTTGTGCGCGACGCCGCCAAGCGCGATGCGCGCGCTTTTCACCGTCGTGCCGTCCATTTGCAACGCGGCGGCGACGGAGACGAGCGCGAACGCATAGCTCGCGCGATCGCGCACCTTCAGATACTTCGAATGCCCGGCGAACAGCGGCGGTGGCAGATCGACCGACGTGATCAGCTCGCCCGCCTGCAAGGTCGTGTCGAGATCGGGCCGCTCGCCCGGCAGCCGATGAAACTCCGCGAACGCAATCGTCCGCTCGCCGTTCGGGCCGCTCACGCGCACGACGGCATCGAGCGCCGCAAGCGCCACGCTCATGTCGGACGGATTGGTCGCGATGCATTGCCGGCTCGCGCCGAGAATCGCGTGCATGCGGTTGTGGCCGTCGATCGCGGCGCAGCCGCTGCCCGGCGTGCGCTTGTTGCACTGAGGAAAGCCGGTGTCGTAGAAATAGGCGCAGCGGGTGCGCTGCATGAGATTGCCGCCGACGGTCGCCATGTTGCGCAATTGCGCCGATGCGCCCGCGAGCAGCGCCTGCGACAGCAGCGGATAACGTTCGCGCACCCACGCGTGATTTGCGCAATCGCTGTTGCGCACGAGCGCGCCGACGCGCAGGCCGCCGTCGGGCAGCGCGGTGATGCCGTTGAGCGCATCGATGTGCGTGATGTCGACGAGCTTCATCGGCCGCATCACGCCGCCTTTCATGAGGTCGAGCAGGTTCGTGCCGCCGCCGATGAACATCGTGCCCGGCTGGCTGGCCGCCTGCAGCGCCGCGCCGATATCGGCTGCGCGCTGATAGGAAATCGCGTCCATGTGCGTCTCCTCAGGCGTTCGACGATGCAACGGCTTTCACCGCCGCAACGATATTCGGATACGCGCCGCAGCGGCAGATGTTGCCGCTCATGCGTTCGCGGATTTCGTCGTCGGACAATTGCGCCGGGCGAAAGCGCACGTCGGCCGTGACCGCGCTCGCGTCGCCCGCACGGTATTCGGCGATGAGCGCCGTCGCCGAGCACAACTGCCCGGGCGTACAGTAACCGCACTGAAAGGCGTCCTTCTCGATGAACGCGCGCTGAATCGGCGCAAGCGTGTCGCCGTCGGGCGCGAGGCCTTCGACGGTCGTCACGGTTTCGCCGTCGTGCATCACCGCGAGCGTGAGACAGGAATTGATGCGCCGTCCCGACACGATCACCGTGCACGCGCCGCACTGGCCGCGGTCGCAGCCTTTCTTCGTGCCGGTGAGTCCGGCGTATTCGCGCAACGCGTCGAGCAGCGTCGTGCGCGCTTCGACCTGCAATTCGTACGGATGCCCGTTGATGTTGAGCCGCACGGGCATCATCGGCGCGGCTGCGGGCGGCGGCGCGTTGGCCGGTGTCGCGGCGGGCTGCTGTTGCGCGTGGGCGAGCGGCGCGGCGGTGACGGCGGCGGCTGCCGCGGCCGATTGCAGAAAACGCCGGCGCGACGGCTTTTGTGCCGTGTCGTATGCCGCGTCATATGCGGTCTCGCTGGCGTCGGGGGTAAGCGTATTGTCTCGGGACATGGCGATCGGATGCTCCTCGCTCGTTCGGAAGGGCGCCGTCCGGTTCGAGTCTTCATGGGCATTCGCTCGCGGCCGACTGCGACATCGTGCGGCGAGCGCCGGCTGCTCGAATCCTGTCGGTGCGTGGGATGCGCGGGCGCGCGCGTACGGCGATCAATCCATGTCGGTTAATCAGCCTCGATTATTCAAACTCGATGAATCAGCCGATCGAACGTTCGACCCCGCGACGGCGAAAACTCAGCAAGTACGATGCCATCCACGGCGGCAGCAGACGCGGCGGCGCGCGCGCCGGAATGGCGTAGCGCGCTTCCACGTAAATGCTGCATGCGCAGGTAAATCCTTCGCTGTCCGATCGAACGAAGATGGCGAAATTGCCATGTTTGCCGCGATGCTCAACGCCCCGGATACATCGACGGCGAATTGCGCGCCGAACGCGCGGGACCATAAGGATCGGGATTGCCGAAGCGCGGAATGGTGCCGTCGGCGCGTGCGCGGGCGAGATCGGCGCGCACCTGGTCGCGCGTGAGCGGCCCGTTCGACGCCATCGCCATTTGCGCGGGCATCGGCTGCTGCATCATCGGCTGAGTCGTGCCGCCCGCATTCATTTGCGCCGATGCGGTTGCGCTCATCAGCACGCAAGCCGCGCATGCGGCCAGCCAGATCGTCTTCATGGTCGTTCTCCTTCGGGTCGTGTGTTCATGTATACGCGCCTGAGGAGAAAACGGATGATTGTCGGATGGCGTCCGCAACTAACGGTCTTTTAGGGCGGCCGCCGTCGAATCATTTGATCAGCGCGAGCGCTTCCCTGAAACGCGGATGCCGATAACTGCCAAGCCAGCCAAAGATCGATGTCTCGACGGTCGTGAGCCGCGCGCCGTCCTGCCGTGCGCGTTCGAGCGCGATGGCGCGGTCGTCGGCGCGGCGCGAGGCGACCGCATCCGCCACCAGTTCCACGCGATAGCCGAGCCGCCGCAAGCCGAGCACGCTCAACAGCACGCACACGTGCGCTTCGGCGCCGGCGACCCATAAGGTCTCGGTCGTCGGCGGAAGCGCGGCGACGAACGCAGGCTCAAGCGTCGCATCGAACGTGTGTTTCGCGATGACGTTCGCCGAGCGCATGTCGTCCCGTAAAACGTCCGCGGTCGCGCCGAGTCCGTCCGGATTTTGCTCGGTGACCACCACCGGCACGCCGAGCAGATTCGCGGCGCGCAGCAGCGTCGCGACGCGCCCGCTCAGACGCTCGCCGCCGTCGAGATGCGGCAGCAGCCGCGCCTGCATGTCGATGACGACGAGCATCGGCTTACGCCTCGCTTTCCATGATCCGGTCGATCAGACGCGCGTTCTCGCCCGCCGAACCGATGCCCGCGTGCTTCGCCATCGGCACGAAGAAATGCGTCGCGACCGGCAGCTTCGAGCGCGAAAGCCAGTTCGCGAGATGATCGGCGAGGCGCTTCGCCGGCGCTTTCAGTTCCTCGCGCAGCGCGCCGGGCAGCATCTCGAAGTGACGCATGTCGGTCTGATACGGCTCCGGCGCGACGCACAGCGCATTGGGCCGGCCATCGACATCGACGGGCAGACGCTCCAGCGCCTGATGCAGCAGCGCGACGCCGAGACCTTCGCCGCGCCACGGCTTGCGCACTTCCCACAGGCTGATGTAGATCACGCGATGCGCATTGAACACTTCGCACAGCTTCTCCGGCCCGAGCGCCTCGGTGGCGGCCAGCGCAAACGAAAGCATTTCGCCCGAGTAAGTGTCGAGCGTGTAGACGAGATCGGCGCTGCTATGCAGCGGCGGCACCTTGACGAGCTGAAGCCGGACCGCCGCCGCGACGATATCGCTGCCCGCTTCGTGGAACACGGCGAACGCGGTGCCCAGGCGTTCGTCGTCGACTTGCGGATACTCGTGGCGATAAGTCATCGTGAAGAGAAACGGCCCGATCTTCTCGCGATAGGCAAGCGGCCGGTCGACGTCGTAGTCGTCGGTGCCGTCGAGGCCGTAGGGATCGTAATCGCGCTTTTCGCGCCGCTCGCCGTTTTGCGCCGACGCGGCCAGCGCCGCGAGCGGACGGCGCGATTCCGGCACGAGGTCTTCGGGCAGACCTTCCCACGTAAGGCGCAAAAATTCGCGCCCGCCGCGGTAGTGCGTTTCGAAGAGCGAAAGGATCGATTCGCCCGCCGCCGGATCGAGGATGCGCTGCGCGCATTCGTACGCGCGGTCGAGCAACTGGTCGGCCTCGGCGGGATCGGGCGAGAGATGCGGCTCGCTGCCTTGCGGCGCAGCGGGCAGGCCTTTTGCGAGACGTTCCTTGTGCGCGAGTTCGAGCCATTCGTCGGCGGCGCGCTCGGCGATGAATCCCGCCGCGATGCGATAGCCCGTCAGCACGATCGACTGGCCGGTTTGCCCGAGCGGGAACACGTATTCGTCGTTCATCACGTCTTCGACGGTGACGCGCTGAAACGTTTCGCGCGGCGCCAGGGCGTTGGCGGCTGCGTCGAAGCGGCCGTGCGACAGCACGTGGGCGACAAGGTCGGATGCGGCGGGACCGAACTCCGATCCGGCGCCGGGAAGAAGCTTCAGGAGGGACAAGGTGCTCGTGGTGCCGGTCGTGCTCGATGTGCTCATGAGTGCCATCTCCGATCGTGAAGGGTTATCGTAACAAACCGCGAGGCGCGGCAGGCGTGCCCGCGCGGGCCGTTTTAATTGGGAGATATCGATGAATGTTCAAAAGCGCGATGAATCGACCGCAACGGTTCACGAAGGCGGTTGCGCCTGCGGCGCATTTCGCTTTCGCGCGACGGGCGAGCCGCTGCGTGTCGGCATTTGTCATTGCACGACATGCAGGCAAGTACATGGCTCCGCTTTCGGAGCTTATGCGATTTACGCCCGCGGCGACGTGATGATGAGCGGCAGCCTCTCCACCTGGCGCAGTTCCGAACAAGGCCGGCGGCATTTTTGCCCGGCGTGCGGCTCGGTTGCGTACATGGAGTTCGAGTCGCGCGACGAAGTGGATCTGCCGCTCGGCGCTTTCGACGAAACCGGTCTCTTCGAGCCGGATTATGAACTGTGGTGCAAGCATCGCGAGCCGTGGCTGCCGCGCGGCGTGCGTCCCGAGTACGACGAAGAACGGCCGTATCAGGCGCGCGCGGACTGACGATTATCGGGAGCACATCGGGACATCTTTTGTCCCGCCGGAACTGCATGATCGGGTCAACGGTCCGAGCAATTGCATTCGCGCACGGAAAATAAGACGATAAGCGGCGTGCTGCGCGACGAGGCACACGCGCCGGATGCGCGAAAACGGCAGGATCGAGAACCTTTGAACTTCACGGCCAACGAGGAGTATCGATACCATGGCGAAGCAACCGGTCAGCGGCAGCGACAAGATTCATCCCGAAGGCACGACATGCATCGGCGCGTGCGATCCTGGTGAGCAGATCGAAGTGGTCGTGATGCTGCGGCGCAAGGACGAAGCCGGCTTCAAGCAGATGATGGCGAAGATCGACGCCGGCAACGCGCCCGCGCAGTCCGTCTCGCGCGAGGAATTCGACCAGCGCTTCGGCGCCTCCGACGCAGACGTCCAGAAGGTCGAGGCCTTCGCCAAACAGTACGGCCTGACGGTCGTGCGCGCCAATGCCGAGATGCGCAGCGTCGTGCTCAAAGGCAGCATCGAAGCGTTTCAGAAGGCTTTCGATGTCAAGCTCGAACGCTTTCAACATCACAACATCGGCGAATATCGCGGGCCGACCGGACCGGTCAACGTGCCCGACGACATGCACGATGCAATCACCGCCGTGCTCGGTCTCGACAGCAAGCCGCAGGCGCGTCCGCACTTTCGCTTCCGTCCGCCGTTCAAGCCGGCGCGCGGCGCGGCGCCCGCGTCGTTCACGCCGGTCGATCTCGCGCGTCTCTACGATTTCCCCGATGGCGACGGCGCCGGCCAATGCATCGCGATCATCGAACTCGGCGGCGGTTATCGCGACACGGACCTCTCCGCGTATTTCAAGAAGCTCGGCGTGAAGGCGCCGAAAGTGGTGGCGGTCGGCGTGGACAACGCGAAGAACGCGCCCACCGGCAACCCGAACGGACCGGACGGCGAAGTCACGCTCGACATCGAGATCGCGGGTGCGATTGCGCCGGGCGCGCGCATCGCCGTGTATTTCGCGCCGAACAGCGACGCCGGTTTCGTCGATGCCGTCAATCGCGCGCTGCACGACGCCACCAACAAGCCCTCGGTCATCTCGATCAGCTGGGGCGGCCCGGAGTCGATGTGGTCGCCGCAATCGGTCGGCGCGCTCAACGACGTGCTGCAAAGCGCGGCCGCGCTCGGCGTGACGGTGTGCGCCGCGTCGGGCGACAGCGGCTCGTCCGATGGCGTCGGCGACGGCACGGATCACGTCGACTTTCCGGCGTCGAGCCCGTATGTGCTCGGCTGCGGCGGCACGAGCCTGTCGGCGTCGGGCACGGGCATCGCGCAGGAAGTCGTGTGGAACGACGGCGAGCAGGGCGGCGCGGGCGGCGGCGGCGTCTCCGGCACGTTCGCGCTGCCGGTCTGGCAGAAAGGGCTTTCGATCACGCGCAACGGCAAACACGTGGCGCTCGCCAAACGCGGCGTGCCCGATGTCGCGGGCGACGCATCGCCGCAAACCGGCTACGAAGTGCTGATCGACGGCGAAGATACGGTCGTCGGCGGCACGAGCGCGGTCGCGCCGTTGTGGGCTGCGCTGATCGCCCGCATCAACGCGCTCAACAACGCGCCGTCGGGCTTCGTCAATCCGAAGCTCTACAAGGCGAAGGCGGCGTTCCGCGACATCACGCAGGGCAACAACGGCACCTTTTTCGCGGCGGCCGGCTGGGACGCGTGCACCGGCATGGGCAGCCCGGACGGCGCGAAGATCGCGGCGGCGCTCAAGCCCGCGAAGAGTTGACGTAAGGCAAGCGCAACGCAAGAGCGAGACATGAGCACGACAGTGAACAACAACCATGACGACGATTCTGGAGCGACAACGATGAACTCCGATCCACTGGCAGCGAGCGACAAAACGGCGAACGCGGAAGAACCGGCGCTGGCGGCCGCGAAGGTTCCGGCGAAGACCGCGCCCAAGAAAACCACGAGCGCGAAGAAGGACCAGCCGTACTTCGATCCGGTCGCATACGGCAACGGCCCGGACGACGCCGTCGCTGCGACCGAAGCCGACGAGAACGCGGCCATCACGCATCACAGCGTGACCGTCGGCGGCGCGAAGATCGCGTACACGGCGACCGTCGGCCATTTGGTGACGGTCGATCCGAGCAGCTCGAAGCCGGACGCGAAGATGTTCTATGTCGCGTTCACGAAGGACGGCGCCAAGGAGGAAACGCGGCCGCTCACGTTCTTCTATAACGGCGGGCCGGGATCGTCGTCGGTGTTCGTGTTGCTCGGCTCGTTCGCGCCGCGCCGCATCAAGACCGCGATGCCGAGCTTCACGCCGCCCGCGCCGTATCAGATGGAGGACAACCCGGACAGTCTTATCGACCGGAGCGACCTGATTTTCATCAATCCGGTGGGCACGGGCTATTCGGCCGCCATTGCGCCGAACAAGAACCGCGATTTCTGGGGCGTGGATCAGGACGCGGGCTCGATCGCGCAATTCATCAAGCGCTATCTGACGAAGAATAATCGCTGGAATTCGCCCAAGTTTCTGTTCGGCGAATCGTACGGCACGGCGCGCAGTTGCGTGCTTGCCTACAAGCTGCACGAAGACGGCATCGACCTGAACGGCATCACGCTGCAATCGTCGATACTGGACTATGCGCAGGCGGGCAATCCGGTCGGCGCGCTGCCCACGGCCGCCGCCGATGCGTGGTACCACAAGAAGCTCGGCGTGCATCCGACGCCGACCAATCTGGTCAATTTCGCGGAGGAAGTCGCGGAGTTCGCGCGCACGGATTATCTGAACGCGCTGCGCAAGTTTCCGCAGACCGACGACGAAGTGGTCGAGAAGCTGTCCGAATACACCGGCATCGGCAAGGCGACGCTGCTCGCGTGGAGTCTCGATATCGCGGCCTACGACAGCCGCGGCAATTCGCTTTTTCTGACCACGCTATTGAAGTCGAAGGGCGAATCGCTCGGCGCTTACGACGGGCGCGTGACGGCGATATCGTCCGGCATCGCGGGGAAGATCGACCCGAACTCGGGCAGCAACGACCCGACGATGACCGCCGTGAGCGGCGTCTACACGACGATGTGGAACAGCTATCTGAACGAGCAGCTCAAGTTCACGTCCACTTCTTCGTTCACCGATCTCAACGATCAGGCGTTCCTCAACTGGGACTTCAAACATACGGACCCGACGGGCGCGCAGAAGGGCATCGACTCGAAGGGCAACATCATTCTCTACACGGCGGGCGACCTCGCCGCGGTGATGGCGCTGAATGTCGATCTGCGGGTGCTGTCGGCGAACGGCATGTATGACTTCGTGACGCCGTTTTATCAGACCATCATCGATCTTCAGCAGATGCCGCTGATCAACAGCACGGTGCGGCAGAATCTGTCGGCGACGTTCTATCCGTCGGGACATATGGTCTATCTCGACGGCGGCTCGCGCACGCAGCTCAAGGCCGATCTTGCGAAGATGTACGACGCAGCAACGGCGAATCATGCCGCGATGAGCCGGATCATCACGTTGCAGAAGGTGACGGCGGAAAAGACGGACGCGGCGTTGTCGCCTGCCGGCGGCGGCTGAGCGCCGTTCTGCGTTTGGATTCCTGCGCTTCCGTTTCTGGAAGCGCAGGCTTTCGGGAACGCCGATTGCGGACAAAGGGGCAAAGATCACCCCACCCGGAGTCCCGCACATGGCAACAAAGAATCAACCCGCGAAGCAACCGGCGAAGCAACCCGCTAGCGCCGCCGCGCGCACGCCTTCGCAGAGCAATAGCAATCCCAAAGTCAATTCGCTCGAATCCTTCCGCAGCGACGCCACCAATCAGGCACTGACGACCAATCAGGGCGTCAAGATCGCCGATAACCAGAATACCCTGCGTGCCGGCGAGCGCGGACCGTCGCTGCTCGAAGACTTCATCATGCGTGAAAAAATCACGCACTTCGATCACGAGCGCATTCCCGAACGTATCGTCCATGCGCGCGGATCGGCGGCGCACGGCGTCTTCAAGGTCTACGAATCGCAGGCAGGACTGACCAAGGCGGGGTTCCTGCAAGATCCGTCGAAGGAAACGCCCGTCTATGTGCGTTTCTCGACGGTGCAGGGCTCGCGCGGTTCGGCCGATACCGTGCGCGACGTGCGCGGCTTCGCCGTCAAGTTCTATACGGAAGAAGGCAACTTCGATCTCGTCGGCAACAACATGCCGGTGTTCTTCATTCAGGACGCAATCAAGTTCCCCGATTTCGTCCACGCCGTGAAGCCCGAACCGCACAACGAAATGCCGCAAGGCGGCTCCGCGCACGACACCTTCTGGGACTTCGTCTCGCTCGTGCCCGAGTCCGCGCACATGGTGCTCTGGACCATGTCCGACCGCGCGATTCCGAAGAGCCTGCGTACGATGGAAGGCTTCGGCATTCATACGTTCCGCTTCATCGACGCACAGGGCCAGGGGCGCTTCGTGAAGTTCCACTGGCGTCCGACGATCGGCTCGGCGTCGCTGCTGTGGGACGAAGCGCAGAAGCTCGCGGGCAAGGACGCGGATTTCCATCGGCGTGATCTGTGGGAAGCGATCGACAACGGCGACTATCCGGAATGGGAGCTCGGTGTGCAGATCGTCGAGGAAGCGGACGAGCACAACTTCGACTTCGATCTGCTCGATCCGACCAAGATCATTCCCGAAGAACTCGTGCCGCTGAAGATGATCGGCAAGCTGACGCTCAATCGCAATCCCGACAACTTCTTTGCTGAGACCGAGCAGGTCGCGTTTTGTCCGGGACATATCGTGCCGGGCATCGACTTCACGAACGATCCGCTTCTGCAAGGCCGCCTTTTTTCCTACACCGATACGCAGATCAGCCGTCTGGGCGGGCCGAATTTCCACGAAATTCCGATCAACCGTCCGCTCGCGCCGCTGCACAACGGCCAGCGCGACGCGATGCATCGTCAGACGATCAACAAGGGGCAGGCGTCCTACGAACCGAATTCCATTGACGGCGGCTGGCCGAAGGAAACCGCGCCTGCCGCGGCGGGCGGCGGCTTCGAAAGTTATACGGAGCGCGTGGAAGGCTCGAAAATCCGCGTGCGCAGCCCGTCGTTCAAGGATCATTATTCGCAGGCGACGCTGTTCTGGAACAGCATGACCGAGCCGGAGCAGGATCATATTGTCGGCGCGTACTCGTTCGAATTGAGCAAAGTCGAGCGAAAGCCGATTCGTGAGCGCCAGCTCGGCATTCTCGCGAATATCGATGAAACGCTCGCGACGCGCGTCGCCGAGAATCTCGGCCTGTCGGCACCGAAAAAGAGCGCGGATGCCGACGAACTCGGCAAATCGTCGGTGACGGAATCGCCGGCGCTGTCGCTTGTGGCGAAGGCGGTGCCGTCGGTCAAGACGCGCAAGGTCGCGATTCTGGCCGCGCCGGGCGCGGACGCCGCGAGCATCCAGGCTATCAAGGACGCGCTTGCGGCAGAGGGCGCGCATGCCAAGGTCATCGCGCCGACGCTCGGTTCGCCGGCCGAAGGCGTCGAGGCCGATGCCACCATTCTCGCGATGCCGTCGATCATGTTCGACGGCGTGATCGTCGCGGGCGGCCAGCAGAGCGCGAAGACGCTGTCCGAATCGGGCGACGCGCGTCACTTCGTGCTCGAAGCGTTCAAGCATCTGAAGGCGCTCGGCGCAATCGGCGACGGTGAAGACTTGCTCGCCGCCGCGCATTTGCCCACGGGCGACGAAGGCGTCTCGGTCGGCAGCGACGCCGCTCAGGTGATGAAGAGCTTCATCGAAGCGATGAGCCAGCATCGCGTGTGGTCGCGCGCGAAAAAGGCGGAATCGGTGCCGGCCTGAAGCGCAGACTGTTTTGCCGCACGCAACGAAGCGCGCCTTCACTCATCATGCCGGTGATAGGCGCGCCCGGACGTTTTTGAGACACTAGCCGCACCGCTCACTTCGAGGGTGCGGCATGTTCGACTGGTCGAGGCATCGTGGCGTTCTCCGGTGTGTGTTCGTGCTGCTGGCTTGCGTGCTGTGCGCGCAGGCGGCGGGCGCGAAGCAGCGCATCGTCGTGGGCATGGCGGCGAACCTCACGCCGCCGCTCGACATGGCATACAGCCAGGCGGCTCCGCGCGGCATCTCGGTCGATATCGCGAACACGCTGGCTGACAAACTCGACGCCGAAATCCAATGGCGTCTTTACCCGGATCGCGCGGCGCTGACGGCGGCGCTCCGGCGCGGCGACATCGACATGGCCACGAGCGCGACCGGCGCGGACACCGGCGAGGCGCTGGCTTACAGCCGTCCGTATATGCCGATCAAACAGGTTTTCATCGAGCCGATTGCGAAACGTTCGCCGACGCATCGGCTCGCCTACGTCGATGCGCAGACATCGCCCGCGCGCCTGCGGACCGCGTATCCGTCGATGCAGCCCGCCGCGTTTTCCGATCTGAGCGGCGCGTTGCTGGCCGTCTCTCTCGGCGACGCCGATGCCTTCGTCGGCGACATGACCGCCGCCGGCTACGCGATCACCCAATACACGCTGCCGAACCTGACGATCACCGGCTTCGCGTCCTTCGACGAAGATGGCTACAGCTTCGCGTTCGCGCCGGATCGCGCGGACAAGAGCGCGCTGCGACAGCGCATCGACGATGCGCTCGCCGCGTTGCCGCCTTCGTTCGCCCTGGTCGAGCATGCGCGCTGGAACCCGGCCGCCTCGCCGGTCACGCTGAAAACCTCGATGCAACTGACCGCCGACGAAACCGCGTGGGTGCGCGCGCATCCCGTCGTGCACTATTCGATGCTCGCGCAGGCCGCGCCGGTCACGTTCCGCGATTCGCGCGGCCAGCCTGCGGGCGCCGCGGTCGATTTGCTCGACGCCATCGCGCGCGTGACCGGTCTGCGCTTCGAGGCGCGCGTGCGCGATTCGTCCGGACAGTTGATCGCCGATCTCCGCAGCGGCGCGTCGGAGATGCTGCCGTACAGCGCGGGCGACACATCGCCGGTTGCCGGCGCCGTGCCGACCGTGCCGACGGGCGAAGCCATTTTTGCGATCGTCACCGCAGCCGGGCAGCCGCCGCTGCGCAACGCCGCCGCGCTGGACGGCAAGCGCGTCGCGCTGTCCGTGGACACGATGCTGCGCGACCTCATTCGCCGGTACGCGCCGGGCGTGCGTTTCGTCGATACGCCCCCGCTCGACGGACAGTTCCGCGCCGTCGCGAAAGGCGAGGCCGACGCCACCGTCGCCGATCTGTCGTTCGCGAACTACGCGGTCGGCAATCCCTATCGCGACGTGCTCGCGATGACCGGCGTGCTGTCGACGCGGCCGCTTCCGCAAGGCTTGCTCGTCGCGACGAACCAGCCGGTGCTGGCGGGCATCGTGAATCGCGCGATCGCGTATCTGCCGCCGCCGGAGCTGGCAACGATCCGCTCGCGCTGGAAGCTCTCCGAACACCCCGAAGTGCTGTGGGAGCGCCGCCGTCCGCAGGTTGCGCTCGGCGCGTTGCTCGGCGGCCTGCTCGTGCTCGTGCTGGCGGGCTGGGCGCTGACTTTGCGCGTGCAGATCGCGCGCCGGATCGCCGCGGAAAAGGCGATGCGCGTGGCGAAGGAAGAGGCCGAGACCGCGAACCGCGCGAAATCGACCTTCCTCGCGACGATGAGCCACGAAATCCGCACGCCGATGAACGCGGTGCTCGGGCTGCTCGAAATGGAACTGCGCGCGCCGGGCGAACGCGCGGCGACGGAGCGCGCGCTGTCGACGGCGCATCGGGCGGCGCGCGATCTGCTCGAAATGATCGACGATCTTCTGGATGTGGCGAAGATCGAGGCCGAGCGGCTCGTGCTCGCGCCGGCGCCTTTGGAAATCGACGCATGGATCGCGGGCGTGGCCGCGATCTACGAGCCCGCCGCGCGCGCGAAGCGTCTCGCGCTGATCGTGAAGCGGCAAGGCGAAAGCGATCCGGCCTGGATCCTCGCCGATGGCCAGCGTCTGCGGCAAGTTCTCGGCAATTTGTTGTCGAACGCGATCAAATTCACCGATGCCGGCGCGGTGACGCTCGAATATGGCGTCGCGGCGGCGCACGAGGGCCGGCGCACGCTGACGTTCGCGGTATCGGACACGGGAATCGGTATCGCGCCGGAGCCGCAGGCCGCGCTTTTCACGCCGTTCGTGCAGGCCCACGACGGCCGCGCGCGCAGCTTCGGCGGCACTGGACTCGGGCTGACAATTAGCAAGCGCCTCGTCACGATGATGGGCGGCACCGTCACGCTGTCGAGCGAGCCGGGACGCGGCACGCGCTTTACCGTGCGCATCGATTTTCCGGAAGCGGAGGCGGTCGCGCCGCCGGTCGAAGCGCCGCGGGCCGCGCCGGAATCGCTGGCGGGCTTGCGCGTGCTCGTCGTCGACGACCATCCGGCGAACCGCATCGTGCTCGACGGGCAAATTCGGCACCTGGGCGGCGAGGTGCATCTCGCCGTCGATGGCAAAAGTGCGCTGGCGGTCTGGCGCGCCGGGCCGCACGCTTTCGACGTGATTCTCACCGACTGTTCGATGCCGGAAATGAGCGGCGAGGAACTGACGCGCGCGATCCGCGACGACGAAGCGCACGGGACATCGGCGTCGAGCCCCGTGCCGATCATCGGCCTGACGGCGAACGCGCAGCCCGTAGCAGCAATGCGCGCGATCGCCTCGGGCATGACGACGTGTCTCGTCAAGCCGCTCGGTCTCGATGCGTTGCGCGAGGCGCTCGTCGCGGCGACGGAGGGGCGGCGCGTGCCGCCGGTGTCGCCGGAGCACGTTCAGCCCGTCGCGTCCGCTGCGCCCGCTGCGCCCGTCGCGCCCGCTGCGCCCGTCACGCCCGTCGCGCCCGTCGCGCCCGCTGCCCCCGCCGATCCCGCTCCCAGCGCCGACACGTTCGATCGCGCATTGCTGTCCAATTTCGGCGATCGGGCGGGCGCGCTCGTCGATACGCTGAAAACCGCGAATGCGCAGGATTCCGCTGCCGCGCGCGCGGCCTTCGACGACTGCGACTGGGCGCTCCTGCGCGACAAGGCGCACCGGATGGCGGGCGGCGCGGCCGTGATCGGCGCGGTGCCGTTCACGCGTGCATGCCGCGCGTTGCAGGACGACTGCGATCGCGCGCTCGACGAAGACCGCAACGGCGAGGACGATCCGCGCATCGCGGCATCGTTCGCGGCCTTCGCCGCGGCGTCCGCGACGCTCGACGCGGCGCTGGACACCGCGCTAGCGCCGCGCGCCGCGTAAATCTCCGTTGCGCTTTGGCCGCGTCCATATGACGCCACGCAACAATCGCGCACAACAGTTCACCTGCTGCAAGTCTTTCGTGTGTTTTAATTGACCCTTCGATTATCTCAATAACATGCGGCGACGTTTCGCCGCGCGATGGGTTGCGCGAGAGGCATGATTCGAAGGGATACCGGGACCATCGGAAAACGAAAGGCACGCGCCGCGCTGGCATTTTGCTGCGCGCTGCTCGCGTTCATGCCGGGCGCGTCGCAGGCCCAGCGCGCCGAATGGCTCGATGCGCGCGTCACGCAGACGACCATCGTCGATACGATCTGCGTGCCGGGCTACGTCGACCGCGTGCTGCCGTCCTTCGAAATCCAGATGCGCCAGAAAGAGCGGCTCCTGAAGCAGCGCAGCATCGACGCTTCCTTCGCGTCGGAATATGCACTCGATCACCGCATGCCGGTGCTGCTCGGCGGCTCGCCGAACTCGCCCGCGAATCTGGATCTGCGCCGCTGGGAAGGGCGCGCGGGTCAGCGTCGCAAGGAACGGCTCGCGGTTTATCTGAAACGCTGCGTGTGCACCGGCGACATCACGCTGAAAGACGCGCAATCGGCGATGGCCGGCGACTGGGCCAATCGCTATCCGAACTTGTCCAGCATGTCGTGCAGCGGCTTTTGACGATTGATCCGCCGTATCCTTCCGATTTAGAACATTTATTGAAAAAGACGGAATGCCGCAGCCCGGCCACGGTCTACGAGACTAGTATGTATCTATCTCGAAATTATCCGCCCGGAGTTGCCATGATCGTCGCTTATGTCTCCCTTTTCGTCGTCGGCACTTTGGCGGCGGCCATGATTCATCGACGCCGTCCGCAGCCGGTACCCGTGCGCGCCCGCGCCAGAAGGTAACTGCGATGAACCTGCTCGTCTGGAATCTTCCGCGGCGCTGCGCCGCGCGCGAGGTGCGGCGTTTTCTCGAGCACGAACTCGGCGATCTGGTGAGCGACATCGAAGTGCACGGCGCGGGCACGGCTCAGGCCTATGCGATCGCGCGCCTCGCGACCGATGTTCCGTATATCGGCGAGGCGATTGCTCAGAAGCTCTGTCGTCAACGCCTTCTCGATGCTCCCTTGCGTGCGCGGGCTTCCGCGTCGGGCGACGCATCGACACGTCTGCATTAACGGTCGGCGCGCGAAACGTGTAGCGCGGCCGGAACGAACCTTGCTGGAAATCCGCTGACGAACGTCATGTAGCGGCGAAGCCGGTGCCTCGTGCGCACCGGCTTTTTTGTCGCTGGTCGGTGAAGAAAGCAAAGGGGAAGTCGATTTCGATGCAGCAGGCAGGAAAGAACACAGTGTCCTTCGGGACAAGGTTTTTCGCGGGCGTGGCTACAGGCGCGCTTTTTTCCATCGCGACGGTAGCTTATGGGCAGCAGGCGGCGTCGCCGGGCGCGGTCGCGCAAGGGCGCGTGACGGAGATGTCTGTCATGCCCGTCGCGCCCGCGCCACCTGCACCGCCGATGCCGTCCGGCGCCAGCATCCCGCATGGTGCGAGCGCGCCGGAGCGCGCGCTTCCCGCCATGCCCGTACCGATGCCCGCGCCCGCGCAGGCGGCCTCCGCGGCGTCTGCGGTCCCGCCAGCGAGTGAGGCATCCGGCGCATCGGCGGCGAGCGAGGCCAGCGCGGCAAGTGCCGCGAGCGCAGCAAGCGCGGCCTCCGAGGCGCAAGCGCCTGAAGTGCCTCTTCCGCCCGAACCACCCGAGCCGAATCTCGCCCAACGCACCGGCATGCAACCGGCGGCCGCATTCGCAATGCGCCAGACCTTCGCGAAGGAAGTCGACCGCAGACTCACGGTGCCGCCATCCGATCAGCAGGCGTACGGCCGCCTGCTGCAGCACACACTCGACGCCGACGGCCACGGCGATCTCGCCAACGAATTCGTCGTGCTCGTCGATCGCAGTGCGAACGTGCAGGCGATCTTCGTCTATTTTCGCGCGAAGCCGGGCGACGCCTGGTCGATGATCGGCGCCGCGCCCGTATCGACGGGTCGTCCCGGCAGTTACGACCACTTCGTGACGCCGCTCGGCGTGTTCCAGCACGTGCCGGGCAACATGGACTTCCGCGCGGAAGGCACGCTCAACGAGTTCAAGATTCGCGGCTACGGCGCGCGCGACATGCGCATTTACGATTTCGGCTGGACCGACGGCGAGCGCGGCTGGGGCCACGGCGGCAAATCGCCGATGCGCTTCCAGATGCACGCCACCGATCCCGAGAAACTGGAACCGCTGCTCGGCATGCGGCACTCGAAGGGCTGCGTGCGCATCCCGTCGACGCTCAATACGTTTTTCGATCACCACGGCATCCTCGACGCTCAATACGAGGCGCGCGCCGCCGAAGGCCAGTCGATGTGGGTCCTCAAGGCCACGCGCAAGACGACGCCGTGGGCGGGGCACTATCTCGTTGTCGTCGATACGGGAAGGCAGTCGCGGCCCGCGTGGTCGCCGGGGCCGGGACGGGCGGTACGCGCCCACATTCCGGCGGGCGCGGATAAGGTCGATTGAAGGTGGCTGAAGCCGTCCGCGAAGCGCTATTTCGAGCGGGCGAGCAACACGCCCGCGAGCGCCGCCGCGAAGCCCGCGAGTTGCACCGCGCTGAGCGTCTCGCCGAACGCGACGTAGCTTTCGAGCGCGGCGAGCGGCGGCGCGAGAAAGAGCAGGGCGGTCGCGCGCGATGCGGCGCCGCGCCGGACCATCCAGACGAGCAGCGTCGTCGCGACGCCCGAGAGCATGAGGATGCCCCAGGCGAGCGAAATCCACGTCGTCGTCGATGCAATGAAGCGATGTTCCCCCAGCGCAAACACAAGCACGAGCGCGACGACCGCAGCGCCCGCGTTCTGCACGGCGCTCGCGCTGCGGATATCGGCGCGTGCGAGCGAAGTCTTCTGATAGAGCGTGCCCGCCGTGATCGCGACCACCGACAGCACCGCGATCGTCACGACGAGCCACTGCGGCGCGTGTCCCGCACCCGTTTGTGCGGCATGCATTCCGCCGCCGATGATCTTCGGCGCGAGCACGAGCGCCACGCCGATCAGACCGAGCACGAGTCCGCCCCAGGCGCGCGGCGAAAGCTTTTCGCCGAACAGCCGGGCAGCGACGGCCGCGGTCAGAAGCGGCTGCAGCGCGCCGAGCAACGCCATGACGCCCGCGCCGAGCCCTTGCGCGACGGCCCAGTAGCCCGCGCCGAGATAGACGCCTTGCAGCAGCGCGCCGGCAAGCAGATGCCGGCCGATATCGCGTCCTCGCGGCCAGGGCGCGCGTGTGACGAGCGCGATTGCGACGAACAGCAGCGTCGTGCCGGCGAAGCGCGCGAGCAGATAGACGTTCGGATCGACATAAGGCGTGATCGCCCGCGCGACGATAAAGCCCGTCGACCAGAGAAACACGAAGACCGGCGCGGCGAGAAGCGAAATCATGAGAGGAAGGCGACGAAACGGAATGCCGAAGTATCGTCGCGTGCGGCGAATTCGTCTTGTCTAACCGTGCACTCGGGGCATCCGCGAGTGTGGCCGCGTCATTCGAGCGAGAACGTGTCGAGCGGCTGATTGGCGCGCGCGTCGCCTTCGAGGCGCCGCGAGAGTTGCGCGTGCAGGCGCCGGGCTTCGTCGAGCGTGAGATCGATCCAGTAGGGATCGCCTGCTGCGTCGTTCAGCCGGGCGGGCGGAAACTGAATCTCGATGACCACGCCTTTCTTGTACATCCGGATAACCTCGTTCGACGCCCTTCGCTACATCCGGGGCAAGCAGCGAGTCTAGCGGAGCGGCGCGCGTCGATTGCCAATGCAGCGGAAAGAATGCATTGCGCGATGCGGCTTGACGTGCGCCTTGACGGGTCGATCGAAGATCGGCCGCTTGCCAAAGTTCTGCCACATGAGGCCGCTAAACTCCACACGCTGCCTCGCCATCACTTCGCTCGCGATTCCCGGATGCTCGCAGAACAACGTCATCAATACATTCTCGCCGAGCTGGACAAACACGGTGCGCTCGCCGTGGCCGACCTCGTGCGCGCGCTGGCCGTGTCGCGCGAGACGGTGCGGCGCGATCTCAATGCGCTCGCCGGACGCGGCCTCGTCGCGACGACGCATGGCGGCGCATTGTCGATGGACCGGCGCGAGCCGCATGTCGATGTGCGCGAGGCCAACAACGCGGCGGCCAAGCAGGCGATCGGCGTGCGCGCGGCGGCGTTCGTGCCGGACGGGGCGTCGCTCGTCATCGATTCCGGCAGCACGACGCAGGCCGTGGCGCGGGCGCTGGCCGAACGTCATCGGCTGACGGTCTATACGAACGACTGGCGCATCGCGATGCTGCTCGCGCGGCGCAACGGCAATCGCGTGAGCCTGCTCGGCGGCGAGATTGCCGATCTGGAAGACGCGACCTTCGGGCTCGATACGATCCAGCAGATTTCGCAGTATCACGCGGATTTTGCGTTCGTCGGCGCGGGCGGCATCACCGACGATGCGCATCTCACCGATTACTCGCGCCTCGCCGCCGAAGTGCGCGGCCGCATGATCGCGGCTGCGGCGTGCGCGATCGTTGTCGCCGATTGCTCGAAGTTCGGGCGCACCACGCCCGTGCGGATTCGCGGCTTCGAGTCGGTGCGCTATCTCGTCTGCGACGCGCCGCCCGATCGGGCGATCCGGCGCGCCCTCGCGTCGCGCGGACCGGAAGTCGTCACGGCCTAGCCGTTTGGCGATGCGCATTTGGCGAATTGTGCAAACGGTTGGCGAAGCGTGGCGCCTTCACGTCGATGTCACAGATCTCTGCAATCCTTCGGGTCGAAGGTCGAGACCGACCTCCACCATTCCCGACAAGAGAGATCATCATCATGACCCGCGATTTCCGCTTCGCGCGCGCCGTGCTGCCGGCGTTCGCCGCCGCCGCGCTGTTTGCCGCGATGCCCGTGCATGCCGCCGACGCCGTCGTCCTGTACACCGCCGACGGCCTCGAAAACCTGTACAAGGATGTGCTTCCTGCGTTCGAAAAGAAGGAAGGCGTGAAGGTCAACATCGTCACGGCGGGAAGCGGCGAAGTGGTGAATCGCGCGACCGTCGAGAAGGATTCGCCCAAGGCCGATGTGCTCGTCACGCTGCCGCCGTTCATCCAGCAGGCGCAGCAAGGCGGCCTGCTGCAGCCCTATCAGAGCGTGAACTACAAGAACGTCCCCGCGATTGCGAAAGCGCAGGACGGCGCGTGGGCCACGTTCGTGAACAACTACTTCTCCTTCGCGATCAACCCGGAAGTCACCAAGACCGCGCCTGCGACTTTCGCCGATCTGCTGCATCCGAACTATACGGGCAAGATTGCCTATTCGAACCCGGCGACGGCGGGCGACGGCATGGCCGTCATCATCCTGACCTCGGCGCTGATGGGCGAGGACAAGGCCTTCGATTACCTCAAGACGCTCGAACAGGGCGCCAAGTTTCACACGAAGGGCACCGGCTATCTCGACGTGCTGCTCTCGCGTAACGAGATCGCCTTCGCCAACGGCGACCTGCAAATGGACCTCGACGACGCCGCGAACGGCGGCCTGTCGATCAAGCCGCTGTTCCTGTCGCACAAGGCGGGCGAGGCGCCGACCACGTTCCAGCTTCCGTACGCGATCGGCCTCATCAAGAGCGGGCCGAATCAGGCGGCGGGCAAGAAGCTGATTGATTATCTGATGTCGACGGACGTGCAGTCGAAAGTGCCGGACATCTACGGCATTCCAGGCCGCACCGACGTGCCGCTCGCCGGCAAGAACGGCGAGACCGTCAAGCAGGCCATCGCCGGCGTGAAGCTGATTCCGGTCGACTGGAACGAAGTCATGCAGAAGAAGGCCGGCTGGACCGAACGCTGGAAGTCGGAAGTGATCGGCAACTCGGGCAAGCAGACCGACGTCGTCAAGCCGAAGTCGTAACGTGAGCGCCGTACTCAAGGACGCGCCGGACGTCTACCCGGCGCACGGCGTGCATATCGACCGGCTCACGGTGCGCTTCGGCGCGCGCACCGTGCTCGACGATCTCACGCTGCGCATCGAGCGCGGCGAATTCCTCACCGTGCTCGGCCGCAGCGGCTGCGGCAAGACCACGCTGTTGCGTTTCATCGCGGGCTTCGTCGCGGCCGACGCGCTCGCGGGCACGCTCTCCGTGGCGGGCCGCGATCTCACGCACACGCCGCCGCATCAGCGCAACCTGGGCTTGCTGTTCCAGAGCTATGCGTTGTTTCCGCATCTGTCCGTGTTCGACAACGTCGCGTTCGGCCTGCGCGCGCGCAAGCTGAAGGCGGGCGAGATCGCGCGCCGCGTCGCCGATGCGCTCAAGCTTGTGCAACTCGCCGATGCCGGTCACGTCATGCCCGCGCAGCTTTCCGGCGGCATGCAGCAGCGCGTGGCGCTGGCGCGTGCGCTCGTCATCGAACCGGATGTGCTGCTGCTCGACGAACCGCTCTCCGCGCTCGATGCCAACCTGCGCGCCTCCGTGCGCAGCGAGCTTAAGGCGCTGCACGAACGTCTGCCGAATCTGACGATCGTCTGCGTGACGCACGATCAGGACGACGCGCTCGTGCTCTCCGACCGCACGCTCTTGATGCGCGACGGCCGCATCGCGCAACTCGGCGCGCCGCGCGAACTGTACGACGCGCCGAACGACGCCTTTGTGGCGCGCTATCTCGGCGCGGCGAACCTGCTGCCGCCGCGCGTGGTGTACCCGGTCGGCGATGCGCGGCACGAAGAGCGCGAACGTCTCGCGTGCATTCGTCCGGAGCGCTTCAACATCGTGCCGCTGGGCGAAGGTCCGTTGCACGGCACGATTGCATCCGTCGAATGGTATGGCGCGGCGCTGTCGATCTCCGTCGCGCTCGACGCGCTGCCCGGCGAGCCTGTGCTCGTGACGACGCAGCGCGGCCACACGCGCATGCCGGAAAAAGGCACGCGCGTTTCACTTCGTTTCGAGGCTGACGATGTCGTCCTTGTACGTCCCTGACGGCGTCGCGCGCGACGAAGGCGGCATCAGCGACGCCGAGCGTTCCTCGCAGTTCGCCGCCCACGCGCGCGAGGCGAAACGGCGCGAGCGCCGTGCGCAGTGGCATCTGCTCTTTATTCTCGTGGTCGTGCTCGGGCCGCTCGTCGTGTATCCGCTGGCGCGGCTCGTCATGCTGAGCATGAGCGGGCCGCACGGCTTCACGCTGCACGCGTACACCGCGTTCTTCGGCAATCCCGAAACGCGCGGCATGATCGGCACGACGCTCGTCATTCTGTTCGCGAGCGCAAGCATCGCGTCTATGCTGGGCGTCGCGCTCGCGTCGATGTTGTTCTTCAGGCCGTTTCGCGGCGCGCGCCTGCTCACGCGCTTTCTGGAACTGTTCGTCGCGTTTCCGTCGTTTCTGGTCGCGTTCACGCTGATCTTTCTTTACGGCTCGCAAGGCTCGGTGAGCATCGGCCTGCAGCGGCTCTTTTCGCTCGATGCGCCGCCGCTCGACTTTCTCTTCGGCATCGGCGGCGTGATTCTCGCGGAAGTCGTGTTCTACGCGCCGTTCGTCGTGCGCCCGACGCTTGCATCGTATGCGACGCTCGACATGCGTCTCGTCGAAGCGGCGAAAAGCCTCGGCGCGAACGGCTGGATGGTCGCGGCGAAAGTCGTGCTGCCGCTCGCGTGGCCGGGCATCGCGGCGGGCACGATCCTGTGCTTTCTGCTGACGCTGAACGAATTCGGCATCCTGCTGGTGCTCGGCAGCGCGCATCTGATCACATTGCCGATCGCGATCTACAGCGCCGCCACCGTCGATCTCGATCTGCCGACAGCGGCGGCCGGCTCGGTCGTGATGCTGCTGATGTCGTTGTCGCTGTATGCGCTTTACCGGCGTGTGAATCGCCGCTCGGGAGGGCGCTGACATGCAGCTTTCGATTCGCTCACGATTCACGCCCGGCGCGTTCGTGCGCATCGCGTTTACGGGTTTCGTCGCGTTGCTGTGCATCTGGCTGTTCGTGCTGCCGGTGATCGTCGTGGCGCTGTCGAGCGTCGCGTCGCACTGGTCCGGGACGATCCTGCCCGACGGCTTCAGCACGCGCTGGTTCGCGCGCCTCGGTTCGAGCGATCTCGATGCGGTCACGACGAGTCTCGAAGTCGGCATCGGTGTTGCGTTGCTCGGCACCGCGCTCGGCTTGTGGCTCGCGCTCGCGCTGGAAGGACGCGACCGGCGCGGCTTGGGCGCGCTCGTCGACGCCGTCGCGATGATGGGCAGCGGCGTGCCGAGCGTCGTGCTCGGCCTCGCGGTGCTGATTGCGTATCACAAGCGTCCGCTCGATCTGTCCGGCTCGGCCGCGATCGTCGTGCTGGTGCAGCTCGCGCTGGTGTTGCCGTTCTGCTACCGCTGCGCGGCTGCGGCGCTGCGTCCCGAACTGACGACGCTGCGCGAAGCCGCCGCGAGCCTCGGCGCGCCGCCGCGCATGGTGCTCGCGCGCGTGATCCTGCCGCAACTCGTGCCCGCGTTGCGCGCGAGCCTGGCGCTCGGCTTCGCGCTCTCGCTCGGCGAACTGGGCGCGACGCTGACCGTTTATCCGCCGGGCTTCGCGACGGTGCCGATCGTCGTCGTGGGGCAGGTCAATCGCGGCTACTATCTGCCGGCGTCGGCGCTTTCGCTGATTCTGTTAGGCGTTTCGCTTGCCGCGCTGCTGTTGATCGCCGCGCGTGCGCCGCGCCGATGAATCGTACGTCGATAATCAGGATATCGAAATAATTTAGGGCGCTCGAAATGACACCCGAAGGCCGCGGGAAGCAATTCCCGGGCCTCGTTCCGGTGCGCGGCCTGTCATACCAAAAAAAATAAAACTGGCGTAACCTGCACGTTCAGGCGCGGCCGCACCCGCGTGGATCGGAGCGGAAAGCATCCCGGGCGTTCGGATGTTGAAACTCAGACGCGCTTCCGCGGTCGTTGCATATGTTGCAAACACCGGAGGTTTCGATGACATCCGTCGACCTGGAATTCGACCAGCTCAATAGCACTGTCGATGCGCTCAGACGCTCCATCTCGAACCGCCTGATGTACGGCGTAGGCAAGGATGCAGTCACCGCGCAGCCGCGCGACTGGCTCCATGCGGCCGAACTGGCGGTGCGCGACCGCCTCGTCGCGCGCTGGATGCGCACCACGCGTCTGCAATACGAGCAGGACGTGAAGCGCGTCTATTACCTGTCGATGGAGTTTCTGATCGGCAGAACCTTCACCAACGCGCTGCTCGCGCTCGGCATCTACGACGAAGTGCGCGACGCGCTCGCCGGACTCGGCGTCGATCTGGCGGCGCTGGAAGAGCTGGAGCCGGATGCCGCGCTCGGCAACGGCGGCCTCGGGCGGCTCGCGGCCTGCTTCCTCGATTCGATGGCGACCGTCGGCGTGCCGGGCTTCGGCTACGGAATCCGCTACGAGTACGGCATGTTCCGGCAGACGGTCGTCGACGGCAATCAGGTCGAAATGCCCGATTACTGGCTGCGCGCGGGCAATCCGTGGGAGTTTCCGCGGCCGGAGGTCGTGTACACGGTTCATTTCGGCGGCCGCACCGTGCAGCACGAGGACCGCACCGACTGGATCGACACCGAGCACGTGAACGCGATGGCCTACGACACGGTCATCCCCGGTTTCGCGACGACGGCGACCAACACGCTGCGCCTGTGGTCCGCGCGCGCCACCGACGAGTTCGATCTCTCCGCGTTCAATCAGGGCGATTACCGCCGCGCGGTGGAGGCGAAGAACACGTCGGAACACGTGTCGCGGCTGCTGTACCCCGACGACTCGACGCAGGCCGGACGCGAGCTGCGTCTGCGCCAGGAATACTTCTTCGTCTCCGCGACAATGCAGGATCTGATCCGCCGCTACCAACGCACGCACACGCATTTCGGGCGGCTGGCGGAGAAGGTCGCGGTGCATCTGAACGACACGCATCCGGTGCTCGCGATTCCGGAACTGATGCGGCTTCTCGTGGACCGGCATCGCGTGCCGTGGGACAAGGCGTGGAAGCTCATCCAGCAGATGTTCTCCTACACGAATCACACGCTGATGCCGGAGGCGCTCGAAACGTGGGACGTCGAGATGCTGGCGCGTCTGCTGCCGCGGCATCTGGAGATCATCTTCGAGATCAACGCACAGTTTCTCAAGCAGGTCACGGAGAAGTTCGGCCGCGATGTCGAACTGATTCGCCGCATCTCGCTCGTCGATGAATACGGCCAGCGCCGCGTGCGCATGGCGCATCTGGCGATCGTCGCGAGTCACAAGGTGAACGGCGTCTCGAAGCTGCATTCGCAACTCATGGTGCAGAACATCTTTTCCGATTTTGCGCGCATGTATCCCGAGCGCTTCACCAACGTGACGAACGGCATTACGCCGCGCCGCTGGCTCGCGCAGGCGAGTCCGTCGCTGTCGTCGCTGATCGACAAGCGGCTCGGGCCGCGCTGGCGCACCGATCTTTTCGAGCTGGGCCGTCTGCGCGAATGGCGCGACGATCCGGAGTTCTGCAAAGCCTTCCACGAGGCCAAGTTCGCCAACAAACTGAGACTCGTCGAGCGCGCAAAACGCGATGCCAACGCGATCATCAATCCTGAAGCGCTGTTCGATCTTCAGGTCAAGCGCATTCACGAGTACAAGCGGCAATTGCTCAATATTCTGTACGTGATCGTGCGCTACAACCGCATCCGCGAGAATCCGGAGAAGGACTGGACGCCGCGTGTGGTGATGTTCGCGGGCAAGGCGGCATCGGCGTACAAGATGGCGAAAAACATAATCAAGCTCATCAACGACGTCGCGAAGAAGATCAACGCGGACCCGCTCGTGGGCGACCGGCTGAAGGTGGGCTTCATTCCGAACTACGGCGTTTCGGTCGCGGAACTCATCATTCCGGCGGCGGACCTGTCGGAGCAGATCTCGATGGCCGGCACCGAAGCATCGGGCACCGGCAACATGAAGCTCGCGCTGAACGGCGCGCTGACCATTGGCACGCTCGATGGCGCGAACATCGAAATCTGCGACGCTGTCGGGCGCGAGAACATTTTCATCTTCGGGAATACGACCGACGAAATCGAATCGCTGCGCGCGGCGGGATATCGGCCGCGTCAGATTTACGAGGAGAATCCGGAGTTGAAGGTGGCGCTGGATCAGATTCGCCTTGGGCATTTCTCACCGGAAGAGCCGCACCGTTTCTACGACATCTTCCACACGCTCGTGGACTGGGGCGATCACTATATGGTGCTCGCCGATTTCGATAGCTTCGACAAGACGCAGACCGAGGTCGATCTCAAGTATCGCGACAAGGATGCGTGGACGAAGAGTGCGATCGAAAACGTTGCGGGGATGGGGATTTTTTCGTCAGATCGGACGATTGCGGAGTATGCGCGGGATATCTGGCATGTGGAGCCGTTGCAGGTGACGTGATAGTCATGCGGAAAGGCGCGGCTTGCCGGAGTTATGCGGGTGCGGGGCCGCGCCTGCCGCGCGCGTGCGGATATCAGCGAGGCGCGGTTGGGCAGGCAGTGGAGCGGTTGAGAGAACGCGGCGGTCGGTCGGGGGCGCAGTAGCAACAGATACTTGAGACCGGCACGGCCGCCGTTGAACCCGGATGGGTGTTCAATCACGTTCGCGTCGTACGACGTATTCCTCCGTCAATAAGGTGGACAGCTCATACTTGGCGATCTCTCATATTTTCTTCAGCACCCGCATCGAAAGATTCCCGGCAGATAACGGGACTGCGCTACCCAACGGATTCAGCGCGTATGTCTTAACAATACCCGTTGATTCCACGAACGCGTAAAGCATGAGGCCGGACATCGACTGGCTGAAGCTCGCGGAGACTGCGTCTCCCGGATTCGCGCCTGAAAAGGGGCCGTTGAAAAGCAGGGTCGAAGTGTTTGCGGGAATGGATTGAGCATTGATCGGCATGACTTTCGTGAAGGGGTACGGGGTAATATCACCGATATTCGTACCTACCGTCCCGCCTTGAAAAGCGCCGATCGTGCTTGAAGTGAAGTCCGTGCCATGCCCAAGACCAATCACCGAGCCCACATGACGCGGTGCTGAATTAAACCGAAACGCGAGCTGTCCCGCCGGTACTCCGGCCGGCTGCCGAATGCGGTATCCGTCCAGGATCGCACTGGTCGCAGCGGTATCAAACATCAGCAGAACGCCTGAAGCAGATGGGGCATTCGCCACGACGTCGCCGACGACTACGTCTGGGGACGAGATATATCCGATGGCTTTCGTACCGGATGCCGAAACTCCGCGCACCGAAGAACCCGCTGCACTCGGTCCCTGCACTAAAAACACGTACTGCGCATTATCACCGTCAGCGCGAACCCCCGTCACAGTCACTCGCGAGGTCGCATTAATTGCTGCGGTCTGGGACGACACGAGTTCAATATCATCGATCGAGATTGGCCCGGTCGCCGTCGAATGCGTGAAAATGACCGGCTTGGCATCCGAGCCCGTATTGCAGTTGCGCGCCCTGAGTTTTCGGATCGACGTTTCCCCGGAACCTGATGAGCAATCGATAATCCCGCGCGTAACACTTGACGTGTATCTGTCCAGCGTAATCCCGTCAATGCGCAGTCGGCCCCACGCGCCGCCGACCGCTCCCAACCCGTTACCCTCAGCCGTTACGTCTCTTAGTCTTAGAAACGTGTTTGGTTTCGTCGCCTGAAAACCGGTGCCCGCATTGTCATTGCACGTGGTGCCAACGCATAGCGCGTCAGCATTGCCGCAGTCGTCATCGTGATTGGGCTCGAAATCGATTCCGGCCATTGGGAGCGTCCCGGTCGCGTTGGTGTAGACGCCGAAATAGTCCCGAAACCTGATTGAATTGATGACCGACATATTGTTGCGGTAGGCTTTCTTTGCGCCGCAATGAACAAGCTTGATGTCCGTAGGGACCGATGTCTGGTCATATGGCGTGGACGTGCCTACGTACCACCCGTCGCATACGGCCTGCACGGATTGCACGCGCACAAACATCAAACTCGCACAGCCGTTAAATACTTCGATGTTATGAGCAGGCGCTTCAGCGGGTGTGCGCGATCCACGATTGCCGTCGATCGTGAGATTGCAGATGAGTCCACTCGTGCATGACGTCATGAAAAGCATCTGAGAGTCAGCAGCGGCTGGAACGCCGCCGGCCATTGCAATCGTTGCGCCTCGACCGTCCCACACGAAGTCTTTGGCCCCGTTCATTGCAAGGCTTCCTGATACTACGTAGGAAGTCCTCGCACACGACAACGCGCGGCCTGAATCAGCACAGAGCCACGCGATCGCATTCCGAAGCTGCACCGTATCATCCAGACCGCCGGCTTCGAAATCCTCCACCGTCTTCTGCTCTCGCGCCTTTTCGAGCATTGCGCGCTGCTGTGCATTCGGCACGTTTTGTTCGAAGCCTATCAACGATGCCCCGTCTGGTTCGGCGAGGTCGGACGTGATGCGGCTCGTGGCTGATTGAATCGAGTTGGAAATGGCGGTCGCCAGTTGATCCGTTTTCGTCCAGTCAGGAACGCCGCCCAACTTAGCGATTGCACCGCGTATCTCTTCCGTCACACTGTGATACCACCATGCGCCCGGAACGGTATCTTTAATGTCGCTCGACGGAACGCCATCTTGCGGATATCCGCCCGCGTTGCTGTCTGGCACGGCAGGGGGAGTTGTCGCGGCGTTGAGCTTCCAGTATCTGTCCATGATTTACGGGTAGAGGTTTTAGCGTTATTGGTCCAACGATCGGAGCGCAAGCTCGCCGCCATAGGCGACATTTTGGGCCGCTGTTGGTAGCGTTTTTCTGCGCTCTCGTGGGTCGTATCGTTACTTCTTTTAATAATTAGTATAACGAAACGTATGGACTGGTCGAAGCGGTCACATCTGACGGCTCGAACGTGACCGTTTGACTCTTCGTACCTTGGACGAGCGGCGTGTCACGCGCCATGTAACACCAGCTACGGCTAGCTCTGCCGCCGTGCCTACGGCCGGCCCACAACCCTTAGCGGACCTATATGCCGGCACGCCGAAGTCGAGCAAGGCCCGGCTGCTCCTCAAGCTCCCTGAGACGCTCCGATACAGTCATCGCACGAAGAAACCTTCACCGCCGCACAACCCGCGTCACGCGTCCCAGCGTCGCGTTCGGAAAATGCGTGGTGAGCATGCCGATGACATCGTTAATATCCACACGATCCGTCTCGACATAAAGCGTAGTGCAATCGTGGCGACGGCTTATCTGCACGACGAACGCCTGCGTCCCCGCGCCGAACGCGTGCGCGAGAAGATTGCGCGCAGGCTCGGAGTTCAATCCCGGCACGGTCAGATCAAAACTCAGCGAATGACGCGCAATACGACGATGCGGCGAGCCGCCGTTCTGCGTATGAGAAAGGGCGGACGAATCGGATGTACGGTACATCGATGAAAGCCGCTGTTCGCGGCTCGAAGTGGCAACGCATTCACTCTAGCGCGGCACACCTAAAAGCCGGGCTAAAGAAACGCGCCGCCGCATAAACGCGGCATCAAGATCACGCTTGCGGTTTCGCCGCCGTGCTTGCGGCGTGCTTGCCGACAGCATCGCCGACGAGCGCCGCGACCTTGTCGGCGAATTCCTGATCTTTCGTAATAAGCACTTCGCGCTCGCCCTCGGGTGTGGCGACCATCAACTGGAAAATGACGTCCTGCGTGATCCACGTCAGATAGCCGACCACGGCGATCATCACGCCGAGCACGAGTGCCGCGCCCGAGCCGGTCACAATGCCCGCGACCAGCGCGACCGCCCCGATCAGCGCGATGATCACGGGCAGCGGCTTCTGGCGCGGAATCCTGACGACGCGGGCGGCGCGCAGATCGCGCATGGGAATCATCTGGCCGGAAGCCGACAGGCCGGCGCGCGAAAGCGTGACACCGCGTTCGTTGAAGGGAGTATCCATAAGCGTTGCGTAGTCTTTTCGACAGGCGGAAACCGGGCAGGTTACCAGACCGCGCGGCACAGAGGCCGATTTGCGGTGCGGCGTATGGCGCCGCGTCAATATCCGCGCGATTACACAACGCTTCGGCGCTAAGACGGAATCAAAGCGATAGGAAAAGGCGGCAGAGGCAAGTCGTCGCCATCGATGAACGCGGTCGCGCATCGAACGGCAAACCCGAGCGCGCCGTCCTTGCTCACGAACGCGCCTAGCGTGCCGAGCGAGGTCGCGTGCCCGTCTTCCTCCAGAATCGACGCTGTTGCAACGAACGCATTGCCAACGCGCGTGACAGAGGGCTGAAACGCCGCTCCGCGATGGTAGATGATCATTGTTTTTCCAGGCGAGGCAATCGACTCCGGGCGCTATCAGCACGCCGTTCATCGACCACCGTTTGGATCGGCTGTTACATTCCGTAGGAGGAAAGCCTAATCGTTTGGTTTTTGTTCAGGCATTGGTTTTAAGCTTTTTTACTTTTCTTCCGCATGCACTTACGTGCCGTGTTTTGGGATAGCCGAGCAGGATAGCCATGCGCGCCCACACGTTTGCACTTGCATATCGGAAATTTACGATATATGATTCGCCACAAGACGATTCGGGTGGGAGGCAGTTTCCATCCGCCGTCAGTCGCACGAGCAACGAAATGGACATCGACGCAATTCACAAGGCCCTCGCCAATCCCCTTCGCCGCGAGATTCTCGAATGGCTGAAGGAGCCGGAGCAGCATTTCCCTGAACAGGAACTGCCGCACCTGCATGGTGTTTGCGCGGGTCAGATCGATGGGCGCTGCGGAATGTCGCAGTCCACCGTTTCCGCGCATCTTTCCGTTTTGCAAAAGGCCGGACTCGTCACCACGAAGCGCGTCGGACAGTGGGTGTTCTTCAAGCGCGACGAAGCCATGATCCAGGCGTTTCGCGATTCCATCGGGAAT
The DNA here is from genome assembly GCF_000402035.1 of Caballeronia insecticola. GTDB lineage: Bacteria > Pseudomonadota > Gammaproteobacteria > Burkholderiales > Burkholderiaceae > Caballeronia > Caballeronia insecticola. The sequence goes on from NC_021294.1 coordinate 342,898, forward strand.
CTGTGAGCGTTGTGGTCATCGTACGGTGAAAGGCTGCTTACCATTTCATTAGGACACCAATTCATGTCGAATCTCTTCGATCCGCTCAAAGTGGGCGCGCTGACGCTCAAGAACCGCATCGTCATGGCGCCGCTCACGCGTCAACGCGCAGGCGTCGAGCGTGTACCGAACGCGCTGATGGCGCAGTACTACGCGGACCGCGCATCGGCCGGTCTGATTCTGAGCGAGGCGACTTCGGTCACGCCGCAAGGCGTCGGCTACGCGGACACGCCGGGCATCTGGTCCGACGAACAAGTCGAAGGCTGGAAGCTCGTCACGAAAGCCGTGCACGACGCAGGCGGCAAGATCATGCTGCAACTGTGGCACGTGGGCCGCATTTCCGATCCGGTGTTCCTGAACGGCGAACTGCCGGTCGCGCCGAGCGCCATCGCGGCGGGCGGGCACGTGAGCCTCGTGCGTCCGCAGCGTCCGTTCGTGACGCCGCGCGCGCTCGAATTCGATGAAATCGCCGGCGTGGTCGCCGCCTTCCGCAAGGGCGCGGAGAACGCGAAGCGCGCGGGCTTCGACGGCGTGGAGGTTCACGGCGCGAACGGTTATTTGCTCGACCAGTTCCTGCAGGACAGCACCAACAAGCGCACCGATATCTATGGCGGCAGCATCGAAAATCGCGCGCGTCTGCTGCTCGAAGTCGTCGATCAGGCGATCGACGTGTGGGGCGCAGATCGTGTCGGCGTGCATCTCGCACCGCGCGCCGATTCGCACACGATGGGCGACAGCGACCGCGCCGCGACCTTCGGCTATGTCGCGCGTGAACTCGGCCGCCGCAAGATCGCGTTCATCGCGGCGCGTGAGCACGAAGCCGACGACAGCCTCGGACCGCAACTGAAGAAGGCATTCGGTGGCGTGTATATCGTCAACGAAGGATTCTCGAAGGCGAGCGCCGAGGCCATCATCAAACGCGGCGACGCCGACGCCGTGGCCTGGGGCAAGCAGTTCATCGCGAACGCTGATCTCGTGCGCCGCTTCGAACAGGACGCGCCGCTCAACGATTGGGATTCGTCGACGTTCTATGCGCCGGGCGCGAAGGGCTACACGGACTACCCGCTGCTCGAAACCACGGAATAAGCGGCTTCGTTTCTGGCGTCGAATCAGTAAAAAACAGCGGCTCCGGCCGCTGTTTTTTCGTCTGCGGGGCGCGTTGACGCAACAGTGCGAGATAAGCATATCGCGCTCTGCAATAAAGCAAAAAAGTCGCCCCGCATCGATTCCCGCTCTCGAAAATAGTGTATTGGTGAGCCCAGAGTCCATCGAGGCGTGTCTGACCGCGCCCGATGCATTCTTGCCTGATCGACGTTCACTGTTTCGAAAGGAGCGGCTATGTCATGGCTTACCGAAACACTGCGCAGCTATCCGGAGATTGCCGTCTTTCTGTCGCTCGGGGTGGGCTACTGGGTCGGCGGGAAAAGCTTCAAGGGTTTCAGTCTCGGCGCAGTCACGGCGACGCTGCTCGCTGCCATCGCCATCGGGCAGCTCGGCATCACGATCTCGCCTAACGTCAAATCCGTCTTCTTTCTGATGTTTCTGTTCGCCGTCGGTTACGGCGTCGGTCCGCAATTCGTGCGCGGCATCGCGAAGGACGGCCTGCCGCAGGCGCTCTTCTCGGTGATCCTGTGCGTGCTGTGTCTCGCGGCGCCGTATCTCGCCGCGAAGGTGGCGGGTTACGACGTCGGTTCCGCGGCGGGTCTCTTCGCCGGCTCGCAGACCATCTCGGCATCGATGGGCCTCGCCACCGACGCCATCAATCGTCTCGGCCTGCCGCCCGACGAGGCGAAGGCGCTGCTCGACGCGATGCCCACTGCCTACGCCGTCACCTATATCTACGGCACGATCGGCTCCGCGCTGATTCTCGCGATGCTCGGCCCGAAGCTGCTCGGCATCGATCTCGTGCAGGCATGCAAGGACTACGAGGCGAAGATGGGCGGCGGCGGCGAACTCGGCGGCGACGGCTCGGCGTGGCATCAGTTCACGTTGCGCGCGTATCGCGTGGCGGAAGGCGGGCGCGTGGTGGGTCTGACCGTGGCGGAGGCCGAAGCACTCGAACCGGCCGGCACGCGTCTGTTCATCGAGCGTATCCGGCGCGGCGGCGAAATTCGCGATGCGACGACCGAAGATGTCCTGCAGGCCGGCGATGTCGTCGCGGTCGCGGGGCGGCGCCAGCAACTCGTCGATATTCTGGGCGGCGTCGCAACCGAAGTGGACGATGCCGAACTCCTCGCCGTGCCGGTCGAAGGCGTCGACATCTATGTGACGAACAAGGAGGTCGAGTCGAAGACGCTCGCGGAACTCGCGCAGATGCCGGGCGCGCGCGGCGTGTTTCTCCGCAAGATCAAGCGCGGGGCCACCGAAACGCCCATTCCAGTGTTGCCGAGCACGAAGCTGCAACGCGGCGACACCATCACGCTGGTCGGGCGCACGCAGGACACCACCGCGGTCGCGAAGCGGATCGGCGTGATCGATCGTCCGACCGACGTCGCCGACATGGCCTTCACGGGTCTCGCCATCACGCTCGGCGCGCTCGTCGGTGCAATCGTGATCCGCGCGGGCGGCATTCCGATCACGCTGTCGACGGCGGGCGGCGCGCTGATCGCGGGCATCGTGTTCGGCTGGCTGCGCGCGATTCATCCGACCTTCGGACGCATTCCCGCGCCGACGCTGTGGTTCATGAACTCCGTCGGGCTGAACGTGTTTATCGCGGTGGTGGGCATCACGGCGGGGCCGGGCTTTGTCGCCGGCCTGCAGAAGCTCGGCGTGAGCCTGTTTCTGTGGGGCATCTTCGCGTCGTCGGTGCCGCTCATCATCGGCATGTATATCGCCAAGTACGTGTTCAGGTTCGATCCGGCACTGCTGCTCGGCATCTGCGCGGGCGCGCGCACCACGACCGCCGCGCTCGGCATGCTGTGCGACGCGGCGAAGAGTCAGGTTCCCGGGCTCGGCTATACGGTCACTTACGCGGTCGGCAATACGCTGCTCACGATCTGGGGCATGGTGATGGTCATGCTTCTCAGTTGACGCGCTGCGCTCTCATCGAACGTCATTGCTCACTTTTTCTGGAGGTGTTGGATGGCAAAGTCCTCGAAATCCGCTTCCGACGATCGCGCCGCGATGGCGTCGCTCAGTCCTTTCGAACTGAAGGACGAACTCATCAAGGCGGCGGGCGGCGGCGCGGTCGAGCGCCCGGCGAATCTCTCGATGCTCAACGCCGGCCGCGGCAATCCAAACTTTCTCGCGACGATCCCGCGCCACGGCTTCTGGCAACTCGGCCTCTTCGCGATGCGCGAGTCGGAGCGGTCCTTCGCGTACATGCCCGAAGGGCTCGGCGGTTTTCCGAAGCGTGACGGGATCGAAGAGCGCTTCGAGATTTTCGCGCGCGAGTTCAAAGGCACGCCGGGCATCGCGTTTCTCGCCGGCGCCGTCTCTTATGTGCGCGATCAGCTCGGCCTCAATGCGGGCGACTTTCTCTACGAGATGTGCGAAGGCATTCTCGCGTGCAACTATCCGGTGCCGGATCGCATGCTGAAGCTTTCGGAAATCATCGTCGGGCAATATCTGCGGCGCGAGATGATCGGCAATCATCCGTTCGTCGGCGACTTCGACATCTTCGCGGTCGAAGGCGGCACCGCGGCCATGACGTACATCTTCAACACGATGCGCGAGAACTTCCTGATCGAGCCGGGCGACACCATCGCGCTCGGCTCGCCGATCTTCACGCCGTATATCGAGATTCCGCGCCTGAACGACTACAAGCTCAATGTCGTCAATCTCGATGCCGATGTCGCCAACGGCTGGCAATATTCGAAGGCGGAACTCGACAAGCTGCGCGACCCGAAGGTGAAGGCATTCTTCCTCGTGAATCCGAGCAATCCGCCGTCGGTGAAGATGGATACGGAGAGCCTCGAATACATTGCGGAGATCGTGAAAGAGCGGCCCGATCTGATTCTTCTCACCGACGATGTCTACGGCACCTTCGCCGACGACTTCGTCTCGCTCTTCGGCCTGTGTCCCGAGAATACGATTCTCGTCTACTCGTACTCGAAGTATTTCGGCGCAACCGGCTGGCGTCTGGGCACGATCGCGACGCATCGCCACAACGTGCTCGACCGGCTGCTCGCCGAATTGCCGAAGGACAAGAAGGAGGAGTTGCACGAGCGTTACGAATCGATCACGACCGAGCCCGACAAGCTCAAGTTCATCGATCGTCTGGTGGCGGACAGCCGCACGGTCGCGCTGAACCATACGGCGGGGTTGTCGACGCCGCAGCAGGTGCAGATGGTTTTGTTCTCGCTGTTCTCGCTGATGGACACGCCCGACGCCTACAAGAACGCGCTCAAGCGCCTGATCCGCAACCGCAAGGCGGCGCTGTACCGGGAGATCGGCATTACGCCGGAAGCGGACGACGAGAACAAGGTCGACTACTACTCGATCCTCGACCTCGAATATCTCGGCGAGAAACGGCATGGGCGCGATCTCGTCGATTGGGTCATGAAGAACACCGAGCCTTCGGAAATCCTCTTCAGGCTCGCGAAGGAAGCGCGGGTCGTGCTGCTGCCGGGGCGCGGCTTCGGCACGCAGCATCCGTCGGGGCGCGTGTCGCTCGCGAATCTGAACGAGAGCGACTATATGCAGATCGGCCGCGCGATCCGCAAGCTGATGGACGAGTACATCGAGCGTTTCAACGCGCAGTCGGGGAAGAAGTCGGACAAGAAGAAGTAATCGCGTGACGCCATAAAAATCGGGCCGCCAGGAAACTTAAGGCGGCCCGATTCGTTTTGCGAACGTGCTTTGTCAGCACGTCCGCGGATGTAACGCGATCAGAACTTGTGACGAATGCCGACGCGGAACGCGAGCTGATTGTTCTCGCCCAGGCCCGAGCTGCCGAAATAGCTCGTCGCCGAACCGATCTGCGCCTGATTCTCGACGCCGTTGTTCGAGCCCGAAGCCTTCTGGTAGATCGCGAGCGCGTAGACATCGGTGCGCTTCGAAAGCGCGTAGTCCACGCTCGCGTCGACCTGGTGCCAGTGGCCCTTGAAGTTGTCGGTCAGGTCCATGTACGTGTAACCGAGACCGGCCGTCAGCGCCGAGGTGAAGTTGTACTTGCCGCCGATATCGAACGCGTTGAGCTTGGAGCTCGCGCCGGTGATCGGCTCGAAGCGCGTGTTGGTCCAGAGGCCGAAGACCGTCGCGGCGCCGAACGCGTAGTTCGCGCCGATACCGAACGTGCGCAAGTCCTTCGTGCCGCCGGTCGCGATGTTCGCGAGGTTCGTGCTGAACGCCGGCGTCGCCGCGCCCGGATAGTGGATGTCGGTGTACGCCGCGCCGATGCCGAACGGACCCGCCTTGTAGTTCAAACCGAAGCTGTAGGCACGCGACGAACCGGCGACGGTCGTCGTGCCGACGGTCGTGTTCGGTGCGCCCGCGAATGCGCCGGCCTGATTCGAGAAGCCGTACATCGCACCGAACGTCACGCCGTAGAAGCTCGCGCTGCTGAACTTGACCGCGTTGTTGATGCGGCTCGACGTCAACTGATCGACGTCGTTGATGTGGTAAGCATAGTTGCCCGCGACGGTCTGGCCGCCGATCGAGTAGTTGCCGCCGAGGTAGTCGGTCGAGAACGAGTATTGACGGCCGAACGTGAGCGAGCCGACGTCGTTCTTCGCGATACCGACATATGCCTGACGGCCGAATTCCGCGCCGCCCTGACCGAGCGTGCCGGTGCCGCTGTTGAAGCCGTTCTCCAACGTGAAGATCGCCTTCAGGCCGCCGCCCAGGTCTTCCGAGCCTTTGAGGCCCCAGCGGCTGCCTTGCGCGACGCCGTCGTCGTACTTGACGAGCGAATCGCTGCCACCGGTGCGGGCGGCGTTGTTGACGTAGCTGATACCCGCGTCGATGATGCCGTACAAGGTGACGCTGCTTTGTGCGTGCGCGGACGTGGCGGCGGTGGCGGCAAATGCGGCGAGCGCGGCGGTCGCCAAGATGTTCTTCTTCAAAACAAGCTCCGTGGTTGATTCGCGGTGTGGTGATGACGATGTCTGCGAGGCGTCGCGCTCTGACGGCGCGTGGCGGCGACGGGCGCAAATGTAGCGTTCGCCGAAGAAAGAAATATGACAGCGCTTTCAGCGCGCTTGCGGTGTGTCGCGGCTACAACGGGGCTGGCGGAACGCGGGCGGGCATGCGCGGCGATGCGCCGGTATCCTTGCGGTTCCACAGAAGACCCGACAGGAAGCAAGCGAAATCATGGACGAGACCGGAATCCGCGCACTGGAAGAGCGCCTGAAGCAGGCGATGTTGAAGTCGGACGTGGCGGCGCTGGACGCGCTGCTCGCCGACGACCTGAGTTTCGTCGATGCGACCGGCAAGGTCTGGACGAAAGCGGACGATCTGAACGGGCATCGCTACGGCATGCAGCGCATCGAGAAGATCGATGTCGAAGAGCAGAGCGTGCGGGTGTACGGCGCCTTCGCGGTGACCGTCACGCGCGTGGCGCTTTCGGGGACGTTCGCGGGTGCGCCGTTCGCGGGCAGCCTGCGCTACACGCGAACCTGGGGCGACATTGGCGGGACATGGCGTGTCGTGGCCGCGCAATGCGGCCTCGCGCCGTTCTGAGGCGGCGCGACGGCGGTTATCGTCATCACCGGATCATTCGGCGGGCGGCGAAATCGACGAGCCCGCCGCCAGGCCGAACGGAAGGCCAGCGTGCTCAGGCCGAGAGCAGCGATCCCGTGCGATACGCCTTCGCGCCCGCGATGCGCGCGACTTCGAGCCCCGCCGACGCGAAACGCATGATGTGCCGCGCGTACATCACGCCCGAGGTCGTGCATTTGAGCGTGGTGACGGTGTCGGTGAGCGGATCGACGACGTCCGCGATCGGCTCGCCGGCCTCAATGAACGCGCCCACTTGCGCGCGGAACACGAGCACGCCCGACACCGGCGCGACGATCGGCTCTGCACCCGCGAGCGGCGTGGCCGGAAACGCGAGCGGCGGCTGTTCGGGCACGGGCGCATCGATTACGCCGCGCTGAATCAGATAATTGACGATGCCTTGCGCGTCTTTCTCGGCGAGTTCATACGACACGTCATGCTGGCTGCGCAATTCCACCGTCACCGAAATGCCGGCGTTCGGAATCGGGAAACGCTCGCCATAACGCTGGCGCAGGTCCGACCAGCAGAAGCTGTGAATCTCGTCGAACGGATTGCCGACCGAATTCAGCGCGAGCAACGACGCTTTCGCGTCGAGATAGCGCGCGAGCGGCTCGACTTCGTCCCAAATATCCGGATTCGTGTAGAGATGCAGCGCGGCGTCGAGATCGCAGTGCAGGTCGAGCACGACATCGGCATCGAAGGACAGCTTCTGAAGCGCGAGGCGTTGCGATTCGAGCTCGGTGTGCGGCGTTTGCTCGTCGAGCGCCTCTTTCATCGCGGCGCGCACGGCGAGCTTGTTCGCCTCGGCATCCGCGCCGAGGCGCGCTTCGATGCGCGGCGCGACCAGCGCGGCGAGATCGTGGAAATTGCGGTTGAAGTTGTGGCCGCTGTTGGTCTCGAAGCGGCCCATCAACTGGCCGTGCAGGAACTGGTTCAGGCCGATCGGATTCGGCACCGGCACGATCACCACTTCGCCGCGCAGCTTGCCCGCAGCCTCGAATTCGGCGAGATGGCGGCGCAGACGCCACGCGACGAGCATGCCGGGCAGTTCGTCCGCATGCAACGAGGACTGGATATAGATTTTCTGGCCGCCGCCGGGGCCGTAGTGAAAGCTCGTGATGGTGCGGGAAGTGCCGAGCGTCGGCGAGATCAGGGGATGGGTTTTGGTTTGCATGTTGGTCGCGCGCACGCGAATGCGCGGGTCTTGCCTCTGGAAATTGCCGGACGCCGCGGTGTCTCCTTCCGCAGGCGTCGTCTTGAATGGTCCGGGACGTTCGATCTTAGCCGAAATCGGCGCCGCAGACGGGCCGCAAACGGGCCGCAAAAAGGAAACGGGCTCCGCGCCTTGAAGCGCGGAGCCCGTTTTGCCGGCTTTTCAGCCTGTCAGGCGTTGAGCGTGCGGCTTAGCTGCCGTACACGTCGAAGTCGAAATACTTCTTCTCGAGCTTCTTGTAGGTGCCGTCCTTGATGATGTCGGCGATCGCCTTGTCGATCTGCGTCTTGAGATCCGTGTCTTCCTTGCGCAGACCGATGCCCGCGCCGTTGCCGAGGATCTTCGGATCGACGATATCCTTGCCCGCGAAGTCGAAACCGTTGCCGCGCGGCGTCTTCAGGAAGCCGATTTCGGCTTGCACGGCGTCTTGCAGCGCTGCGTCGAGGCGGCCCGAGGTCAGATCGGCGTACACCTGATCCTGATTCTGGTACGGCGTGACCGTCACGCCCTTCGGCGCCCAGTAGGTTTTCGCGTAGGTTTCCTGGATCGTGCCTTGTTCGACGCCAACGTTCTTGCCCTTCAGGCTGTCAGCCGTCGGCAGAATGTTGCTGCCCTTTTTCGCGACGAGGCGCGTCGGCGTGTTGAAGAGCTTGCTCGAGAAGGCGATTTGCTCGGCGCGTTGCGGCGTCATGGACATCGACGAGAGCACGCCGTCGAACTTCTTCGCCTTGAGCGCGGGGATCATGCCGTCGAAATCGTTCTCCACCCACACGCACTTGGCTTTCAGGCGCGAGCAGATCTCGTTGCCGAGATCGATGTCGAAACCGACCAGCTTGCCGTCGGAACCTTTCGATTCGAACGGGGGATAGCTTGCATCGACGCCGAAACGGATCGTCGAATAGTCCTTCGCCTGCGCGGACGTGACGGCGGTGAGCGACGTGGCGGCGAGAAGGGACATCGTCAGTGCCGCGAGCAGTTTCTTCACTGTTTTAACTCCAGAGGATGGTCAGTTCAGCCCGGTAGGTCTCGGATCCGGGCGTCCGGCGCTTCGTTGGGCGCCGGAACATATTATTCCGCGGATCGTGTCCGCTCAGAATCGGCAGAAGGTTACCAAGCCAAAAATGTTGGGGACCTAGTGAAAGCCCCGATAGCGGAGGGTTTAGAGCTTTCCTTCGCGTAAGGTTCGAGGCTCACCGTTTCCGGAGCGGATGATCCTTCAGAAACCACGACAGCGCGAACGCGAGCAGCGCGACGCACGCGGCGACGAGATAAACCGTGTGCATCGAACTCGCGAAGGCGTGCAGATAGTCGTCGCGCAGCGCGGCAGGCAGATGCGCGACCGCCTGCGGACCGAGCGATTGCGGCAGTTCCGTGCCCGCCGGCACGAGCGCTTCCAGCCGCCCGCGCAGACTGTTGCTGAAGATCGCGCCGAACGCCGCCACGCCGACCGAGCCGCCGATCGAACGAAACAGCGTCGCGCTGGAGGTGGCCACGCCCATCATCCGGAATTCGACGACGTTCTGCACCGCGAGCACCAGCACCTGCATCACCATGCCGAGCCCGCAGCCCAGGAGCGCCATGTAGAGGTTCATGGTCCAGAGCGGCGTGTCGAGGCGCAGCGTGGAGAGCAGCAGCAGCGCCGTGCTGACGAGCGCCGTGCCCGCGATCGGAAAGAAGCGATACTTGCCGATCCGGCTGATCACGCGTCCGCTCACAATCGACGAGAGCAGCACGCCGCCCATCATCGGCGTGATCTGCAGGCCGGCTTGCGACGGCGTCGAGCCCTTCACGACCTGCAAATAGAGCGGCAGGAACGTGACCGCGCCGAACATTGCGCAGCCGACGATAAAGCCGATCAGCCCCGCCAGCACGAAAGTGCGCTCCTTGAAGAGCGACAGCGGCATGATCGGTTCGGCGGCGAGCCGCTCTTCGTAGACGAAGCCGCCCAGGCAGATAAGCCCGAGCGCGAGCGTGCACCAGAGCTGCGGCGAGGTCCACGGCAGGAGCGTGCCGCCTTCGCTCGTGAACAGGATGATGCAGGTGAGCGCCGCCGCGAGAAAGCCGGCGCCCATATAGTCGACGCGATGGTTGACGTGCGCGGTGTGCGGCTTGAACACGAGCTGGATGACCGCGAGCGCGATCACGCCGAGCGGCAGGTTGATGTAGAAGATCCAGCGCCACGACAGATGCTCGACGAGAAAGCCGCCGACTAGCGGCCCGACGACAGTCGCGAGCCCGTACACGCCGCCGAAAAGGCCCTGAAAGCGGCCGCGCTCGGCGGGCGGGATGACGTCGGCGATGGCGGCCATCGTGACCACCATCAGTCCGCCGCCGCCCAGGCCCTGCAAGGCGCGCAACGCGATCAGCTGCGTCATGTTCTGCGCGATGCCGCAGAGAATCGAGCCGGCGAGGAAAATCAGGATCGACGCTTGCAGCACGACCTTGCGGCCGAACTGATCGCCGAATTTGCCGTAAAGCGGCACGACGATCGTCGAACTGAGCAGATACGACGTAACGACCCACGACAGGTTGTCGAGCCCGCCGAGATCGCCGACGATGGTCGGCAGCGCCGTCGACACGATGGTCTGGTCGAGCGCGCCGAGCAGCATGACGAGCAGAAGCGCCGCGAACAGCAGCCCGACAGGCGGCTTCGTGGCGAGGCCGGTTTCGTCAGGCGGATGCGAGCCCGCGACGGCGGTTTGGTTCAAGGAAGTCATGTTGTCTGTATGCGGTTGTGTTGCGGGCTGTGTTGCCATGTGCGTTTTCGATCCGGTGTGGATTCAACCGGATTGAAATTAATTAACGGGTAAGTTAATATAGCCGTTGACCGACGATCCGTCAATTTGCGAAATGACAAAACAATCAGCCGAAGCGGGCGCGCAGGCGTCCGGCAGTCCTGCGCCGCCGCGAAAGCCCGGCCGGCCGAGCGGCGCGCACGGCGAGCAGGCGCGCACGCGTTTGCTCGATATCGCGCTGGAATTGTTCGCGCGGCAGGGCATCGGCGAGACAACGCTCGGCGCAATCGCGCGCGAGGCCGGCGTCACGCCGGCCATGGTTCACTACTATTTCAAGACCCGCGACCAGCTGCTCGACATGCTGATCGACGAGCGTTTCGTGCCGCTGCGCGCAGAACTCGGGCGCGTATTCAACGATCCGGATTCGGCGCCGGTCGAAACCTTGCGGGCGTTCGTCGAGACGCTCGTGGCGACAGTCGATAAGCATCCGTGGTTCGCGGCGCTCTGGGTGCGCGAGGTGATCAGCGAAGGCGGTCTGCTGCGCCAGCGCATGGCCGCGCGCTTCGGGGCCGAGCACAAGGACCGCGCGGTCGAGCGCATTGCCCAGTGGCAGAAAGAAGGCAAGCTGAATCCGGCGCTGGAGCCGTCGCTCGTGTTCTTGTCGCTGTTCGGGCTGACGGTGTTTCCGCTCGCCACTTCGCGCTGGCGCGGGGAAGGCGAGCGGGCGGTGGGCACGGAGCAACTTGCGCGGCACGTCGTCGCGTTGCTGATGAACGGGATCAAGCCGATCTGAGGCATCGGGCATCGGGCGTTATCCGTCCGGTTAAAATTTGTCCCTCGTTCGCGCCGTCCTGCGCGCAATGCCCGAAGAGGAGACACCCCGATGGCCACATCCCAGACGCCGTACGCCCAGGCGCATCCCGTTACTGCCGGCGGCATTTCTGCGCGGCTCGATCGCTTGCCCGCCACGCGCTCCGTCTGGATGCTCATCGTGCTCCTGAGCCTCGGATTCTTTTTCGAACTCTACGATCTGCTCTATTCGGGCTACGTCGCGCCGGGTCTGGTCCGAAGCGGCATCCTCACGCCGACCACGAGCGGCTTTTTCGGCATGACGGGCGTCGCGAGTTTCATCGCGTCGCTGTTTGCGGGCTTGTTTATCGGCACGATTGCGTGCGGTTTTCTCGCCGACCGCTTCGGACGCCGCGCGATCTTCACCTGGTCGCTGCTGTGGTACACCGGCGCGAACCTCATCATGGCCTTCCAGGACACGGCGACGGGCCTGAACGTCTGGCGCTTCGCCGCGGGCGTGGGCATCGGCGTGGAACTGGTGACGATCGGCACTTACATCTCAGAACTAGCGCCGAAGCACATTCGCGGGCGCGCGTTTGCCTGCGAGCAGGCGGTCGGCTTCATGGCCGTGCCGGTCGTTGCGTTTCTTGCGTATTGGCTCGTGCCGCGCGCGCCGTTCGGCATCGACGGCTGGCGCTGGGTCGTCGTGATCGGCGCGCACGGGGCGCTGTTCGTCTGGTGGATTCGCCGCACGCTGCCGGAAAGCCCGCGCTGGCTCGCGCAGAAGGGCCGTCTCGCTGAAGCCGACCGCGTGATGTGCGCGCTCGAAGAGAAAGTCGCGCGCGAATACGGCAAGCCGCTTCCGCCGCCCGAACCCGCCGTCGATACAACGGACGCGCGCGGCGCCTTCGCCGACATGTGGAAGCCGCCCTACGGCGGCCGCGCCACGATGATGATCATCTTCAACGTGTTCCAGACCGTCGGCTTTTACGGCTTCGCGAACTGGGTGCCGACGCTGCTCGTCAAGCAGGGCATCACGGTGACGTCGAGCCTGATGTATTCCGGGATCATCGCGATTGCCGCGCCCATCGGGCCGATCATCGGACTCGCTATCGCCGATCGCATCGAGCGCAAGACGGCCATCGTCGCGATGGCGGCGCTCAATATCGTGTGCGGGCTGCTGTTCAGCCAGTCGGGCAACGCGGCGTTTCTGATCGCGATGGGCGTCGGGCTCACGCTCTCCAGCAACATCATGTCGTACAGCTACCACGCGTATCAGACCGAGTTGTTCCCGACGAGCATCCGGGCGCGCGCGGTCGGCTTCGTCTATTCGTGGAGCCGCTTCTCGGCGATTTTCACGTCCTTCATCATCGCGGGCGTCCTAAAGGGCTTCGGTACGACGGGCGTGTTCGTGTTCATCGCGTCGGCCATGTTGATCGTGATGGCGGCCATCGGGATCATGGGGCCGAAAACGCGCGACCTCGCGCTGGAGAAGATCTCGCATTGACGCGTCGGGCCGCGTGAAAGGTGCCAGTTGCTGCGTGTTTGCGTCCTGTATGCCAAAATCCGCAGGACGTACCCAAATCGTGGCCGATATTCGCATATGTCCGAAACGATCAACCCACTGGAAGCAGATCATGCGATGCGCAACTGGACGTACCGGTCGACGGGCAAGATTCCGATCGGGTCCGATCTGCACAAGCGCATGTTCTGCGAGATGCTGCTGACGACGCACAATCCGTACAAACCGGCCGTTATCGACTGGCCGAAGCTCGAACCCGCCGCGCTGAAGCGCGTGACCTCGCTGCCGATCTGGGATATCGCCGTGCAGACGGAAGGGCGTGCGTCGATTCGCGTCGCGACTTACGCGGGCATCGTGGAAGACGCGCAACTGCGCGAAGCCATCCGCATGAACGGCGGCGAGGAGGCGCGCCACAAGCTGGTGCTGTCGAAGCTCGTCGAGGCGTACGGCATTGAGCTTGCGCCCGAGCCGCCGTATCCGGCGCCCGCCGACCCGCTGCGCGCGTGGATGCTGACGGGTTACAGCGAATGCATCGACAGTTTCTTCGCGTTCGGTCTCTTCGAAGCCGCGCGCCAGTCCGGTTATTTCCCCGAAGCGCTCGTCGAGACCTTCGAACCGGTCATTCAGGAAGAAGCGCGCCACATTCTCTTTTTTGCGAACTGGGTGGCGTGGTACCGGCGCAGCCTGCCGTGGTATCGCAAGCCGTGGTTTCTGGCGAAGACCGCGAGCGTCTGGTTCTCGCTGATCCGCGATCGAATCTCGCTTGCGCGCGGCTTCGACAAGAGCGGCGCGGCGCAGGACGCGAATTTCCCCGCGAATGTCGGCGACTCGCTTTCGGGCAGCGTGTCAGCGCGTGCGCTGATCGAGATGTGTCTCGTCGAAAACGACCGCCGCATGGGCGGTTACGATGCGCGCCTGTTGCGCCCGACCACCGTGCCCAGGCTCGCGCGTTTCGCGCTGCGCTTCATCAAGAAGTGACGCTGTTTCAATCCGCGGGTTTCGATGCCTCGTCGAAGCGGCGCGAGGCTTCCTCGACTTCCTGCCGGAATTGCGCGAGCGCCGCCAATTGCACGTTCGGCGGCTGTAGTGCCGTCCACAACACTTCCACCAGTTCGTTCGCGGTCGTCTCGATCTGAGTCTGACTCAGGCGGCGCTTCGCAAGCGTCGCGTCCCACAGTACGTGTTCCATCGGCCCGAAGACGAGCGAGCGCAACAGGCGCAGCGGCACGTCGCCGCGCACGTGACCGAGCGCCTGGCCGCGCGCGAGCACGTCCATGAGCGGCGCGGTGTAGCGGCGCTGCAATTCCGTGAGCGTGTCCGACAGATCGTGCTGCTTCGTGCGGCCTTCCGACAGCACCAGCGCACAGAGACCCGTGCCGTTCATCAGCATCAGCCGCAAATGCGTACGCACGATGAACGCGAACTGCTGGCGCACCGAGCCGTCGCGCGGCAGGCCGGTTTCGAAGGCATTGATGATTTCGTCGTACCAGTCGGCGATCACGCGCGCGCACAGTTCGCGCTTGCCGCTGAAATAGCTGAAAACCGTTGCTTCCGAGATGCCCGCCCGCTGCGCGATCTCGGCGCTCGTTGCGGCGTCGTAGCCTTTTTCGGCGAAGACGTCGCGCCCCGCCTGCAGAATGTCCTTCACGCGCTGCTGCGATTTGACTCCGGCGGGCGCGCGGCGGCCGGTGGCGGTGGTTTGCGTCGACATTGTCGGAAAAGTGGCGATGAGCGTGCGGATAAATGTGAGCGTAGCTCAAAAACCTATTGACGGCTAGCCGATTTGAGCGTGAAATTGCCCCATTCCGTGGATTTAGGCCCGGTGTGAGCAAGACTCAAATTTCAGGGCCTGCCGAAAACATCGCATTCTCGAGGAGACAACCCATGAGCAACCTACCCGGCCTGAATTTCGCGTTGGGCGAAGACATCGACATGTTGCGCGATACGCTCGCCAATTTCTCGTCGAAGGAAATCGCCCCGCGCGCGGCCGAAATCGACCACACCGACCAGTTCCCGATGGACCTGTGGAAGAAGCTCGGCGACTTGGGCGTGCTCGGCATGACGGTGTCCGAAGAGTACGGCGGCGCGAACATGGGCTACACCGCGCATATGGTCGCGATGGAGGAGATTTCGCGGGCGTCGGCGTCGGTCGGTCTGTCGTATGGCGCGCATTCGAATCTGTGCGTGAACCAGATTCATCGCAACGGCACGGAAGCGCAGAAGCAGAAGTATTTGCCGAAGCTCGTGTCCGGCGAGCACATCGGCGCACTGGCGATGAGCGAGCCGAACGCAGGCTCGGACGTCGTCAGCATGAAGCTGCGCGCCGTCGAAAAGGGCGACCATTACGTGCTCAACGGCACGAAGATGTGGATCACCAACGGGCCGGACTGCGACACGCTCGTCGTCTACGCGAAGACGGATATCGAAGCGGGTCCGCGCGGCATTACGGCGTTCATCGTCGAGAAGGGCATGAAGGGCTTTTCCGTCGCGCAGAAGCTCGACAAGCTCGGCATGCGCGGCTCGCATACGGGCGAACTCGTGTTCGAGAACGTCGAGGTGCCGAAAGAAAACATCCTCGGCGCGCTGAACGGCGGCACCAAAGTGCTGATGAGCGGCCTCGATTACGAACGCGCCGTGCTCGCGGGCGGCCCGACCGGCATCATGCTCGCGTGCATGGATTCGGTCGTGCCGTATATCCACGATCGCAAGCAGTTCGGCCAGGCCATCGGCGAATTCCAGCTCATTCAGGGCAAGGTCGCCGACATGTACTCGACGTTGCAAGCATGCCGCGCGTATCTGTACGCGGTCGGCCGCCAGCTCGACACGCTCGGCACGGGCCACGTGCGTCAAGTGCGCAAGGACTGCGCGGGCGTCATTCTCTACACCGCCGAAAAAGCCACGTGGATGGCCGGCGAAGCCATTCAGATTCTCGGCGGCAACGGCTATATCAACGAGTATCCGGTCGGCCGTCTGTGGCGCGATGCGAAGCTCTATGAAATCGGCGCGGGCACGAGCGAAATCCGCCGCATGCTGATCGGCCGCGAACTGTTCGCCGAGACGGCGTGAGGGCGCACGTCATGGCGATCATCGAATCGAAACTGAACCCGCGTAGCGAAGAATTCCGCACCAACGCGCACGCGCTCGAGGCGCTCGTCGCGGACCTGAAAGAAAAGATCGCGAAGATCGCGGAAGGCGGCGGTCAGGCCGCGCGCGATCGTCACGTGTCGCGCAACAAGCTGCTGCCGCGCGATCGTATTGCGCAATTGCTCGATCCGGGCACGCCGTTTCTCGAACTGTCGCAACTGGCCGCCTACGGCATGTACAACGACGACGCGCCGGGCGCGGGCATCATCACCGGCATCGGGCGCATTGCGGGGCAGGAGTGCGTGATCGTCTGCAATGACGCCACCGTGAAGGGCGGCACGTACTATCCCGTCACCGTGAAGAAGCATTTGCGCGCGCAGGAAATTGCGGAGCAGAACCGGTTGCCGTGCGTGTATCTCGTCGATTCCGGCGGCGCCAATCTGCCTAATCAGGACGATGTGTTTCCCGACCGCGACCACTTCGGCCGCATCTTCTACAACCAGGCGAACATGTCGGCGCAGGGCATTGCGCAGATTGCCGTCGTGATGGGTTCGTGCACCGCCGGCGGCGCATACGTGCCCGCGATGAGCGACGAATCGATCATCGTGAAGAATCAAGGCACGATCTTTCTGGGCGGCCCGCCGCTCGTGAAAGCCGCGACGGGCGAAGAAGTCAGCGCCGAAGACTTGGGCGGCGGCGACGTGCATACGCGTCTGTCCGGCGTCGTCGATCATCTCGCGCAGAACGACGCCCACGCGCTCGGCATCGCGCGCAGCATCGTCGGCAATTTGAATCGCGTGAAAGCGCCGCCGCTCGCATTGAAAGAGCCGCTGCCGCCGCGCCATGATCCGCAGAGCGTCTACGGCGTGATTCCCGTCGATACGCGCAAGCCCTTCGACGTGCGCGAAGTGATCGCGCGCATCGTCGACGACTCCGCCTTCGATGAATTCAAGGCGCGCTACGGCACCACGCTCGTCTGCGGCTTCGCGCATATCTGGGGGCATCCGGTCGGCATCGTCGCGAACAACGGCATTCTGTTTTCCGAGTCGGCACTGAAGGGCGCGCACTTCATCGAACTGTGCGCGCAACGCAAGATTCCGCTCGTGTTCCTGCAGAACATCACGGGCTTCATGGTCGGGCGCAAGTACGAGAACGAAGGCATCGCGCGTAACGGCGCGAAGATGGTGACTGCCGTCGCCACCGCAAAAGTGCCGAAGTTCACGGTGATCATCGGCGGTTCGTTCGGCGCGGGCAATTACGGCATGTGCGGCCGCGCGTATTCGCCGCGTTTTCTGTGGATGTGGCCGAACGCGCGCATCTCGGTGATGGGCGGCGAGCAGGCCGCCTCCGTGCTCGCGACGGTGCGGCGCGACGGCATCGAGAAGAAGGGCGGCGCGTGGTCGAAGGAAGAAGAGGAAGCGTTCAAGGCGCCGATCCGCGATCAATACGAGGCGCAAGGGCATCCGTACTATGCGAGCGCGCGCCTGTGGGACGACGGCGTGATCGACCCCGCGCAGACGCGCGACGTGCTCGGCCTGGGCCTTGCCGCGACGATGAACGCGCCCATCGAAGACACGCGCTTCGGCGTGTTCCGCATGTGACCCACGGATCAATGCCATGTTCAACAAAATACTGATTGCAAACCGCGGCGAGATTGCTTGCCGCGTGGCGGCGACCGCGAAGCGTTTAAACGTTGGCAGCGTCGCCGTCTATTCCGACGCCGATGCGAAGGCCAAGCACGTCGATGTCTGCGACGAAGCGGTGCACGTCGGCGGCTCGGCGGCGGCGGAGAGCTATTTGCGCATCGGGCGCATCGTCGAGGCGGCGCTGAAGACCGGCGCGCAGGCGGTTCATCCGGGCTACGGCTTTTTGTCGGAGAACGAGGAATTCGCGAACGCGTGCGAGAAGGCGGGCATCGTGTTCATCGGGCCGCCGGTCGACGCCATCCGCGCGATGGGTTCGAAAGCCGCCGCGAAGGCCTTGATGCAGAACGCTTCCGTGCCGCTCGTGCCGGGCTATCACGGCGACGATCAAAACGCCGATCTGCTGCAGCGCGAAGCGGACCGCATCGGTTATCCGGTGCTGCTCAAGGCGAGCGCGGGCGGTGGCGGCAAGGGCATGCGCGTCGTCGAGAAGAGCGAGGATTTCGCGGCGGCGCTGGCGTCGTGCAAGCGCGAGGCGGCGTCGAGCTTCGGCAACGATCGCGTGCTGATCGAGAAGTATTTGCAGCGGCCGCGCCACGTCGAAGTGCAGGTTTTCGCCGACAAACACGGCAACGCGGTCTATCTGTTCGATCGCGACTGTTCCGTGCAGCGCCGTCATCAGAAGGTACTTGAAGAGGCGCCCGCGCCGGGCCTTGCCGACGACACCCGTCGCGCGATGGGCGAAGCCGCGGTGGCGGCGGCGCGCGCGGTGAACTACGTGGGCGCGGGCACGGTCGAGTTCATCATGACGCAGGACGGCCAGTTCTACTTCATGGAGATGAACACGCGTCTGCAGGTCGAGCATCCGGTGACGGAGATGGTCACGGGCCTCGATCTCGTCGAATGGCAGTTGCGCGTGGCGGCGGGCGAGCCGCTGCCGCTCACGCAGGACGAGCTGAAGGTGCACGGCCACGCGATCGAGGCGCGCATCTATGCCGAAAATCCGTCGCGCGGTTTCCTGCCGTCGACGGGCACGCTCAAGCATCTGCGCATGCCGCACGCGGTCGAGTTTTCGCTCGACGGCGACGTGCGCGTGGACAGCGGCGTGCGTCAGGGCGACGCGATCACGCCGTTCTACGACCCGATGATCGCGAAGCTGATCGTGCATGGCCGCGACCGTCGCGATGCGCTCGCACGCATGGCGCGCGCGCTGGCGGAGTGCGAGATCGTCGGGCTGTCGACGAACGTCGAGTTCCTGCAACGCATCGTGAAGAGCGAGCCGTTCAGTGCGGGCGATCTCGACACGGGCCTGATCGAACGTCATCACGATGTGCTGTTCGCGCCCTCGGGCGTATCGCGCAAGAAGGCGCTCGCGCTGGCGTGCGCCGCGTTGCTCACGCGCGAGGGCGGCGAAGCGCACGGTCACTCGCCGTGGGATGCGCTGTCGCACTGGCGCATGGCGGGCGGCTACAGTCAGGACCTGAACTGGCGCGCGCTGGATACCGACGAAACGCTGAAGGTCGTGTTCACCAAAGATCACGACAAGCGCCTGCAACTGAACGGCGAGAGCGCGCGGTTCGACTGGTCGCATAGCGGCGCGACATCGTTCGCCGTGCAACTCGACGATGCGCTCATCAAAGGCCACGTCTTCACCGATGGCGACGTCTTCCACGTCTTCCACGAAGGCGCCGCGTTGCAGTTCGAGTGGCAGAACCTGATGGCCCACGCGGGCGACGCCGAGCACGAAGGGCGTCTCACCGCGCCGATGCCGGGCAAGGTGATCGCGGTGCTCGTGGAAACGGGCGCGACGGTAGAGAAGGGCGCGCCGCTCATGGTGATGGAAGCCATGAAGATGGAGCACACGATACTGGCTCCGTCCACCGGCAAGATCGGCGAGATTCTGTTCGCGGTGGGCGATCAGGTCGCGGACGGCTCGCAGTTGCTCGTGCTGGAGACCGCGCCGGCGGCCTAGCGACTTAGTGGCTTAGCGGCCCGGCAACCTAGCGGCCGGCTTTCGGCGGCGTGCCGAGCAGCGTCGTTTCGCTCTCGGCACGCACGAGAATTTCCACGCGCCGGTTCTGTGCGCGTCCCGGCGCGGTTTCGTTGCCGGCAATCGGCCGCAGCCAGGCCATGCCCCGGATCTTGATGCGCTCGGCCGGCACGCCGCGCGTGACCAACGCCTGCGCGACGGATTCCGCGCGCGCTTCCGACAGCTTGCGGTTATAGCCGAGCGAGCCTTCGTTATCGGTATGGCCTTCGATCAGCACCGGCCGCATGCTGCGCTTGAGCACTTGCGCGACGCGGTCGAGCATCGGCGACTGGCCCGCGCGAATTTTCGACTCGTCCGTATCGAAAAGCGGGGCTTCGGGCAGCCGGATCTCGACGCCGCCTTTGACCGGCAATGTCGTGATGCCGTACTGCGCGTTGAGCTTGTCTTCCTTTGCCCGGTCGAGGCCCGTCGAACATCCGGCGAGGAACGCTACCGTCGCGCATGCTGCGACTGCGGTCCGTGAGACATATACCGCCATTCCAGAATTCCCTGCATCGATATCGAGCTTCGATTATAGGGAGCGCAAACTGTGTCTTTGTAAAGAACATTCCGAACCTGCGCGGATTCGGAAAACGGATGAGTGGAACGGTTCCTGCGTGATTACAATGCGGGCGAACGTTTCCGATTTCGCTTTACGTGCTCATTACAAGGCTCACGCATCCTATGCAGATTCAACCGCGCAACGACACACCGGACTTGTCAGATCGCAAGCGCAAAATGCAGCGCGCGGCGTCGGCGGCGCTCTATACGGTGCTCGTGCTGATCGCGCTCTATACGGCGCGCACGTTTATTCCGGCGGTCGTGTGGGCGAGCGTGATCGCGATCGCGTTGTGGCCCGCGCTCGGCTGGCTCGAACGCCGGCCGTTGTTCAAACATAGCCACCTCGCACTTGCGATTCTGCTGACAGCGGCCATTGGCCTGCTGTTCGTGGTGCCGTTTTTTATCGTCGCGGCGCAGACCATCAACGAAGCGCACGACATGATCCGCTATTTTCAGGACGTGTTGCGTACCGGCATTCCGCTGCCCGGATTCATCGAACATATTCCGATGGGTTCGCAGCAGGTCGCGAAATGGTGGCAGGCGAATCTTGCGACGCCGCTCGAATCGTCGCCGGCGGTCAAGAACCTGCACAGCGCGACCGTCGTGGCCATGACGCGTCATTTCGGCGGGCGCGTCGTGCATGGCGTCTTTATTTTCGGCTTCATGCTGATGACGCTGTTCTTCGTGTTTCAGGCGGGGTCGCGCCTCGGCGAGCAATTGCTGGCGGGCTCGCGCCGCGCGTTCGGCGCGGATGGCGCGGCGCTCGTGCGGCGCATGGCGGCATCGGTGCGCAGCACGGTGGTGGGACTCGTCGTCGTCGGCTTGGGCGAGGGGGCGCTGCTGGGGATCGCTTACGCGGTGACCGGCGTGCCGCACGCGACTTTGCTCGGCATGCTGACGGCGGTGGCGGCCATGTTGCCGTTCTGCGCGCCGATCGTGTTTCTCGGCTCGGCGCTCTGGCTGCTCGCGCAAGGCTCGATGATCTCGGCGGCCGGTGTCGCCGCATTCGGCTTGATCGTGGTGTTCATCGCCGAGCACTTAGTGCGGCCGGTGCTGATCGGCGGCTCGGCGCGGTTGCCGTTCCTGCTCGTGTTGTTCGGGATTCTCGGCGGCGCGGAGACGTTCGGGCTGATCGGGCTGTTCATCGGCCCGGCACTGATGACGATTCTCGTCGTGCTGTGGGCGGATTGGGTGCGCGATTAATCGACGCATGCGCGAGGGAGCATCGGACGATGCTCCCTCTTGCGCGCGTCAGATCACGTACAAATCGACGTATTCATTGACCGGCATTGCTTCGAGCTGTGCCTGATCGAGCGATACCGCGAGGATCGCCTGCTGTTGCTTCTGCGGGAAACGGCGCGCCAGGTTCGTCCTGAACTTCTCGACGAGCAGCGGAATGCCGTCCGCGCGACGACGCTTGTGACCGATCGGATACTCGACTGCGATTTCATCGAGCGTCGAGCCGTCGTTGAATTCGACGGTGAGCGCGTTTGCAATCGAGCGCTTTTCCGGGTCGTGATAATCCTTCGTGTATTGCGGGTCTTCCACGCATTCCATCTTCGCGCGCAACACGTCGATGCGCGGATCTTGCGCGATCGAATCTTCGTAATCTGCGGCGGTAAGACGGCCATGAATCAGCGGCACGGCGATCATGTACTGAATGCAGTGATCGCGGTCCGCGGGATTGTTCAGCGGCCCCTTCTTGTCGATGATGCGAATCGCCGCTTCGTGCGTGCGAATCGTGATCTTCTTGATGTCTTCAACCGATTTGCCCGCTGCCTTCAGCTTGCCGTGCAAAGTCATCGCGGCTTCGACTGCGGTTTGCGAGTGGAATTCGGCGGGGAATGAGATCTTGAAGAGCACGTTCTCCATCACGTACGAACCGTACGGACGCTGGAACTTGAATTCGTTGCCCTTGAAGAGCACGTCGTAAAAGCCCCATGTTTTAGCGGTCAAAACAGACGGATAGCCCATTTCGCCGGTCTTCGCGATCAGCGCGAGACGCACGGCGCGAGAAGTCGCATCGCCTGCGGCCCACGACTTGCGCGAGCCCGTATTCGGCGCGTGACGATACGTGCGCAGCGAGTGGCCATCGACGAAAGCGAGCGAGACCGCGTTGATGAGCTCATCGCGCGTGAGTCCGATCATCTGCCCGACAACCGCCGTCGACGCCAGCTTCACGAGCAAAACGTGATCGAGGCCGACCTTGTTGAAGGAGTTCTCCAGCGCGATGCAGCCTTGAATTTCGTGCGCCTTGATCATCGCGATCAGGACGTCTTTCATCGTGAGGGCTTTCTTGCCCGAGGCGATCGCGTTACGCGAGAGCCAGTCGGCGGTGGCGAGAATGCCGCCCAGATTGTCCGACGGATGGCCCCATTCGGCGGCGAGCCAGGTGTCGTTGAAGTCGAGCCAGCGGATCATCGCGCCGATGTTGAAGGCGGCCTGAACCGGGTCGAGCTGAAACTGGGTGCCCGGCACCTTGGCGCCGTTGGGGACGATCGTGCCGGGCACGATCGGTCCCATCAGCTTGGTGCAGGCCGGGTACGAGAGGGCTTCGAGTCCGCAACCGAGCGTGTCGATCAGGCAGTTGCGCGCTGTTTCAAGCGCAAGCGTGCTGTCGACCCGATAGTTGAGAACGTAGTCGACTATATCGACGAGTACCTTGTCCGGATCGGGCCGGACGTTGGAGATGTGGCTGCTCATAATAGGTCTTTGAATGAAGAACTCCGGCCGCGTGCGAGGCCGGAGCGAATACGAAAAGGTAAGTGATCAGACGCGCGCGTCGAGCGGCTCGAATTTCAAATTCTCCGGTCCGGTGTAATTCGCACTCGGCCGGATGATCTTGTTGTCGATGCGTTGCTCGATGATGTGCGCGCTCCACCCCGACGTGCGCGCGATCACGAACAGCGGCGTGAACATGGCCGTGGGCACGCCCATCATGTGATACGAAACGGCGCTGAACCAGTCGAGATTCGGGAACATCTTCTTGGCGTCCCACATCACCGTTTCCAGCCGTTCCGCGATGCCGAAAAGCTTGGTATCGCCCGCTTCCTTCGAGAGTTTCTTCGCGACTTCCTTGATGACCTTGTTGCGCGGATCGGCGATCGTGTACACCGGATGGCCGAAGCCGATCACCACTTCCTTGTTCTCGACGCGCCGCTTGATGTCCG